>JBOGFX010000037.1:0-6696 GCA_050743805.1 Acidimicrobiales bacterium
GTCCGCGCCGCCGTGCATATGCTGCGTACGCAAGGGTTGAGGAGGTCCCCACAAACTGTCCCCATAAACGCAGAAGCCGCCGACCAAACATGCTGGTTAACGGCCTGTGCATACGCAACGAGACGCGAAAAGCGGCCGTACTTGGTGGCGGGGGAAACGGGTGAACGAGCGACCACCGCGTTATGAGCCTGACGATGACCATGACGTGATCGAGAAGCCGGCACCCGACATCCGCAGGCGATGCGGCCGCCACGCCCGGACGATATAGCTGTTCGAGGCATACGCTCAGAAGCTGTGCAGCTCCTTGACATCTCGACCGACCTTGGACCAGGCACGAGGCCCGTGAACCTCGAAGTCCTTGTGAGAGGGATCCGCGTCACGAGTGACGTCGCGCATGATGCCGAAAGCCGGCGTGTTCGCAGAGGAGTCTCTGAGCGGATGAAGTATCCAACGGATGCGGAGCTGAGGTCGGCACTTGACCGCCTTCCGCGGGGCGATGAGCTGAGCCCTCGCTACCGGGCTGAACGTCAACTCGCCGCCCGCGATTATCTCGCGAATGAGGGACGCCGCTTCCCTCCCGATATCTGGTTCGAGTACTTCTATCGGAGGAACCAACGCGATAGAGAGGTCTCGTCCTCCTTCCGTGCGCTATCGGACGCTGGCTACGACCGCCTCATAGGTACCGGCTTCCCCTTCTTCGGAGGGGTGGGACTCGATGTCCTTGATCCAGTCCTCTACGACGCTCTGGTCGCTGACGAGCTCGCTCGTTCCTTGCCGGAGGAGGTAGGTGTCCGAACACTTCGCTACGAGAATCCTTTCCTGGCAGCTCTGTTCGGGAAGGGACGTGCGGAAAAGACGATCTCGACGGCTGTTGAGGTGATCGAGGTGGCCCGCGACTTTGGGCCGAAGCGGACTATTGCTAAGGCCGACGCTGTGGTGGCGGAGGCCACGATAGAAGACCGGATCACCCAGAGCGACCTCGATGTGGCACTGAAGGAAGAGCGGCTTGTCGAGGCTCGACTTCGGAACGAACGTTTGGCGCTCGAGAACGCGCAGTTGGTACAAGCTCTTGATACCGACCAACAGCGCAGGATGCTCATCGACCGAGCGATACGCCGCGGGCAGATCGACATTGCGGATGCCCTCCGAGCACTCAACCCGGGCGACACTCAGGCGCTTGGCGCACTTGGTAGACGCCAACTAGAGGTGGAGACGCACTGGGAGCAAGACGACGAGAGCGAATAACACCAGCGTCGCTATCTCGGCTAGACGACCCGGTGTCAGGAGGAAGCACGGGTCCGGAGCCAGGGCCGGCGGTTGAGCCAAGATGAGGGCTTCAAGCCCGTCGCACTTGGGTGTCCCAGCGACGCGCTTGATCAGGCCAGCCGCCATAGCTGCGGTAGGGCGGCCCATGGCGCGGGCACTCCGCACCGCTGACCACAAATCGAACGTGCAGCGTGTGGCCGGGGCGGCGCGGGATCATCTGCGTACCGCTGCGTACGGCAATTTTGAGCACCCGTCCACAAATACGTCCTTAAACCCTGTGGATAACACGGCTCGCGGCCGCGAAAGTCCAGCAAAATCTGGACTTTCTAGGGGATCCAACCAAATGAATGGTGGAGGTGAGCGGACTCGAACCGCCGACTTCTACGTTGCGAACGTAGCGCTCTGCCAACTGAGCTACACCCCCGGCCACTTCGAGATTAGCGCCCACGTAGTTGACGACTCCTAGTGCGCTCGGGCCAGGCGGGAAACCTCCTCCTCAGGGTAGCTCGAGGGCATCTGGTCGTACCCTTCTTGCTCTTCAGCGTGAACAGGCTGGATCCGGTAGGGCATGGTCGGATGTGTCCGGGCCCCGTGTGAGTCGCGCCGACCAGATTGAACTGCTTGGATGTACGCGCAAACCCCGACGAATACGACGAGCATGGCTAGGCAAAAGGCCGAGACGATCCACGCGCCCCTGAGCGGCCGGGCAATTCCAAGCAGACCGCCGACCGCCGCGACGGCACAAAGCGACGCGAAGACGTCACGCCGCCTCCGCCGAGCCGGGCGTCGCCGGGCCGTCCCAGCTTTCTGCGTGACTCGGGGGCCTGGCTCGACCGCTGCGGACTTGACCGGCAGCTCCGAGGCGAACGGTCTCGCCGAAGCATCGCCGAGATCAGGCTCGGCCACCTGGGGGCCCGCACCTCTGAGCAGAACGAGATTTGGTCGAACGGGGGGCGGGCTGAGTGGGACCACGGAAGGTACTTCCCCTGCTTGGTCACATTGATCGCCAACAAGGCGAAATGCGGGTTGGA
Organism: Acidimicrobiales bacterium; assembly: GCA_050743805.1. GTDB lineage: Bacteria > Actinomycetota > Acidimicrobiia > Acidimicrobiales > RAAP-2 > Palsa-461. The sequence continues at coordinate 2,298 of JBOGFX010000037.1, forward strand.
CGATCTTGGGTCCCGTGCGCTCCAAAACGTCAAGGCTATCGTGGAACCTGCCGATCGAACCAGCCGAACGACGATCCAGGACCTTGGAGATGACGGTGGGAGCGAGAACGGCGATCCAGAGGATCGCGACCAGGATCAGCACGATCACGCGAGTTGCTCCTCGGTCGAAGTTCTTCCCAAGCTAGCGAGGTTGGCCCTTTGGTTGGTGGATGCAACGCCTACCGAGCCAGCTCGGCAGTGGCCCGTGACGACCAGCGCGGCCCGTCTCGTCTGACCAAGACCTCGATGCCGAAGCACTGGGACACGGACTCAGAGACGAGGACCTCGTCGATGGAGCCGGACCGCTGGACCGCTCCCGCCTTCAAGAGCAGCACGTGGGTCATTCCCGCAGGGATCTCTTCGGTGTGGTGGGTGACCAAGACCAGCCCAGGAACGCCCGGTGAATCCGCAAGTCCGCCGAGGACGCCCAAGAGCCGTTCCCTCGCTCCCATGTCCAATCCCGCCGCAGGCTCGTCCAGAAGCAAAAGACGGGGTCGGCTCATCAACGCCCGCGCCAGAAGCACGTGCTGGCGCTCGCCTTCGGAGATCAGCCCGAAGGGGCGGTCCCCAAGCTCGGGGATCTCGGTCATCGAAAGAAGCCGATCCACCTCCGCCCAGTCAGTCTCGTCATATTTGTCCCACCAGATCTCCAGAGCACCGGACTTGCCACTGGCCACGACTTCGCGGACCTCCTGGGCAGGTCGCAGCTCGCGGGAGACCGCGGCCGAGACAAAAGCCACCTCTGTGCGCAGGTTTCTGACGTCGACATCCCCTAGCCCCTTCCCCAGGATCTCGACCCTTCCCTGAGTGGGCCACGAGCGCGCTCCCGCGACCGCGAGCAACGTCGTCTTTCCCGACCCGTTGGGCCCGAGCACCACCCAGCGCTCCCCCTCCAAGACCGTCCAGTCGATCTCTCGAAGAATCGGACGCCCGTGGCGCCGGACCGAGACCCCCTCAAAAGTGAGCGCAGGCGGCGGCTTGATCACCGGCCGCGACCAAGACGCATGTAGCGCAGAGGCCTCAGAACCTGCGCTCGACCCGCCCCAGCAGGCCAGACGCGCATTGGGCCCAGGTGCGCTCGCCCATGAGCCAGAGCCAGATCTCGCGCCGGTAGGAGGCCGCCACGGCGAAGAACCGGTCGCGGTCCATGCCCGCAGCGTCGAGCACCCGCCAGCGTTCCCACAGCCAGGACGCTACGCCCTCGTCCTTCTCCACAACCTCCTCGACACTCGCGCCCGCCCTGATGCACTCGCGCCAGCGGGTCGCGTCGGGCTCGCTCGGCAGGTGCAGCCGAGGCCGTGAAGCTGTGGCAGTCATCGCACCGCCACCACAGGGGCACGGTCGCCGCCTGAATAGTCGGACACGTGATCTGAGTAGTCGATGAAGAGCGGAGCGTCGGGATCGAATGGCCTGTTGAGCGAGCGCACGGCGATGCGCTTGTCCAGCTTGTCGAGGCGCAAGAGCGCTTCGGGATCGTCTAGAGAGCGCACGTCGAGCTTAGGCCGCGCCCTGTCGAATGCCCTGAGGCCCCTCTCGGTGCGGATGATGGCGCTCGTCCAACCCGCCAAGGACCCGACGCTGCCCATCGATATGTCGGCGCTGCGACCAAGAAAGTCGGCGCACTCGTCGCAGCCCTTGAGGGCCGTGTGGTGGAAGTTCTTCACAGACTCGTTGACCGGGAACTGGCCGTCTTTGTACTGGACGATCATCTTTCCGTCCGTGACGTCCACCTTCTCCACGCGCTCGAGGTCTACCCGGCGCTTGTCACGAAGCTCGCGCAGGATCAGGCCCTCGTAGTCGAAGCTCTTCGTGCACATGAGCGCGACGGTGAGGACGACCGAGTCGACGCGGTGAGCGCCCGTGGGCCAGCGCCGGGCCTGCATCGCCCGGATCCCCTGGATCTCACAGGGCGTCCCAACCAGCGCGATACGCGGGTCCGGTCCGAGCTTGTATTTGGAGAGATCGAGCTCAGCCAGACCCATCGTCTGGTTGTAGAAGCTGCCCGAGGCGGCCAGGACCTCCTCGCGATCACGGGCGATCGTCGCAACCCCCTTCCAGGGCTCCTCGGGGTCGTCGCTGGGCTTGGCCACGAGCGCTCCGTCGATCTCTCCAGCTTCCAACAACGCAACGAGAAGGGCGCTGACCGCCCCACCGTCTTGGATGCCGTCGAAGGGGGCCGAGGCACGTACCGCATAGCTCTCCATCACCGCACCGAGCCCCTCGCCCGGAGGGCCGCCGGTGACCTTCCAATATGTGTCCGATGAGTCCGAGCGCTCCACGGCTCCCTCCTGTCGAGAAGGAGGCCACAGCGCCTCGTAGCGGAGGCCGCCGCGTGGACAGAAGTCCCAGCAGAGCGAGCACCCGGTGCACATCTTGACCAGCTCGGGGAGCCCCGAGTCCTGGTTCACCCCAATAGAGTTCGAGGGGCAAACCGCGACACAGGTGCCGCACTGGATGCAGCGCTCCGCGTCGATGACGCTCGCCGCAAGCTCCCAGAACCAGACCTTGTCCGGGGGCTCATCGATCCCGTTCATCTCCTCGCGGAGCCGGAAGCGCTTCACGATGGGGCCTCCGCAAGCGCCGAGGTCGAGATGATCTGGAGCAGCTCGCTGTTGTCGACCCGCCGCGCCCATCCGTAGAAGGGCTCATCGCCCCGGCGGTCCCTGGCAAAGCGCACAAGCAGGCCCTCGATGGCCGCCTCGAGCCGGTCGACCGGCACCGCGCCCGCGATCCAATCGATAAAGGCGGCATCGGGGCCCAGTGAGCCGCCCAGCCCGATGTCGACCGCCTCTTCGATGTGCTCGTCGACATGTGCGATCTCGCCCCGCAGGCCGATGTCGGCTATCTGAGGCTGCGCGCAGCCTGCGGGGCACCCCGAGAAATGAAGCCGGACCACCCCTCTGTCGCTCCGCTGGCGGTCATTTGCGCGACAGAGCTCGACGGGCACCGGAGGCGATGACCCCATCGCCTCGAGGCTCGCGTCGAGGCGCCGCGCGAGCTTTACCGCGCGCTCTTTGGTCTCCACGATGGCGAAGCGGCAGAACTCGGACCCCGTGCAGGCCACCACGCCACGCTCAAAGGGCCCCGGATACGGGGAGTACTTTGTGATGAGGTCCTCAGCCAGAAGATCGTCGAGGCGGTCCTTTCGAACTCCCGACAATATGAAGTTCTGGTCAGCGCTGAGTCGCACCGTCGCGTCTCCGTAGGTGCGCGACAGACGGGCGAGCTCGATCAGCTCGATCCCCCGCATCCGGCCCACAGGAACCGAGCCCCCAACGTAGAAAAGGCCTTCCTGCTTCTGGGGGTGCACGCCCACGTGATCGCCTCTGAACGAGGTGGTCAGCTCCGCGCCAGCCGGGCGGAGCACCAGCTTGGTCCGCTCGCACACCGCCTCCCGGAAGCCCTCGGGACCCAGCTCCTGCACCAGGTAGCGCATCCGGCACAATCCACGGTTCTCACGGTTCCCGAGCTCCCCGAAGACCTGGGCGATGGCCCGGCAGACCTCGAGGGCATCTTCGGGCGGTACGAAGATGTCGATGTCCGAAGCCATTCTCTCGCCGTCGGACAGACCGCCGCCGGCGAGAACGTTGAAGCCCACCGAGCCGTCCACGTCCTCCGCAGGCCACAGGGCAATGTCATTGATCTCGACGCGAGCGCAGTCGTCCCTGCAACCGGTGAGGCCGATCTTGAACTTGCGGGGAAGGTTCGAGTACTCGCGGTTCCCGGTGAAGAAGTCCGAGATCTGCCTGGCCACGGGGTACGCGTCGAAGACCTCGTTGGCGTCGATCCCCGAGACCGCGCAGCACGTGACGTTCCGGCTCGAGTCTCCGCACGCCTGGAGCGTCGTCACCCCGACGTCGAAGAGCCTCTCCCAGATGCGCGGGACGTCTTCGATCCTGATCCAGTGCAGTTGGATGTCCTGTCTGGTTGTGATGTCGGCGTAACGGTTGCCGAAGACCTCCGAGTCTTGAGGACCGTTCGCGAAGGCCTCGGCCACGAGCCCGATCTCTTGGACCTGGTCGGCCGAGAGCCGGCCAGCGGGGACCTTGATCCGCAACATGAAGGCGTCGCCGCCCTGGCGCTGCGGGTAGATGCCCACCCACTTGAGACGTTCGGCTTCACCTTCGATCGCCCCGATCCCGTCCGGCCCCTCTTTGGAGTAGCGCTCGATCACATCGCGGGCGGCTTCCATCGGGTGGCGAGCGAGCTTCCACCGCTCGACGTTGTTGAGCTCGCCGATCCGGCGGTAGGGGTTGACGAAGGCCATCGGTCGATCGCTGCCCCGGAACCTAACCCCGTAAGGGTTGTCCTTGTCGTGAGCCATCAGGCGTGCAGACCGCATTCGGTCTTGTCGGTTCCA
>JBOGFX010000038.1:0-6600 GCA_050743805.1 Acidimicrobiales bacterium
CGCCTGCGCACGAGGCTAGCTGACGATCCGCAGGACATCGTTCCGGCGCGAACCACAAGACATCGTTCCGCAGAGTCAGGTGGGGTGTCCGCACGACATCGTTCCGGCTGGTGAGAGGGGATAACCGCAGGACATCGTTCCGACAGCTTGCATCGGGTCATCCATCGACAAGCGAGGAGCCCAGGTGTCCGAAGCGGAGTTGCGCAAAGAGGCGGTGCGTCGGCGCCACAGTGGTGAAAGTGCCGAGGAGGTGGCAACGGCGCTCGGGCGCACCAGCCGATGGGTCCGCAAGTGGTCGGCCAGGGCCGACCTCGAGATGGGGAACCTGAAGTGGGCCGAGGGGCGGTCCCGGGCGCCGCGCACCTCGCCCACCCGCATCGACGACGGACTGCGACAGGCGATCCTCGACGCCCGAGCACGGCTGGTCCTCAACCCCAGAGCCCAGTTCGGGCCGTTGGCGGTCGCCTGGGAGCTGCGCCGGGTGGGCGTGGAGCCGATCCCGCCGCGCTGGACGATCGAACGGGTGATCGCCGCCGCAGGGCTGGCCCGGCCGAGACGCCGCCAGGCCGGCTACGTGTCCAAGGGGGTGCCCTATCGGGTTGCAGAGAGCCCCGAGCCCGGAGCAGTCCACCAGATCGACATGGTGGGCCCCCGTCACCTCGACGGTGCCATCGAGTTCCACGCCCTCAACCTGATCGATGTCGGGTCCCACGCCGCGGGCAGCTCGATCCTCACGGCAGCCCGTCCTACCTGGATCGCTGGCCAGATCGCCGCCATGTGGGGGGTGCTCGGCGTCCCCGGCATCGCCCAGTTCGACAACCACTCGAACTTCCGAGGGGCGATCCCGCCGGGGTGGGCGACCTTTGGCCCGGTGGTGGCCACCTGCCTCGATCTCGACGTCGTCCCCCGGTTCATCCCGCTGCGAGAGCCGTGGCGCAACGGGGTGGTCGAGCACTTCAACGACGTGTGGGACAAGAGCTTCTTCCGCACCGAGCGCTTCAGCGGCCTCGAGCACCTGGGCGCCGAGAACGCGGCCTTCGTCGCCTTCCACAACGAGCACCATCGCTACTCGGCTCACGGCGGAGCGAGCCCCGACGAGGTCTGGGTCGGCCGCACCTATCAACCGCTCTCTCCGGGCTACCTCGTGCCCACCAGCCTGCCGGCCAAGGGCCGCATCGAGGTGGTGCGCTACATCCGGTCCAACCGCCGCCTGGACCTGTTCGGCAAGCGGCTCACCGTCGCCGAGGAGCACACGCACCAGTACGTCATGGCCACCATCAAGGTCCGCTCCAAGCGGCTCATCGTCGTCACGATGGACGGCGAGATCGTCCACGACGGCGACTTCAACCTGTCCCGCAGCCTGCGATGAGACGGAACGATGTCCTGCGGATGTCGACCTGCCGGCTCCGGAACGATGTCCTGCTGTCACTGCACCTGGGGAATCGGCGGAACGATGTCCTGCTGGCCAAGAGGTAGCCTCACAACTGTCCACTTTTCGCCCGCCGAAAGTGTGCACTTTTCGAGCGCCGCCGACAGATGGAGGCCCCACGTGAGTGCCATCGCCAGCGGACAGGGACTCCGAGCGTTCGGTGTCGGAGCCTGCACCCTCGCCCTTTTGGTCCTTGTCCTCCCCATTCCTTCAGCCGTGAGTACTTCGGGTCCACCATTCCGGAGCGCCACGGCCTCTTCAAGGTGGTCGGAGATCCCGCCCGGTCCGTGATCTGGACCGGGCCTCTCGCGCTCATCTGGGCTGGCCAAACTCAACTTATGGAGGAAGCCAAGGTCGTCCGCTACGTTGACCTCAACAGCGGGGCTTCGTACGACCCGACCACCAATCAGTAGAGACGCTTTCCGGCTCCACCCCTCAGTGAGTATGGAACGGCTGGCCCGATTCGCATATGACGTGGGTTGTCCGCCCACGTGAGCGGACCGAGCCACCATACGAATGGAGCCAGCCGTCATGATCAGTGTGCCGCAAAATGCCACCCTCCTCGGTCTCGATGTTCACAAGTTGACCATCTCCGCTGCCGTGCTGGCGCCGGGGTCCGACGCCCCGGCGGTGGACAAGATCTCGTCGGATCCTGATGCGGTTCGGCGGCTGATCCGCCGATTCGAGGATCCAAAGGGCCTTGTCGCCTGCTACGAAGCCGGGCCCACCGGCTACGAGCTGGCCCGGCAGCTCAGGGCCATCGGGGGGCGCTGCGAGGTCATCGCTCCGTCGCTGATCCCGGTTGCCCCCGGAGACCGGATCAAAACTGACTGTGAGTATCCGCGGTGCAGCGCAGCTCGTTTGCTGGGCTGCTGTCGGTGACTGCGGGTGTGGCTCGAATACTGACTGGCTTCGTGCCTTTATTGGGACTTGTCCGCCCGTGGTCGCCGGCACCGGCCCGGTCGGAGTTGCTGGCCTGATCAGGAGCTTGACCGCCTAGTTCGCTCTGGGCGTGTCCCGTCACAGTCCTGCCGTCTCTTCCCGGACCGGAACCGACCACGTCCCTCCGGCGAAGGAATGAACGCGATGACCATGCTGGCAGATCAGGTCGACCTCGTGATCGGGGTCGACACCCACAAGCAGACAAACACCGCGGCAGCGGTGCTCGCAGCAACGGGCGGTCTCCTCGACGAGCTCACCGCCCCAACCACGAACGATGGCCATCGCGCCCTCTTCGAGATGGCGGCGGCCCACGGCACCTGTCGAGCCTGGGCGGTCGAGGGCACCAACAGCTATGGCGCCGGTCTCACTCGTTTCTTGCGCGAGCGCGGCAAGTGGGTGATCGAGTTCGACGGCCCGAGTCGCTCGGCTCGACGTGGCAGCAAGAAGTCCGACCCCCTCGACGCGCTGCGCTCGCGCGAGGCCCTTGGCCGCCCTGAGCTGGGCGAGCCGCGCGAGATGGGAGATCGAGCGGCGCTCTCCGTGCTGCTCGCGGTCCGCGATCGACGCCCGCACGGCTGCTCAGCGCCAGATCCACGCGCTCGTCGTCGCCGCCCCCGAGGCCCTGCGGTGCCGATTCCGGGACAAGACCATCCACGCGATCCTCAGCACCGCGACGCGGCTGCGCACCGGTGCGCACCACGATGTCGAGACCAACACGATGATCACCGTGCTGCGTTCGCTCGCCCGTCGCGTGGTCGACCGCGAAGCCGAGTCCCAGCACCACGAGCGGGCGCTGAGCGACATCGTCCGCAGCTGGCGCCCCGACCTCCTCGACCAGTGCGGCATCGGGCCCGTCGTCGCCGCGACGCTGCTGTGTGCCTGGTCACATCCGGGCCGCTTCCGCTCGGGCGGCGCGTTCGCCAGCCTGGCCGGCGTGGCGCCGATCCCAGCGTCCTCGGGGCTCACGGTCCGACACCGCCTGAACCGGTCCGGTGACCGCCAGCTGAACCGCGCCCTGCACGTCATCGTGATCAACCGGATCCGTCACGACGCGGCGACCAAGGCCTATGTAGAGCGCCGACGCGCCGAGGGCAAGAGCGACCGGGAGATCAAGCGATGCCTCAAGCGCTACGTCGCCCGACAGCTCTTCCGTCAGCTCGAGAGCCGACCATGACGACTTGACGGGTTATAGGAGCGTCAAACGTGACGCGAGGCGTCGCGCGCTCCTCTTGCGGGGTGGCCAGCTGACGGCGGTGCGGGTCCCCACGGTGGCCGAGGAAGCGGTCCGCGACCTGTGCCGGGCCCGGGCCGACATGGTGATCGACCGCCCCGTGCTTCGACGAGTCCGCCCTCGACGCGACCATGGCCCATTTTACGGCGCCACCCTGACCGCCCGCGCGGCGGCCGTCGACGCCATCGACGCCGAACTCGCTTTGTGGTTCGAACGCGGTTCCCGACGGCGGGCACGTTCAGCGCCTTCTGCGGGTTGGTGCCCTCGGAGAGCTCGAGCGGTGAGCGGACCCATCGAGGCGGCATCACCCACGCCGGCAACACCCACCTGCGCACCCAACTCGTCGAATCCGCCTGGGCCTACAAGGGACGGGCCCACGTTGGCGTGACTTTGAGGCGGCGCCACGAAGGGCTCGACCCCGAGGTGGTCGCCCGGGCCTGGGCCGCCCAGCTGCGCCTGTGCGGCCGGTTCAACCGCCTTGACGCTCGCAAGTCGCCGCGCAAGACCGTCGTCACCGCCATCGCGCGTGAGCTCGCCTGCTTCGTGTGGGCAGAGATGACAGCAGCGGCCTGAGATGCGCAATTCGTCCAGCTCGCCACGCGCCGAGGGCTCGGCGTGAGCGAGGCCTCCACCGTGCGCCGGGGCACCGCCGCAGCAGAACCGATCCCCGTGAGGACTATGACCCGGCATCAGCGGGACGCAATCAGTCTGGGGCAACTCTCTGCGCAACGCCCTCCTGCGGTTCCGACCCGCGTACATCAGTCTGGCGGCAAGCCCGCTTGTTTCGCCCCGGCACACGGTCGAGTCCTTGCGCGCCCGCACCCGCGGACAATCGGGGCCGCGTAGCGGCGGCCACCCGGCCTGAAGACCGTTCGTCCTCGCTTCGCTCCGGACGCTCCGTCTTGACCCCGGGACCCCGTCGTCTGCTCAACATCGATCAAAGCGCCGAACCCTTGGTCTGGCGCGCCCGAAAAGATCTCAAGAAAGTCCGGTGAGGGGCCTTGACAAGCCGTTCCACATCAGTCCTCGCGCCTGGTGAGGTCGCGACCGCGACGGGAGCCAGATGATTTCATAGGGTGGATTTGGGCAGACGCCACCCCACGACGTGTTCGTGGAGGGACGAGGACGGCAAACGCCTCGGTGCTGGGCGTTTACCCGGGGGTGTGGCGTGCTTCTGTTCGACTCTGGAATGGGCACCGGCTCGGCGCGTCGACGACCATTATCGCCCGCACCGACGCGAAGATAGGCCCAGTCGAAACACCTCCCGACTAAATAGTTGGGTCGGTGGTTGGGTTTCGAGCGCTGCCCGAGCGTCAACAGCTCTTCGCCGTCTCCTCGATACTGCACAAATACGAGGTCGATGCACGCCGAGCCGTAGCCGGGCTGATGGTTCGCGGCGTGACCAACCGTGCACGTACGGGATCAAGTCAATAGAGGTGGCGGCCTTCGCCCAAGAACGGGTATGCGCCCGATCTCGCCCCACCGGCTTGCCCTAGATCGGACGTGTCTTACGACCACGGTGGCCGGTCGGACATCCACCTCGTGGGCGCAACCAGGGGACGATCAACAAAAGGATCATCCACATATCGCAGTCACGTTGGTTGCCGACGGCGACCGGTTCCCCTCGTTTTCAATGACCAACCAGCCCGTGATGTCCCCACGCCTCGCAACGATGCATGGGGTCGCGTGAGTTCACGCGATCACCCCAGACGGTGCCTAACCCCCACTGTCCGAGTGTATCGGGACTATTCGGCCCTGTTGGTCAGGGTGACGTCAACCCAAGCGCATGCATCCGACGCGCGAGTCACTTCGCCCCGGTGGCAGGGTCGTAGTTGCGGGTGAAGTAGTCGACTCCGGACCTTCGCACACATCTGGCCATCAGAGAGCAGGCGCCAGATGATGAACAGCATCGAGTTCGCAACCGCAGCGGCGGCTTTGTTCGATCCCCGGACGCCGGGCGATGCGGGCATGCTGCGCCGGGTGGTAGCTTCCCTTGGTCCGTCTCCCGGCGCGGACCGCCTCGATGAGCGCTCCACTGCGAGCCGTGGCGGGTGCCCGCCGGATTCGTAGCTCGTCAGCGCCACTCCTGCCCAGGCACAAAGCTGTCCTGGGGGTCGGGAAACGGCTCATGTCCGCGCCGGGATCCAGGATCATCGCGTCGGCGATCCCTAGGTGACGCCGAAGCTCCAGAGCCGAAGCCGCGTTCCAAAAGTTTCTGCCTTTCCTGCGCGCAGCCTTCCCATCACCCACTGTCAGTGGTAAACTGACCACGTGTTGTGGGGGCCGTCGTTTGGGTTGGGACGGGACATCGCCTGCGGTCCCGATCAAGGAGAGAGGGGAGCAGCAATGAAAACCTGCAAAGCACGCTTGGTGTCGTTCCTGACGACAGTGGCAGTCTTGGTGGCGTCTATTGGCGTTGGTATCTTGCTGGTTCCTTCCCTTGGGACCCCGCTTGCAGCTGCAGCCGATTCCGTTGGTACGCCAGGCGGCTGCACGACGTCGTGGCTGAACATCGTTGCCCATAATGACGACGACCTCCTATTCCTGAATCCGAGTCTCGCGACACAGATTTCGTACGCGGTGAGCACCGATGCAGCTTGTGTACGTACGATCATCGTGACTACCGGAGACGCGGGTCAAGATGCTGCAAACTGGGGATGGGGATCCTATGCTTGGAGCCGGGAGATGGGCACGTTAAATGCGTATGCCTATATGGCTGGAGTGGTGACCTCGAACCAAGGGTCAGCGATTACGTCTTATTGGACTGAGAACCCAGACACCATAAGTGGCGATCCGTACAGTCCTGACTCCTCAAATACCATCGTCACCTACACCTTGAATGCGCATCCGAACGTTACCGTCCAGTTTATGCAAACGCCGGATGGGGATATCCACGGATTCGGCTTTGCGAGCGACAACTGGTCCACGTCGTCCTTAAATTGCGATAGCACCCCATGTTCACAGGGGACTTCTTCCTACCCGTTTAACAGTCTCTATA
>JBOGFX010000039.1:0-1751 GCA_050743805.1 Acidimicrobiales bacterium
TGGTTCAGTGGCCGCCATCGACCTTTGAGCCGGACACCTCGATCGCTAAGTCACCACGCAGGGGATCCGCGGTCACGCTCAGCTCTTCTAGCCCCGATCGGCGCAGCAGATCGACGATGGAGGCGGCGGAGAACGCAGAGCGCCTGGGACCGAGGCCGAGGTGCTCGGCTCCCAAGCCGCCCAGCTGCAGCTCGTCGAGGCCGATGGCGCCCGAGACGTAGTCGCGGGCGAGCTTGTCCATGTCGCAGACCACGACGGCCAGGATCCCCGAGTCCTGGAGAAGCGCCACCCAGTGGGGCAGCAGGACTTCACGCACCTCGGCCATGCTGAAGCGCTCGAGCACGTGAGGTGCCCTGATCTCGCTGACCGTCCCTGGGTCGAAGGGCAGCGCCGCCGGATCGGCCACGATGTCGGTTCGGGGTCCCTCGATCGAGTCGACGCACAGGTAGGAGGCATCGGCCGGTTCCGCGCCGATTGACAGGCGTGTCTGGGTTGCGGCCGCGAGCCGCTCTGGTCGAAGGATCTTTGCAGCGACGGAGGTCTCCAGGGATCCGAGCCCCCGGTGGTCGGCGCCGACACCGTGACCAACACCGGCCGAGAGGACCTCTGTGAGCAGGCGCGCGAGCTCGATGTCGTCACGCTGGTCGCGCCGGATGGAGCGGTTTGCCGACGCTATGGCGCCGAGAAGGGCGGGGACGTATCGCTCCATGCCCTCGACATCGCCTCTGAGGGCCCCGATCGCCTGTTCGGCCGCGCCGAGCCTCGGGCCGGTCAGTTCGTTCACCCATTCGACCACCCGTGGATGCAGCCGGCGCATGATCGGCGAGACCAGGGCGCGCAGCGGTCGCCGGGCCACCCGGGCAACGGCGCTGCGCACGCGATCCATGGCCATATTGTTGCCTACGCCAGCCCTTGTGGCCCCGCCCGAATCTCGATCGGTCGCCCAGGTGGCTAGGGATGGATCGTGCGGGTGTACACCAGGGCACCGATGACGAGGATCACGATCCCCACCAGGACGACCAACGCGGCCCCGCTGAGGCGCTGCAAGCCGCGGACCACCCCGACCAGGGCGATCAGCGCCCCCACGACGATCACCACGATGCCCGCGATCTCGTGCTTGCCGAGTGTTGCGACGACCGGGAGGGGATCGAAGGCCATTGGGGCTCCTTCTCGCATCCAGTTGGGCGTTCAGTGCGCTCGTGTAGTGTGCCACGGGAATGGAGGGGGAGACCGGGAAAGCTCGGGTGCGGGCCCTGCCCCGTGGCTTGATCGGCCTGTGCGCCCTGGCGGCAACCCTTTCGGTCGTCTCGGTGGGCGCGGCCTCGGGCGCGACCGGAGGCACCGAGCGTCCCGCCCGACTTGCTCCCGCACCCCTGCCGCAGGACCTGGTTCCCGCGGGCTCGCTCCCCGGGAACGAACAGGTCGACTTCGAGGTGGTGCTCGCGCCCCGGGATCCCTCCGGGATCACCTCCTTGCTCTCGTCGCAATACTCACCGGGGTCCTCGAGCTTTCACCATTGGCTGGCCAGAGGTGCCTTCGACGCCGACTTCGGGCCGTTGCCCTCGACGGTCCGAGCGACCGTCTCTTGGCTGGAGGGCCTGGGGCTCGAGGCCCGTGCCGGAGGCGGGTTCAGCGTTCAAGCCTCCGGCACTGCGTCGGCCGTCTCCCGTGGGCTCGGGATCTCCCTCTTGCGCTACCACTCGGCCCGGGGCGCCGTCTTCGCTGGGTCACGTTCCCCTCAGGTGCCGAGC
>JBOGFX010000040.1:0-13743 GCA_050743805.1 Acidimicrobiales bacterium
GGGCCTGGGGCGATCGTGGGGTCGGCGGTGTCATCTGGCGCGGCTGGCGCTCGGAGGTCACGCCGGCGCCGGCGGTATCGTAGTGTCCCAAGTGCGCATCCTGGTCACCAACGACGACGGTGTGCACGCGCCAGGCCTGGAGGCGCTGGTCAGATCGCTGACCCTGTGGGCGGAGCCACGGGGGCACCAGTTAGTGGTGGTCGCGCCCCTTGCGAACTACTCGGGATCGTCCGCCTCTGTCGGAACCGTTTACGAACGGGAGGCGGTTGGCGCCCGCCGAGTGCGCATCGCGGGCGCCGAGTCGGTACCGACCTTCGGGGTCGATGCCCCACCGGCACTGACGGTTGTCATCGGCTTGTTCGGGGCTTTCGGCCCGGTGCCCGACGTGGTCGTGTCGGGGATCAACCTCGGCGTGAACGTAGGCCGTTCGATCCTGCACTCTGGGACCGTAGGGGCTGCCCTAACCGCCTCACAGCACGGTTTCAGAACCCTGGCCGTGTCGCTGCGCTCGCGCCCTGTGCCGCACCAGTGGACGACGGCTGCCCACCTCACGGAGCGGATCCTGCCGGTCGTCGCCGTAGCTCCGCCAAGGACCATCCTCAATTTGAACGTTCCGTCTGTGCCCACCAGTGAGCTGCGAGGAGTGGTGTCGGGGCGGATCAGCGACGCGGGGATCGTGAAGGGAGCGGTCGCTCACATGCGCGAGGACGGGTCCGGCTCGGTCAAACTGGAGCTCGGGACGGCGGTGCCGACATCGGGTGACACCTCGGGAGAAAGTCCGGACGAGGACGCGGCGTTGGTGGGTGCCGGGTACGCCTCACTGACGTCTCTGCACGGCGTGGGAGAGGATATAGGGGCGGATGCGGCGGCCACCTTGGCGGCGGCGATCAAGGCCGCCTTGCCGCTGCTGAGAACGGCGAGCTCAGCTGACAGCGTCCAGGAGCAGCGACGATGAGCGGGGACCGTCAAAGCCGTATCTGGGGAGTTTCGATCACGACGGCATGGACATCGCGTACGAGATCCTCGGTCGGGGTGAGCGCACTGTCGTCTACCTCCACGGCCTCCTTCTCGACTCCGGAGTGAATCGGGGGCTTGCTACAGAGTTGGCGGGCGCCGGCTACCGGGTGGTGCTCTTGGACCTCCCCGGTCACGGCCGTTCCGCCAAGCCGGCGACACCAGCGGCCCATCGCATCGAGGCGTACTCGGCGACAGTGCTCGGCCTCCTAGAGGTGCTCGAAATCGATCGGGCGGTGCTTGGAGGGATGTCCCTCGGAGCCAACGTTGCCCTCGAGGCGGCAAGCCTCGTGCCCGAACGCGTGGCCGGCCTGCTCCTCGAGATGCCGGTCTTGGTCTTCGCACCCGTGCTCCTCCTGGCGAGCTATGCGAGCCCGCTCCTGAGTGCGGTCCTTCGCATGGGACGCCTGGTCCCACGGGATCGACTTGGCACGCTCGGTTCCGTCCTGGGCGCGTTCAGCCTCGAGCCTCAAGGCATAGCGGCAGTGCCCAAAGGAGTCATGACCGGATCCGTGGTCCCGCAGGTGACGCAGCGAACATCGATCCGAAGCCCTGCCCTCGTGATCGGCCACCGCTCCGGACGGCTGCATCCGCTGGACGACGCGGTCAAGCTATCGAGGCAGTTGCCTCGCGCGCGCATGGTTGAGGCCCGCTCGATCCTCGAACTGCGCGTAGCGCCCGAGCGACTGATGTCGGAGATACTCGCCTTCTTGGAGGAGGCATTCTGCCAGCTGGCAGAGTTAGCGGGGTGATGAGCTCCGTTCCGTGGCCACCTCACTCATCGGGACCCGGTCTCGCCCTGCTCGCCTTCAGCTGTGCTCTCGACCGCTTGTCGGAGAGGCGGCGTTCGACCGACGCGCGAGTCGCCAGGGTGGCACGCCGAAGTCGAGGGCTCTTGAGACCTTCCCCAATGCGCTGTGCCAGGCGCTCCAAGGCCAGCCGGCGGTTCTGCGCCTGGGACCGATGCTCCGACGCACTAGCCCGGACGACCGGTCCATAGCGCTCAAGCAGGCGCGTCCTCTGGCGTGGACCGAGGGTTTTCGAGTCCTGGACCCTGAAGCTCACGTCGACCCCGCTCCGGGTCCGGTTGGCGTGTTGACCACCTGGGCCGCCCGTGGTGGTCGCTCGCCAATCGATCTCGTCGGGTGGTATGCGCAACGAACGGCTCACCCGCAGACTCGAAGAACCCAGGTGATCCGCTTCGTTCCAAGACGCCACAACGTCCATCCGTCCACCCTATGGCTCGTCTCGATCGCGCAGGTGGCCATTACGCTCGACCGAGATGGGAACCGCCGACATCCAACACACGGCGGACAGCCGGCCTCACCGGGTCGCCGTGGTGGGCGGCGGTTTCGGTGGCCTCTTCGCGGTCCGTGTCTTGAGACGGGCTCCGGTGGAGGTGACCCTGGTGGACCGCACAAACCACCACCTGTTCCAACCGCTTCTTTACCAGGTCGCCACGGGCATCCTCTCGGCCGGGGAGATCGCTCCTCCGATCCGCGACATCGTCCGACGCCAGCCTCGTACGACCGTCGTCATGGGCGAGGTCACGTCGATTGATCTCGGAAAGCGGACACTGCGCGTCCACCAGGGGGACACCGCGCGTTCGGTCGCATATGACAGTCTCATCGTGGCATCGGGCTCACAGACCTCGTACTTCGGAAATCCGGGCCTTTCTCAATTCGCACCCGGGATGAAGACCGTCGACGACGCCCTGGAGCTGAGGGGTCGTATCTTCGGCGCCTTCGAGATGGCCGAATGCGAGACCGACCCGCAAAGACGCAAGAGTTGGCTCACGTTCGCAATCGTTGGAGGCGGTCCTACCGGAGTCGAGATGGCGGGCCAGATCATCGAGCTTTCGAGGCGGTCCCTCCGAAACAACTTCCGAAACATCGACCCTCGAAAGGCCCGTGTCCTGTTGTTCGACGCAGGCGATGCGGTGTTGACTGAATTCGGGCCAAAGCTCGCGGCTCGCACAAAGCGCGACCTCCAGGGCCTGGGCATAGAACTCCATCTCGGTGCCATGGTGACCGCGGTCGACGATCATGGCATTGTTGTTCGATTCTCCGATGGCTCGACGAGAGCCTTTGCCACCAGGACGAAGATCTGGGCGGCAGGCGTAAGTGCGTCGCCTCTCGGCGGTGAGCTTGCGCGGCAGAGCTCTGCAGGGCTCGACCGCCAGGGACGCGTCCAAGTTCTGCCAGATTGCTCCCTTCCCGGCCACCCAGAGGTCTTCGTGGTCGGCGATTTGATGGCGCTAGAGAACCTGCCGGGAGTTGCGGAGGTCGCGATGCAATCGGGGATCCACGCCGCGAAAGTGATCGCAGCACGGCTCCGTTCGGGAACCACTGAGATCGGACCACCGCTGCGCTATTGGGATCTGGGGTCCATGGCGACGATCGCTCGCTTTCAGGGGGTGGCCCGGATCGGTCGTCTGCAGTTTTCGGGATTCATGGGGTGGGCGGCTTGGTTGTTCGTCCACCTCACCTTCCTCACGGGGTTCAAGAACCGGATCTCCGCGCTCGCGCACTGGACCGTCAGCTTCCTCGGGCGATCACGCGCAGAGCGGACGATCACCGAACAGCAGGTGGTTGCGCGGCTAGCCATCGAGACGCATCTTGGTGCCGCGGCACATGAACCGCGAAACTGACTCCGGCCGCAGAGGCTCACCGGATCACCGACGGAACCTCTCTAGGAACAGCCGCTGGTGGTCCCGCAAGTGGTGCAGACAAAGCACGAGCCAGCGCGCTGCATGGCATCCCCACAGCTGTAGCAGAAGGGCGCATCGAGCCTCTCTAGGCTCGCAGAGGCCGGAGGGGACACAGCGGACGACGCAGTCAACGCATCCTCTCTAAGGCCGACGCTCTCGGCCACGCTCTCCTCCACTCCGGGAAGGGTCGGTTGAGTGCGCTCAGACACCGAAAGAACACCAAGCTCGAGACGCTCTTCGTAGGTGAGGTAATCGAGGGCCAGACGCCGGAAGATGTAGTCGACCAGGCTCGATGCGAGACGCAGGTCGGCATCGTCGGTTAACCCGGCAGGCTCGAATTTCATCGCCGAGTATTTCTGGACGTAGGTCGCCAGAGGAACACCGTGCTGGAGGCCGAGGCTGATCGAGATCGAGAAAGCGTCCATGATCCCGGCCAGCGTTGAACCCTGTTTGGAAACCTTGATGAACACCTCTCCGGGACGGCCGTCCTCGTACTCGCCGACGGTCACGTAGCCCTCGCAGTCGGCGACGCGAAATGCCCAGGTTTTCGACATCCGCCTGCGTGGGAGGCGCTCCCTGACGGCGCCGACCACCAGCGGATCGGCCTTCGTGCTGCGCTCACGGACCAACGCAGTCTCGAGCTCTGCCACGCGATCGGTGAGCTCCCTGGTGTGGGCCTCGGCTTCGGACCCAGCCGGGCTGGTATCTCCGCTCGTTGGCTCCTTCTTGGTGGTGGATAGCGGCTGTGCCACCTTGCAGTTGTCGCGGTAGATGGCTACAGCCTTCAACCCAAGGTGCCAGGCATCGATGTGAAGCTGCTCCACGTCCTCGACGCTGACGTCCTCTGGGAGATTGACGGTCTTGGAGATCGCGCCGCTGATGAAGGGCTGGACCGCCGCCATCATCTTGATGTGGCCGGAATAGTGGATCGTGTTGTCCCCCATCGAGCACGCGAAGACGGCCAGGTGCTCCGCCGCAAGATGAGGTGCGCCAACAATGGTCTTGTGGGTGTCGATGTGGCTCACGATCTCAGCGATCTGGCCTTGGTCGTACCCAAGCTGACCTAGCGCACGCGGCACGGTCTTGTTAACGATCGACATCGAACCGCCGCCCACCAGCTTTTTGGTCTTCACAAGGCCCAGATCCGGCTCCACGCCGGTTGTGTCACAGTCCATCAACAGGGCGATGGTGCCAGTCGGTGCGAGCACTGTCGCCTGAGAGTTGCGGGCCCCGTGTCGCTCGGCCAACTCCACAGCCTCGTCCCAGGACTCTTGGGCGGCCGACAGCAGCTCGTATGGCACAAGCTCCTCGTCGATGCGGGACGCCGCCGCCTGATGCTTGCGCACCACTCTCAGCATCGCATCGGAGTTGTTGTGGAAACCGACGAAGGGACCCATCTTTGCGGCCGTACGGGCAGAGGTGGAGTAGGCGTGCCCCGTCATGAGCGCCGTGATGGCCGCAGCCCACGCACGTCCCTCATCGGAGTCATAGGGCAGACCCTTGGCCATGAGGAGCGCGCCCAAGTTGGCATACCCGAGGCCTAGCTGGCGGAAGAGCCTAGAGGTGTCCGCGATGCGCTCCGTCGGATAATCGGCATTGCCCACCAGGATCTCCTGGCCGGTGAAGACCACTTCGACCGCCGCCTTGAAGGCATCGACGTCGAAATCTCCCTTGTCGTCAAGGAACTTGACCAGGTTCAGGCTCGCCAGATTGCATGCTGAGTTGTCCAGATGCATGTACTCCGAGCAAGGGTTGGAGCCGTTGATACGACCCTCATTGGGAGCCGTGTGCCAATCGTTGATCGTCGAATCGAACTGCATTCCGGGGTCCGCGCACTCCCACGCTGCGTGAGCGATCTGACGGAAGAGATCACGAGCAGCGACGGTCCGTAGAACGGAGTCGTCGGTACGCGCGGTCAGGTTCCAGTCCCGCCCCTGTATCACGGCTTCCATGAACTCGTCGGTTACGCGGACCGAGTTGTTCGCGTTCTGGTATTGGATCGAGTAACTATCCGTCCCATCGAGATCCATGTCGAAGCCGGCATCGCGCAGGACTCGCGCTTTGCGCTCTTCGAGCGCTTTGCACCATATGAAATCCTCGACGTCGGGATGGTCGACATCCAAGATCACCATTTTCGCCGCGCGCCGCGTCTTTCCCCCAGACTTGATCGTCCCTGCCGACGCGTCCGCACCGCGCATGAAACTGACGGGGCCCGACGCGGTGCCACCGCCTTTGAGCAGCTCCTTGGAAGACCTGATCCTAGACAGGTTGACCCCGGCCCCCGAGCCTCCTTTGAAGATGGTCCCTTCTTCTGTGTACCAGTTGAGGATCGAGTCCATCGAGTCGTCCACGGCGAGGATGAAGCAAGCAGAGGCCTGCTGAGGGACCCCTTGAACTCCGATGTTGAACCAAACCGGCGAGTTGAACGCAGCCTTCTGGTGGACGATGAGGTGTTTGAGCTCATCGCTGAAGATCGAAGCCTCCACTTGTTCGAAGTAACCGTCCCTTAGCCCCCACGAGGTGATCGTGTCCACGACCCGATCGATCACCTGCTTGAGGGAGGTCTCGCGCTCGGCAGTCCCCAAGGTCCCGCGGAAGTACTTCTGGTCCAAGATGTTCGTGGCGTTGACGCTCCAGGTCTCGGGGACCTCGACGCCGATTTGCTCGAAGACGACCGATCCGTCCCGGAGGTCGAGAATTCGAGCGTCCCGCAACTCCCAGCGGACCTCGTCATAGGGATGGACCCCTTCGGTGGTCCAGTGCCGTCGGATTCCGATCTCGGCGCGCTGTGGGGCGATGGCCATCTGTTCGCTGCTCCTTGTTTTCCGCTCCGGTTACACGGCCAGGACAAGTCCCGGCCCCGATGCCCACCGGGGAGCCTCCAACCACAACATATTGTGGTTGGACCCCCCTTGGACCGCGAGATGCTGGGGTCATTACAGCACTGTAGTTACAGCAGTGTCAACTCATCGGGTCGCCAATCAGCCCTGGTAGAGAACATGTCTACGAGATAGCACTCGGGAACGCCTCTGCGGGCCCAGATCCACCCCGCCGTGGGCCTCAGCCCAGCACCTCAGCCCAGCTTGGTGAGGCTCCGCTTCAGATTGCGAACAGCCTGGGCGATCCTTTTCTCGTTCTCGATCAGCGCGAACCGCACGTAACCGTCCCCGCCCGGGCCGAAGCCCACTCCAGGAGAGACCGCAACCTCTGCATCTTTGATCA
This sequence comes from Acidimicrobiales bacterium, assembly GCA_050743805.1. Taxonomy (GTDB): domain Bacteria; phylum Actinomycetota; class Acidimicrobiia; order Acidimicrobiales; family RAAP-2; genus Palsa-461. Next base: position 6,947 of record JBOGFX010000040.1, read on the forward strand.
GGAACTTGCAGAACTCGAGCGACCCCAGTTCCCTGTAGGGGTCGGGCACCGGTGCCCAGAGGAACATGGTGCCTTTGGGGGGCTCCACCGGCCATCCGATCCGGCTCAGCCCGTCGCACAGCGCATCCCGGCGCGCCTGGTAGGTCTCGTTGATCGCCTTGGGGTAGTCGGAGGCCTCGTTCAAAGCGACGATCGCCGCGATCTGGATCGGCTGGAAGGTTCCGTAGTCGAGGTAGCTCTTGAGCTTCGTCAGTGCCTGAACGATCTCAGAGTTCCCGAGCATAAAGCCCAGCCGCCATCCGGCCATGGAGAACGATTTGGTCATCGTGTACAGCTCCACCGCGACGTCCTTCGCGCCGGGAACCTCCAAGATCGAGGGTGGCCGGTAGCCGTCGAACGCGATGTCGGCATAGGCAAAGTCGTGGACGAGCAGCACCTCGTGCTCGTGAGCAAAACGCACCAGCCGCTCCATGAACTCGAGGTCGACGCAGGCGGTGGTCGGATTATGGGGGAAGGAGAGCACTATGACCCTCGGCTTGGGCCAAACCGATTCCCAGGTCTCCATGAGCGCGTCGAAGAAGGCCGCGCCGGGGTTCGGTACCGCTGGGTCCGCTCCTGTCGATTCGGGGCCAAGACGTACCCTGCGCACGTCCGCACCTGCGAAAAGCGGCGCATAGATGTGTATGGGGTACGACGGTGTTGGCACGAGCGCCGTGTCTCCGGGCCCGACCACTACCCACATCAGATGAGAGAGGCCCTCTTTGGCCCCGATGGTGACCACGACCTCGGTCTCGGGATCGACCTCGACACCGAAGCGCTGTAAGTACCTGTTCGAGATCGCCTGGCGCAGCTTGGGAATACCGCGTGATGACGAGTATCTGTGGTTCTTGGGGATGCGGGCCGCTTCCGCCAGCTTTTCAACGGCCACGTCCGGCGAGGGCAGATCGGGATTACCGAAACCGAGATCTATAACGTCGCATCCTGCACGGCGCGCCTCGAGCTTCAAGCCGTCGATCGCGGCAAACACATACGCTGGCAGGCCGTTGATGCGACGGAACTCCATCTACAAAGGCTACAGGCGCCGGCAGCTCGGCTTTGGTTGCCAGACGACTCAAAGGGCATGGAACGTGCTCAGCGCAGCGAGCTAGCGACCTGGGAAAGCTGGAGGAGATCCACCGGCCACCCAAACACCAGCCAAGAGGCTCCAGCCCCCACCAGCGCCCGGACCTGAGCTTGGACGGCCTGTCCTCGGCTCTCCCCCGGATCTGGAGGACCCGCCATTCCTGCCCAGCTCACCGCGGTCCGAGAGGCCTGGACGGCCACCTCGGCCGCGCCCGCCTGCCAGAGGTTCGGAACCGCTCCGGTTGCTTCCGCGACCGCGATCGTCGCGCGCGAGCGGCCGCCGATCCATACCTGAAGCCCGTGGTCCAACAACGCGGCGGCACAACGTCCCACGGCCGCTCTGCGATCCTGAGCTGGATCGGGCGCTACGCCATAGGCGTTGTTCTCATTGAAGCTCAGGTGATCGCCCGTCCCGATTGCCGCGATCACACGCCCCGGCGCCAAACGATGCAAGGCCAGGAACTGGCCCACGAGCATCGCCTCGGGGACCAGACCGACGCGGGCGACGAGAGTGCCCAGCTGGACGCCCCTAACCACGCAGCTCAGCGCCCCCAAGATGGGGAAAGGAGCCAGAGCCGGTCGGTCGGGCCGTCCCATCGGCCAAAGGTGGTCATAAACGAACACCCCGTCCAGGCCGAGCTCTTCAGCTTTGCGGGCGACGGCGAATGCCTCTGACGGCTCGTCGGCGAACGTCGGAAGCATCACGCCGAAGCGAACCGGTTCTTCGGTCATCCTCACGATGCGAGGGCTCGTCTCGCCTCAAGGGCGGCACCCACTGCTCCAGCGCGCTCCCCCATCTCAGCGAAAAGGAGCTGGGGACTCTCTCTCGTTTCAGCCGCCATCATGAGATCGTTCAACGAGCGCATCGTAGGTGTGAGCAGGATCTCACCCGCGCCGATGAGCCCACCGCCCATTACGCAACGCTGGGGGTCTAGGACGGCAATCAGATTTGCCAGTCCAAGCGCGAGCCACCACGCCAAGCGATCGAACAGGTCGAGAGCGAGCTCGTCGCCACGAGCTGCCGCAGCGCTGATCTGCTCTCCTGTGAGGTCGCCCGGACCCTGTCCCCCGTCGCGCATCGACCGCCCATTCCCACGAGCTTCCCGAGCGAACCTCTCGAGGGCGGACCCAGAGGCGTAACGTTCCCAACAGCCTAGACGTCCGCAAAAGCATTCAGCTCCGCCGGGATCAACGATCATGTGCCCCACCTCACCGGCGAACCCCAGGGCGCCGCGATCAACTTCGCCGCCCACGACAAGACCGCCGCCGATGCCGGTCCCGAGGGTTATGACAATGCCGTGCGACACCCCACGCAGCGCTCCAAGCGCCCGCTCTGCCACAGCCGCACAGGTCACATCGTTTTCAACCACCACCTCGGTCATTTGCAGACGTTCTGCCACCAGACGACCGAGCTCCACGCCCGAGGCCGCCGGGAGGTTCGGCGCAAACCGGAGCCGACCTCGCTGGTCGACGAGGCCCGGCACACCGAGACCGAGCGCCACTGGTGCGAACCCCGAGGTCGCCCCAAGCTGCTCCTCGAGGGACGCGACGAGCGAGGCTATGGCACCGATGAGCGGCCGGACATCCTCTAGCTCATTGGGGGTCGCGCAACGAACATCGGCGAGCACCGTTCCGGCACCGTCCAAGGCGACGGCCAAAAGCTTCGTTCCGCCAATGTCAACCCCGAGCGTCACGCTCGTCACGTTCGAGACCGCTGCATTACCTCAGGGACTCAACGCGCTCTTTTAACTCACGGAGAGCGGTCGACATGATTCGGCTCTGGGCCCGCATCTTTATGAACCCGGGGATCGGGACACGGAGCTCGACCTCCAAGTGATAGGTGACCTCGGTTCTCCCATCCCCCAGAGCAACGAATTTGTAGCGACCGTCGAGCCGGGTCGTTATATCGCCCTTGGTCAACCGCCACGAAAGTCCTCCCGGCGGCGCGAGGTACTCGTACGAGAGCGTGTAGCTGGTGGTCCTGCCGAACGCCGCCGCACGGAACGACGCGAGCAGCGGACGGCCCTCCTCGTCCCGTTCGTGAACGCTAACCGTCTTGATATCGGCGGCCCACCGTGGGTATGCCTCGACGTCCACGGCCACCGCGAAGCACCGCTCCGGTGTCGCGGAAACTGTGATGTGCTCTGTCGCCTCTTCGGCCACGCGTCCTCCTCGCCGCTGACGGCAGCCTTGCCCGGGAGCTTGGCCGGCGTCAGCCTGACACCTTGGCCAACGCGTCGGCCAGCCTAGAAGCGAGCGCCGCATAATCGAAGTCCTTCTCGACCCGCTCACGCGCCGAGGACCCAAGCCTTCTCACCAGGTCGGGATCCTCGAGCAGTTGCTCGACGGCCCGGGCGACCTCCCGATAGTCGCCCGGGCTGGAAACGACCAGGCCGGTCTCCCCGTCGACCACCGCCTCCGCCGCGCCCCCGCTGTCGCCGGCAACCTGGGGGAGGCCACACGCCGCTGCCTCCAGGAAGACAATGCCAAAACCCTCCTGCTCGAGGCCGCCCCACCGGTTTCTGCATGGCTGAACGAACGCGTCCGCGGCGCCCAAGAGTGAAAGTTTGTCGCCTTCGGATACCCGCCCCAACAACTGGACGGGCGCTCTCTGCCTGGCGATCAACCGGCGGAGGCGTGCGTCATCGCGGCCTGCGCCCGCGATGACGACGCAGAGCTCGGAATGGCGCGGCGCTAGTGCTGCGGCAGCCTTTATTAGGATGTCGATGCCCTTTCTCGGCACGAGCCTGCACACACTCACGACAGCGAAGGCATCTTGGGGAATGCCCAGCTGCTCACGGGCCACGAGACGTGCCTCTCCCTCCAGTCGGGTGAAACGGCCCGCGTCGATCCCGGGCGGGATCTCGACAACCTGACGCAACGGGCCTCGGCCTGCCCGGGCAGCCTCAGAAGCGGCGTAGTGTCCTGCGGAAACGACCAAAGCCGCACGCCTCAACGTCCACGACATTGTTCTGCGAACCAGCGGGATTCGTGCCGGAACGCTGATCTCGGCCCCGTGAAGGATGAGGCCATAAGGGGTGCCGATAAAGGGGCCGAGGAGACCGAGGGGCCACGCCGGATCGAGCAGGACCAACCCTGGCCTCATGTCCTGGCAAAGCGAACGGATCCGTCGCAGCGTTCGAAAAGTCGGAAGATAGAGAAGTGGAGACCCTGTCCGGACGATACGGGGGCCCCGCTCCGCTTGGGCGGCATCGAAGGCGGCGTGATCGTGGCTCGAGCGCGCTGTGAGCACCGTCGTGGTCGCCGGATCGAGTCGGCTCCACAACTCGAAGAGATAGGCCTGGATCCCTCCCACCTTGGGAGGGAAGTCGTTGGTCACGAGCAAAGTAGGCCTCACCGGGTCATCCCCCGGTCGAGGGTCTCAACCGGCTCGGACGTCGAAGCGGAGCTTGGGCACGAGACCCGCTCGCCCAAGGAGACGAACGGCTCGAGCCTGGGCGGCATCGATGACCACGGCGTCCCCGGGGTCACGGTCGAGCAGGAAGGTGACCACGCAGTCATCGCAGGCGTCTGAATCTTTCAGTGCGCACATCTCGCAGTCGATCGTGACGGTCTCGTTCATTTTCCGCTGCCTCCCTGATCCCACGGTCTCCGCTTGCTCCTGAGCGAAGCCTGGCATCGGGGTGTGACACGACCATTCACCCCTCCACGAACGAGACCCTGACTTCGCGTTGGGGGTTGTCCGGGTTCGGGTCGACCAAGACGACCGACTGCCAGGTCCCGAGCAAGACCTCGCCGTCACGGACCGGAACACTGAGCGACGGAGCGATCAAGGCGGGCAGCAAGTGGTCGGCCCCGTGCCCGCGGGACCCGTGACTGTGGCTGTAGCGATCGTCCCTCGGGAACGCTTCTTGGAGCCACCGGGCAAGATCGGTGTCCGAGCCTGATCCGAGTTCCATGATCGCAAGGCCTGCGGTCGCGTGCGGGACGAAGACATGGCAGAGTCCACTGCCTCTCGGAGCGCAAAAGCGACGGATGATCTCGGTGACATCGCTTACAAGCCTCGTACCGGTTCGAAGCTCGAACACCTCGCTATCCATTTGGGCGTGCGCTCTCAGCCCGAAGAGCACGCGACACACAATCGCAGACCTGTTCCACCGACCAGGCCACGCCCTCGCTGGCCAAACGCCCGGATCTCCCGTCGACAAGTACGAAGAAGGGGGCGGAATGGACCACATAGTCGTCCCACGCCTCATCTGACATGACCACCGAAGCATCCCCTCCGCTATCGGCGACAGCCGTCGGATCCTCACCAGATATCCGGGTCACCACATGCGCGTTCACCTGCGACAATGGAGGCTCGCTGTGTCGGCGACCCACAGACCACAGCGGCAGGCAGCCTTGACAATCTGTGGACAGAAACACGAGCAGCGTCCACCCCAACTCTGTCCTCACAGTGACCGGCTCGCCGTCAGGGCTCACACCCTTGACCGCGTGGATCCGTGGCGGCCGTTCGCCTAGCGACCTCGGAACTGCGACCAGCGCTTTGATGTCCGGCAGCCGGATCTCTCTCACCGACCGACCCTGGAGTCGGCTCCCCTCAGGCTGTCCGGCGAGCCATCCTCGCCGATCGCTTCCACGGCACGCCCGTGCCCGCACCAGCGACATGAGACGGAGTGCACCTCGTCAGCAAGGACCTCTTCGTCTTCGACGACCAGCTCCCCTCCCACGCTGAAGTGGTGGAACGCTCTGGTAGTGGTCGTGCGGGTTACATCGAAGCGGGTGAGGTTGCCACAAGCGGTGCATCGGTATCTACCTGTCACCGTACCAACGCTACCCGCCCCCGCTCGCCCTCGCCGCTGCTCAGATTCGGCTGAGGAGCTCTGCCTTCTTGCCGGCGAATTCTTCGTCTGTGATCAGGCCCTGACGCCGCAAACCCTCGAGCGCCAAAAGGTCTTCTGCGAAGGCGGCCACCCCCGGGGCCCTGGGAGTCCCTGTGGGAGGGGTCAGATCGCCGGGACGTTCGCGGGGCGGGTTCCACTCAACAGGTTTGGAAACATCTTCATGGCCGAGTCGCCGAGAAACCAACCGCTGTACGGTTCGTGGGCGGCGGACGCACTCGACGGCGAGCGGACCCTCATCGCCTTGCAGGTCAAGCACGATCCTCCCTGCACCAACCAGTCTCTCGCGGAGCCGCTGAGCGCAATGGACGTCTGCGATCCGTTGCAGCCTCAGGTTGACGATCTGCCTGCCGAGCACCCCGGTACGCAGCACGATTCGACGATCGGTCACAACGAGGCCCGTCGAGGCCCATCGAACCAGGCGGCCCAGCAGATAGAGCGCCGGAATGGCGATGAGCGCCACTATGACCCACGCCACGACCACCGGAGCCTTGGGGAATCGATCAAAGATGAAGGCCGCGACACCGATCGCACCGATCGTGAGAACGAGAGGGCCGGCGAAGAAGGCCCAGTGGGGCCTGGAGCAATAGAGGGAGTCCTCGCCTTCGTCGAGGAGGTCCATCCAGTGCGACACCGGAGTCAGCGTACTGACCTGCTCGCCCCTCTAGGGGGAGCACCAGGTACCCGAAGGGGGAGGAACGCGGGACAAAGCCACAAGCGCCGGTGGGACCCTGCGCGGGAGGTCGGGCCGCTAGACCCCCGAGACCATGCGCAAGGACCGAAGCTCGCCCCTCAGCAAAGACACATCGAAAC
>JBOGFX010000041.1:0-2787 GCA_050743805.1 Acidimicrobiales bacterium
CTCACCCGCTGAAACGCGCTCTTCGAGAGCGAAGTGACCTTCGATGAAGATTCTTGTGGTCGACGACGATCCTGCGGTCAACGCCTCGCTGGACCGCGCCCTGCGCCTCGAGGGCTACCAGGTCCACTGCGCGAGCGGCGGTCGCCAGGCGCTCGAGGCCTTGGCCGTCACCCCGCCCGACGCAATCGTCTTGGACCTGGGACTTCCAGACATAGACGGCCTGGAGGTCTGCCGGCGGATGCGCGCTGCCGGCCAAGACACGCCCGTGCTCATGCTGACCGCCCGCGATGCGATCGGCGACCGGGTGGCTGGGCTCGACGCGGGAGCCGACGACTACCTTGTCAAGCCCTTCGCGCTGGAAGAGCTGCTGGCCAGGCTCCGTGCGCTGATGCGCCGCCGGGGGGGGCGCGAGGGGGACCTGCTGCGCTTCGCGGACCTCGCGCTCGACCTGGGAACCAGAGAGGCCAGCCGCGGCGATCGGGCGTTCACGCTGACCCGCATCGAGTTCGACCTTCTGGAGCTCTTCATGCGCAACCCGCGCCAGGTCCTCACCCGAGACCTGCTCTTGGAGCGGGTTTGGGGATACGACTTCGATACCGGCACCAACTCTCTCGCCGTCTACGCGGGCTACCTGCGCCGCAAGACCGAGGAGGGTGGCGAGCCCCGCCTGATCCACACCGTGCGTGGGGTCGGCTACGTGCTCAAGGAGCAATGAGCTTCCGGTCCCGCATGGTCGTCGCGGCGGCCGTCGTGGGCCTCCTGGCCGTGCTCGCAGCCTCTCTCGGGGCGTACTTCGCATCGTCGAACGCCCTGGTGGCCTCCGTCGACGATGTCCTCCAGTCGGCGGCCGGTGCCAACGGGGTACAGAGCTTCCGCCCCGTCGGCTTCGATCCGACCACCGCTTCGGTAACCACCGATCCCGCCCCAGCAGGGGTGACGCTCCAGTTCTACGCGGCCGCCATCGCCCCGACCGACCCGCTGATCCCGATCAGCTCTGCGGTTCGCTCGGTCGCCCAAGGCAAGTCCGGGGCGTTCTACGCGGACGTACGAGCGCAAGGCGTCGAGCAGCGGGAGTACGTGATCCCCTTGACACTGGATATTCGCCCCTTCGGTTTGATCGGGGGCGCCCTCCAGGTGATCACGCCGCTCACGGGCGTCAACGAGCAGCTGGGCTCGCTCGGCTTGGCTCTCTTGATCGTCGCGATCGCGGCCCTGGGTCTCGCCGTAGTGCTCGGATGGCTCATCTCCCGAGCGGCGGTCGGACCCTTGAACGGGCTCACCGCGGCGATCGAGGGGCTCGCCCGAACCATGGACGTCTCAAAGAGGCTCGAAGGCGGGGGCGGAGACGAGCTGGGCAGGTTGCGCCGCGCGTTCAACCATCTGCTCGGGGCCTTGGAGACCTCCCAGGAGTCCCAGCGCCGTCTCGTGGCGGACGCGGGCCACGAGCTCCGCACGCCGCTCACCAGCCTGCGAACCAATCTCGAGATCGTAAGGCGCATCGGCGAGCTCGCGCCCAAGGAGCGAGAGGTTCTGGTCGCCGACGTGCTGACCCAGATGCAAGAGCTGACCAAGCTGGTTGGAGACCTCGTCGAGCTCGCCCGCGGGGATCGGCCCGACGAGGTCCGCACGGCCCTGCGACTCGATCACCTTGTGGAGGATGCGGCCGACGCGGCCACCTCTCATGGCCGTTCCAGACGGGTGACCTTCTCCACCCAGACCGAGGAGACCTGGGTGCGGGCGAGCTCGGACCGCACGACACGAGCGATCGCCAACCTCTTGGACAACGCCATCAAGTGGAGCCCCCAAGGGGGCAGCGTCGAAGTGGCGTGCAGGCACGGGGTCGTGTCGGTCCGGGACCACGGTCCGGGGATCGCCGAAGACGACCTGCCACACGTGTTCGAGCGTTTTTACCGGGCCAAGACGGCACGGGCGCTTCCGGGTTCGGGGCTCGGTCTGGCGATCGTGGCCCAGGTGGCCCGCGACGAGGGTGGCTCGGTGGAGGCCGAGAACGCCCCCGACGGTGGGGCCGTGCTCACCTTCGCGCTCCCGGTGGTGCAAGGAGCCCGCGAGGTGGGGGCGAACACAGGGGACTGAGCCAACGCGCACGAAGAGCTTGCACGGTCCTGGCGTCTTCGGCTCTTCTTATCTGCGCCTCTCCCTCCTCTTAAGGTCGGCGGCCAAGATCCAAGACGTTAAGGAGGAGCCCTTGGAAGATGGCCAGTCCCAAAGGCGACCAGGACCCCGACGAGGCGACCCTGTGATGCAGTGTCTCCGCCGCACCATCGAGGGAGTCGTGGTTGCCACCGGGCATGCCAAACAGGCAGCGGCCGCGTTGGTCACAGGGATGTTCGCCGGGCACGCCACCCGGCGGGTCCCCGCCCTGGTGCCCGTGTGTGAACCCGGGCACGCAAGGGGCGGCCCGAGGTCGTCCTAGGGCTCCGAACTACTGGGGCGTCTCCCCCCGACGACCCCTGCACGCCGGGGGGGCCGAGCTGGCTCGGCACCCCCGGCGTGGCTCACGCTCCCCACACTGGGCGCGCTGCAGGGGTCCCAGCTGTTGGCAGCCCGCTGCGGGCCGCCTCGTCGCCAGGGTCGTGAACCCCAGCCGGTCGCCCGTGGTGGGCCTGCTAGCCTGCCGCCTGGCATGGGCTCGTTGATCAAGAAGCGCAGAAAGCGGATGCGCAAGAAGAAGCACAAGAAGATGCTGAAGCGCACCCGCTGGCAGCGCCGAGCCAAGTAGTCCGCAACCGGCCGCGACGCCGAGCGCTGACGGGCGTCGCCTCGGTC
>JBOGFX010000042.1:0-23201 GCA_050743805.1 Acidimicrobiales bacterium
CGTAGGGCTGGTCCTCCAGCTACTCGCGCTCGCACTCGCTCCGATCTCGGTCGTGCAGCCCATATTCGCTTCAGGAATCGTGTTGCTTCTGATCCTCTCCCACCGTTCCTTGCACGAACGCCTCGGAAAACGGGAGTGGTACGCGATAGGCCTCGTGATCATCGCTCTATTGATGATCAGCTTCTCCCTCGACTCGGCGAGCGACCGCGTCGGGGACGGTGGCTCCCTTGCTACGCTCGCCGCCACTGCAGGGCCAACCGTGGCGGCCGCGCTGGTTCTTTTCCGTATCGCCGACCGTTCAGGTACCCATCGACACGGAGCCTGGCGCTCACCCCTGTACGGACTGGCTCCAGGGCTCCTCTACGGAGTCTCGACTCTAGCGCTCAAGGCGATATCTGTCGACCTCGAGCGCGACGGACTCTGGGGGTTCGCGGAGCACATCGTCGGCTCTCCGTACCTCTATGCGCTCCTGATAGCCGCCGTGCTCGGGTTTTTGTGCTTTCAGACCGGATTACAGAGGAGCTCGGCCTCAGTGCTCGTGCCAGTGTCGAGCGTCGTGTCTTCTGCCTATGTGATCGGCTTCGGTACCGTCCTCTTCGGCGAGCATCTTCCAAGCTCCACCTGGCGACTGATACTTCGCTTGGTGGGGTTCCTTTTCGTCGCAACGAGCGTCGCGATGCTTGCCACCGCATCTCAGAAGACGACAGCGGGATCGAGCACCATCCCGCAAAGCGAGCCCTATTTTGAGCTGGAAAGCCTCCTGCCACGGAATCGCCCTCTAGGGGCGACCGGCGTCTCGGGACCCCGGACCTGAACCGGCCGCCCGCGCTCTAGGTGAGTCGTGTCTCCAGCTACGCGGTCGGATACATAAGTCTTCTGCCCGTCGCCTCCAGCCATGACCCGTTGTAAGGCCGCGGCCTGATGCGTCCAGAAACCGCCTCTCGAACTGAGCCGGACGATACTGAAGTCGCTCCGGTGACCGGTTCAGCTGGTTGGCAGCGCTTCAGAGGAGGAGCGACAGCGGTCAGCTCCGCGGAGTGGCTCATCCTTGCTGCGCTCGCGTACATTCCGCCGCTGATAGCACGACCCGGTGTCGTCACATCTGACACGAAGACCTATCTCTACCTGAACCCAGGCAAGTTCCTGCGCCAGGTGGCGACCATGTGGGACCCTACCGTCGGCCTGGGAACGGTCACCCACCAGTACATCGGCTATCTGCTCCCGATGGGTCCCTTCTACTGGTTCTTCTCCTGGGTAGGCGCGCCAACTTGGGTTGCCCAGCGCTTGTGGCTGGGCTCGATACTTTTCGCAGCCGGAACTGGCATTCTCTATCTGTGTAAGACGTTGAACGTCTCCGCTCCTGGCCGCTCGCTGGGTGCTCTCGCGTTCATGCTCTCGCCGTACTTCTTGCAGTATGCAGGTCGGATCTCACTGCTGTTGCTGCCTTGGGCAGGCCTGCCATGGTTGGTCGCCCTCACCGCCAAGGGGATCACGCACAAAGGTTGGCGATACCCAGCAATATTCGCCATCGTTGCCGCGGTCACGAGCGGCGACAACGCGACGGCGATCCTCTATGTCGGGATAGCTCCCGCCCTGTGGTTGCTCTTCTCGGTCGTGGTCCACAAACAGAGCTCATGGCTGAATGCGCTCCAAGTGGCAGCCAAGATCGTCATCCTCACGGGTCTCTGTTGCCTGTGGTGGATAGAGGGGCTGATAGTCGAGGCCGGCTACGGAGTCGATGTTCTCCGCTACACCGAGACCCTGGCTGCCACAAGCTACGACTCGAGCCCGATCGAGGTCATACGTGGTCTCGGCTACTGGTATTTCTATGGCAGCGACCGTCAGTCCTCCTGGACGGCAGCAGCCATCCTCTACACCCAGCGTCTTTGGCTGCTGGGACTCTCCTACGCCATACCTGCCTTTTCCGTATTGGTCAGCATCGTCACCCGCTGGACCTACAGGGCCTATTTCGCGGTCCTCGTCCTAGTGGGCCTCGTCTTGTCAGTGGCTGCGAACCCCCTCGGCAACCCAACGCCGTGGGGGTCACTGATGAAACGCTTCATGCAGGACACCACTGCCGGCTTCGCACTGCGTTCGACCGATCGGGCTACGCCATTGCTGCTTCTGGGCCTAGCCATACTCCTGGCCGCCGGAGTCGCCGCGTTCCACCGGTGCTTCTCGTGGTCCGGATTCCTCGTGGCCATCGTAGGGGCCGCCGCGGTCATCGCCAACAACCCGTCCCTTTTCAATGGACAAGCCGAAGTGGCCAGCTTCTTCACGCAACCGGCGAAGCTGCCCCCCTACGAGATGGCAGCGATCAAGTACCTGAACGGGACTCACCCCCAAACCAGGGTCCTTGCGATCCCCGGAGAGCAGTTCTCCGCCTTCCAATGGGGGGACACGGTGGACCCGCCGCAACCTGCCTTCTTGAACCGGCCTTTCGTCACCAGGGAGCAGCAGGTAATGGGCTCCATCGCAACCGCTGACACCCTCGGGGCGATCGACGACCCAATTCAACGGGGTACGGCTCAGTGGCAGGCCCTGGCTCCCATGGCCCGCCTGCTTAGTGCCGGTGACGTGCTCGTCCAGTATGACCAGGAGTACGAGCACTACAACTCCCCCAACCCGGTTTTACTTGCACAGCAAATTGCCACCACACCTTCAGGACTTAGCAACCCGGTGAGCTTCGGAAAGCCCCGCGGTCACCCGACCACCTACCGAGACATCACCGGGGTGGACCTTTCCAATGTCGATGCGGCGCCCGACCCACCACCACTGGTGGATTACACCGTCTCCAAACCAAGGCCGATCACCCGCGCCGAATCTGATAGTGGCGCCATGATCATCTCGGGTGAGGCAACAGGCCTCGAGAACCTCGCCGCAGCGGGGCTGCTCAACACGACGAGCGCCATCTACTACTCAGGAGCGTTCAGCCAACAGCCAAAGCTGCTCAAGACTCTTCTTCGCAACGGTGCCTCCCTGGTCATTACCGACACAAATCGCAAGGAGGCCTTCCGATGGGACAATTTCGCTGACAACTTTGGCTTCACCGAGACGCCGTCGGACAACCCCGCCAAGAATGACCCCAGCGACTCTCCGATCGTTCTGTTCAAGAATGCTCCGACCGACTCGAAGACCTTTTCGAGCTACACAGGCGCGGCCAACGTGACCGCATCCTCCTATGGCCTATCGGACGCCTATACGCCCGAGTATGACGCCTACGCGGCCATAGACGAGAACCTGGACACGAGCTGGATCACCGGCGACCGTATGGCGAATCCGGCAGGTCAATGGTGGCAAGTCCAGACCTCCAAGCCGATCACAGCGAGCCACATAACGCTGGTACAACCGCAGTCCGGCAACACCTCGAGATCAATCGCATCGGTGAAGCTCACCTTCGACGGCTCTCGCCCCGTCGAGGCAAAGCTCATCGCGAGCTCCCGGACGCCCTCGGGCCAAACGATCAACTTTGCTCGTCGAAGCTTTCGTAAGCTCCGTATCACGATTGAGGGTGTGACCGGCCCCCACACCATCCTTCCTGCTGCGACGCCTGTCGGCTTGGCCGAGGTCCAGATTCCCGGCCTGACCGTCTCCCAGGTGATCCAGATGCCGACCGATCTCACCAAGGCGGTTGGAGCGGCGTCGATCAAGAACAGGCTCACGATCGACATGTCGCGTGAGCGCGTCTCGCCGTATAGCTTCCCCTACGAGACCGATCCGGAGACCTCCATCTCTCGGGAGTTCACGCTGCCGACCTCACGAGCGTTCTCGCTCAGCGGTACGACCTCAATCTCGTCACTGATCCCCGACGATGAGATCAACGATCTGGTCGGCCAGAGCACCAACGGAGCGAGCAGTGTCGTCGCCTACTCAAAAGGACGGCTCCCCGGAGACCTTCAGGCCACAGCTTCGGCAGCCGCCGACAACAATCTCTCAACCGCCTGGCAACCGGGGTTCGGCGCAAATTTCCTCAAGGGCCAGTGGTTGGAGTACGACCTGGCCAAATCCATCACCTTCAACCATCTCGACCTTCAGGTCATCGCGGATGGGCGCCACTCGGTACCCACGGCACTGACCGTCTCGACGCAAGATGGGACCCGCTCCATCCGGCTTCCGCCGATCGCCGACGGGACCACTCCCGGGCACGTCGTCTCGGTGCCGGTCAACTTCGCGCCACTGAGCGGGTCCCATATCCGCATAACCGTGACAGGCATACGTCTGGAAAGCTCCCCGAACTACTACTCCCGCTCGCCGATCGCGCTTCCGTTGGGTGTCGCTGAGGTAGGTATCCCCGGTTTCAGCGTCAACCCCGTCCCAGCCTCTTTGCCCAGCGTCTGCCGTTCAAACCTGATCAAAATCGACGGTAAGCCGATCAGCGTGCAGGTCGTGGGCTCAGCCGCAGCCGCACTCGACGGCGGCGAGATGACGATCACCCCCTGCGGTGCCGATGCCAAGGGCATCACGCTCGCCGCCGGTCCCCACGTGGTGAGCACGGCGCTCGGCCACTCGCCCTCGACAGGCTGGAACATCGATCAAATCACCTTGGACTCGGCGCCAGGTGGGGCTCCCGCACCCTCTGCTCCCTTCGGATCGCTCGCGGCTGCTCAACCGGGCCAAGCCCCGGCCATCTCGATCCACCACAAGACCAGCACCTCCGAGCAGGTGGACGTGAGCGGAGCCAGCTCACCCTTCGAGCTGGTCCTGGGTGAGAGCATCAACCGCGGCTGGACCGCAGTCGCGTCACCTGGTCCCGGCAGCGGCTCGACCCATATCGTCAACCTGGGCGCGCCGCAGTTGGTCGACGGCTTTGCTAACGGATGGCAGGTCAGTCAGAAGGACCTGTCACAGCTCGGTGCCTCCAGGACCGGTCGCTTCACGGTCGCTGTGGTGTGGATCCCGCAGGAGCATGTTTGGGGCGCCCTCATCATCTCGGCAGCTTCCATCCTGGCCTGCCTTACTGTCGCGATCTGCTCTCTCCTCGGGCTCTCATGGAGGCGGAAGCGCCGCCCGCGTGCTGCGGGGCGCGCCAGCATGAGGCCAAATGCGTGCCATTTCGATATCCCGCGACTCGGGTCACCCCTCAGCTCTGGCACGAGACGACCGCCAGTGTGGGTGATCGCGCTGGTCACTTTGGCTTCGACGGGGGTTGCCTGCGGGGTCGGCCCGTCGATCCCGCTCGGTCTCGCGATCGGCTTCGCGGTCCTCGCTAGTCTCTCAATCGGTTGGTTACGAGGCCCCCTGTGCCTCTCGGCCGCCGGGCTGTTGATCGCAGCCGCCGTGATCGTCGTCCATGCCAAAGCCGCAGGCACCTCGCCGTTCTTTGCCAACACCCTGGTCTGGGGTTCGGTGATCGCCCTTGTCGCCGACGCGATCGTTCAGCGAGCGCGCAGGCCAAAGACGGGCGAGACCCCCGCTCAACCAGTCAAAGGCACCTGAGCTTCGAGCAAGAGGATCGACGCCAGGTCGGGCAGCTTGCACATGACCCGGTCCAAGGAGCGCACCAGTTGCGGCACGTCGTGGTAGGGAGCACCGGCCACCCTCACGTTTGAGAACCCATTGGCCTTGACGAGCCCGACCAGAGCGCGCTTGGTGAAAAGACGAAGGTGGCCGACGACCTCGCTACCGGGCCTGCCGTAGATCCGCCGGAGGCTGACCTCGCTGAAGACCGGTTGTATCCCGAGCGCTAAGAGCACACGGTTGTACCAGGCCGCAAGGTTTGGAGTCGACAGAAGAAGCCATCCACCGGGCCTCACGACCCGGCGTGCCTCGATCAATGCTCCATCGGTGTCGATCAGATGCTCGATGACCTCGCCCATGATGACAACATCGACGCTGTCATCGGCAAGCGGCAAGTTGCCACTGGAGCAGCAGGCGACTGTTACCCCGACGGACCGAGCTTGGTCAGCTGCAGCCGCCGACCAGTCCAACCCGACGAGCCGCGGCCCACCGGCGCTGGACCGGCATACATCGAGGGCCTGGAGTGAAGCTGTTCCATCACCACACCCGACGTCCACGACCGTGGCACCTGCGGCGCACCCACCTAGGACCCGGGCCAGCATGGCCGCTTGGAGCGCGGAGCGCTGCGCTCCAGAGCGAACCGTGGTCTGGGGGTTCTCGTATAGGGCCCTAAGCGCCTCGGCCAAGGCTCAGCCCACAAAGCTCTGGCGCATACCGACCAAAATGCACCGTAGGCGCCAAGCGGTGGTCTTCATCGAAGCTTGGGTCCTGCAGGCCCGGCTGACATCACGACAGCGCCTGGGTGGTGGAATGTTCCACCCAGGGCAGGACGGGAGCGTCCCGTCCGGTGCCCTCCCCGACCTCGGCAGGAGTCTCCGGCACCGAACGCTCTTCGTGGTATTCCTGCTCGACATTGACGCCCCAGATGTCGTGACGGGCACCGTGGATGTTCTCGACCGTCAACATCGCCGTGAACATCGAATGGTCTTGGTTGTTGTACTTGTGCATCCCGTTTCGCCCCACCAGGTGGACGTTGGGCGCGTTGTGTGCCAACCACGTCGAAATCGTCGAGACGCTCTTGGAGTAGGAGAGGTCGTAGTAAGGGTAGGCCTTCTTCACCCTGACCACGTAGCCGCGCTCGACCACTCCGGCCTCGGCGAGGCCGAGCCCGATCAGTTCGTCGGTCGCCAGTTTCACGAGCGCGTCGTCAGCCATGGACCACAGCTCGTCTCCCTCGAACACGAAATACTCGAGCCCCAAACAGGTCGTGCCCTCCCGCACCATGTAGGGGGACCAGCGGCCGAAGTTCTGGATCCGGCCCACCTTGACCTCGGGTGCATGCACATAGATCCAGTTGTCGGGAAAGCCGTGGTCCTCGGGAACGACCAGCGCCACGGTGAGGAAGTCGCGGTAGTGGAGCGCGGCTCCGGCCTCCAGGATCTCGGTCGAAGGCGCGGGGTCGAGGCACTTGATCAGCTCAGCGATCGGCATGGAGGAGATCACGTGGCTGGCCGCTTGGAACCGGTCCCCGTCCCGAGAGCTGAGCGTTACTCCGGTCGCCTTCCCTTCCTCGAGATGGATCCCCGAGACCTCGGTGCTCATGAGAATCGGGGTCCCCATCGAGACGAGCTTGTCCCGGCAGGCCTCCCACATCATCCCCGGGCCAAATTTTGGATAGCGGAACTCCTCGATGAGGGTGGTGATCGCGGTCTGGTTCCGTTTGGGGGTGAGAGCGTTCCAGATCGCCTTGCCGAGCTCGAGGTTCTTGACGCGTTGCGCCGCCCAATCGGCCGGCATGTCCGAGACTGGCACCCCCCACACCTTCTCGGTGTAGGTCTTGAAGAAGGTCCGGTAGAGCCGCCAGCCGAACCGCGCCACCAACCAGCCCTCGTAGTTGGTCTGGTCCTCCGGCGGACGTAGCCGAGCGGCCAAATATGACAGGCCGCACAGTATTGACTCCCTAGGGCCAAGATTGGCCAGGGCGTTCAGCGGGCGCAGAGGGTAGTCGTAGTACTTGCCTCGATAGAAGATCCGGCTCTTTCTCGGTCGCAGCAAGAAGTCGTTTGCCGGCAGGATCTCGTCCCAGAGCCTCTCCACGGCTCGCACCTTGGTGAAGAACCGGTGTCCTCCGATGTCGAAACGCCAACCGTCCCGCTCGACCGTCCGGCTGATGCCGCCGACCACATCGTCGGCCTCAGCCACGACGACTGGGTCTCCGGCCTTCGCCAGCTCGTAGGCGGCGGTGAGACCGGCCGGACCAGCCCCTATAACCACCACGGGCCGATCTTGTGAGGGGCTCTGGTCCGCGCTCTTTTGACCCTGGGTGCTCAATGATTCCTCCGACGCGACGCGAGCCCGGCGAGCTCCGCACGGCCACCCACCGCGCCGTGTCCTCAACGCCGTTCTCGGGCCACGAGGTTAGCG
This sequence comes from Acidimicrobiales bacterium, assembly GCA_050743805.1. Taxonomy (GTDB): domain Bacteria; phylum Actinomycetota; class Acidimicrobiia; order Acidimicrobiales; family RAAP-2; genus Palsa-461. Next base: position 7,882 of record JBOGFX010000042.1, read on the forward strand.
GATCGGGGTGTGGCAAAGCGTGGTGCAGGCCAAGATCCCGTACCCGAATAGCCCGATCCCGGCCAGGAGAGGACGCCTCGCTCGTCTTGGCACCTCGAACCAGAATCGAGGTGAGGCGGGTGAGCCGACGGCAAGTCCGCTGGGAGAGCGCGCGCGGGACCGTACCGGGAAGAATGGTTCACCGCACGCCCTGGTGACCCTGAACGCCTCCGTACCCAGCGCGCACGTCGGCACCGGCCCCAGCACCGAGTCGCCCAGTGCCATCGGCCAGAACCACAGTCTCACCGAGCTGGCCGCCTACATCGTGGCCGACGCAACAGGGTCGCCACCTTGGTGGCACGTACCCAGTCCTACCCCGCTCGGGGGCTCGACGCAGGACTTCGGCCTCTATGCAGACGGTGGTGACACCGAGAGCGGCCTGCCTGCCGCCATCGAGTCCAACGCCAACCAGGGCGACGGCGCCTCCGCCCGTGAGGTCGGCGCCGCCCTGTACGCCGTCGATGGGAGCCTGGCTGTCTGCCCGTGTCGACCGTGAGGCGCTGGTGGCCCGACATCTCCTTGCCCTGGATCCCAGGTGATCGAGCGGTGCAGCACGTTCGGGAGCCTGAGGATCGCCTTGCGGATGGCGGCGCTGACCTTCTCTGCTTCCCGACCGTCGGGGAGGCGCAACAAGACGACGAAGCGGCCGGGCTCGTCCCGACCTCAGGCATCGGTGCAGCTCACGACGCAGCTCGCCGCGGCCTTGTACGTAGATCGGCTCGTGGCTCACCTGCATCATCGGATCGTGGGCGAACTCGGCTCGCAAGTGTTGGGAGCTCTCCTCAGGCGACCACCACCGTTTGAGCAGCTCGGTCACCGCTCTGGCGAGCGGCCTGTGGCTCAACGTGGTCGTCTTCGGAGGCTTGACGCGCTCGGCGGCCCTGCGGTGAGCCGCCCACGCCCGATAGCCGCCCCGCCCGCCGTTGGTCTTCACCTCACGCAAGACGGTCGACACAGAGCGACCGAGCGCTCTGGCGATCGTCGTGTACGTCTCGTCGCGTTCGAGGCCGGCCCGGATCTCTACTCGCTCGGCCATTGTCAGACGACCCGGTCCCGGCGTCCACTCCGAGGGGTCCGGTGGTCGCTGCTCTCGCACCAAGATGTCCGACACGGCGTGCCTCGAACACTCCACGACGCGGCCGATCTCACGCAGCGAGTGACCTTTCGCCGCCAGTCGATGGGCTTCCCGCTCGATCTCCGCTGCCGGCCTCCTCATTGGACCCTCTCCCTCGATGAGCTCTCCAAACGATGGTCAGCTCATCGAGAAATTGCGCGGACCCCTTGAATCCGCCAAGGCAAACTCGCCATTATCGGGCCGCCCCCTTCGGATCCGGCCGACCCGGATGCCCAGAGAGGACTCGGCGGATCGTGATCGAGCCGCCGCTGTCTCCGATCGTGATCCGCTAAATCATCCAGGAGTCTGCTAGCAGTTGGTTCTTGTAGCCAGCGATAGGCATATTCCTACCCACGCCGCGGGCCCCGTGTCGTCTTTCGCGGGTTCGCAGGGGGGAGGCCAAGGGCTCACCAGGCAGGCGCCGGATGATCCGATCGTGGCCAGCCGCGTCCAGAACAGGTCCGCCCGTCCGGTTCTCTGACGCCGAGCCGTACTCCTGTGGCCATCACGGCGTGTTGGTTGGGCCTCATAGGGGTATATCGGTACTCGCATTCGCTGAGACGAGGTGGCGATCAGAAGATGGATCGGACTCGTGTCACGGTACAGCTCCAGCCCATCGCGAAGAGCGTGGGGGAGGCTCGTCGGGCGGTCGCCGACCACTTGAAGGGGTGTGGCCTTTTCGAGCATGCACAAGACGCGGTCTTGCTCACCAGTGAGGTCGTGACCAACGCGGTCGTGCATGCCGGCCCACACGCCCGCGGCGAGACGCTCTGCCTGGTGATAGAACGGACCGCCGATGCAGTTCGGGTCGAGGTTTCCGACGGTGGTCCTTCCTTACCCACCACGCAGGGCGCTGCTGTGGATGAATCGACTGGGCGCGGCCTCCTGCTTCTCGACGCCCTGGCTACCCGCTGGGGCATCGTCCCTCGGGACGCCGGCAAGATCGTGTGGTTCGAGGTGTCATGCCTTGACGCCCGTGAGAAGCCCTAGCGGGTGCGCGCCCGGGTCTGCGATGTTTCTAGCGCTCCACCGAGACTCGACCTTCCGATCGTCAACGACTCCTTGTCAGCATCGCGTTGGGCCAGTATCGGGCCGCGCGTGCTGGTCGTCGTGCCACGGATTCGTTGCCGATGCTGGCGCCCCTGAGGCGGCTACGCTCTTGCCCTGGGTTTCTTGAGGTCGACAATCCGTGGACGTGCGCGCCAGGAAGGTCCACAGATGACCGGTTCTGACGACAGAAGAGCCGAGGTGAGCAGCAAGGCTCCCGACGAACAAGAGGCATCGCCACCCACGGTCCTGTTTTTGCCGACCGGCGTTGAGGAGCAGCTGAGCCCTGCCCACGAGGAGCTCGGAGCTCTCGGGCGTCCCTTCGACCGGCGTTCCCCTTTCGTCATTGGCCTCACCGGTGCCCTGGGGGTCGCCGTCGCGTATGTGATCGCGCGCGGAATCGCAGACGTGGCGAGCGTGCTCGTCATCATCGGTCTTGCCCTGTTCATCGCGATCGGGCTGAACCCTCTGATCGCGTTCCTGGTCGGGCGGCGGGTGTCGCGGGGCCTGGCCGTCGGGATCGTGACGTTGGGGTTCATCCTAGTCATCGCGGGCTTTGTGTTGGCGGCCGTGCCACCTCTTTCCCATGAGATAAGCACCCTGGTCAAGAATTACCCCCGTTACAAAACGAACCTGATCGCGGGCAAGGGCTGGGCCGGACGATTGGTAAAGGACTTGCACTTGACCAGTTACCTCAAGGGCAAGTCCAAGCTGAAGTTCTCGATAGGCGGGGGATTGCTCGGTGCGGGAAAAGTGATCCTCTCGGTGGGTCTTGGAACGGTGAGCGTCATCGTGCTCACGATCTATTTTTTGATCGCGCTGCCGGGCGTCACTCGCTTATGGCTCGCCTTACTTCCCCGCAGCCGCCGCGAACGAGTGACCCTATTGACCGAAGAGGTCTACAGCCGCGTCGGCGGGTTCATGTTGGGGAACCTGCTCACCTCGCTCGTCTCTGGGATCGGGACCTACGTCTGGCTCGTGATCTTCGGAGTGCCCTATCCGCTTCTCTTGGCTTTGTTCGTGGCTCTCTTCGACCTGATCCCCATGGTCGGGTCGACCATTGCAGGAGTTGTGGTCTCGCTCGTGGCGTTGACGAGGGGCCTTCCGATCGCCATCGCCACTGCCGCTTTCTACACTGCGTATCGCTTCTTGGAGGATTACCTGCTCACCCCGCGAGTCATGAAGCACACGGTCAGGGTTTCGCCGGGGCTGACGATCATTGCCACACTCATCGGCGGCAGCCTCCTAGGTCTAATAGGAGCCCTCGTAGCGATCCCGGTAGCAGCGACGATCCATCTACTTCTCCAAGAGGTTGCGCTCCCGCGCCAGAACCAAAGGTAGACCGCGTTCGCGGGTCAGACGAGCGTCGCGACGGACTGGAGAGCGGGTTCCTCAGGGGTTCCAGCCGCGACGCCAGGTCGGGCAGTTGAAATCTCGGAACGCGCCATTTGTCGGATGAACAAGAAGAACGGTTGGAAGTTAGATAGGCCATCGTCTGTTGCCGCAGAACGCGATGAGATCTTCGCGTGATGTCGCTTTGGCATGGAGACCAGATCTCGGGTTTGCCGGCGATCGTCGCCAACAGGGCCACAGCTGTTGTCCGGCGCGGCACTGGCTCAAGCCGGGTATAGGCCACATCGTTGGTCGAGACGTCCCGTTACGGGCGCACCCTTATGAGCGGGCCTTTGAAAGGCACGGTCATCGACATCGGGTTCCGAACCGAGACTATTAGCAGGGCTGCCTGGGGAGGGTGTTCGCCACGCATGAGAGGCAGCGGTGCCTACCGCTGTCGAGGGGATCCTCTTCTCTAACGCCAGTCGTCGATCGACGCTGTTGCGAGAAAGCTGGCCGAGATCAATTTGCCGTAACCTCTGGTAAACGGAGGCTGAGGCAAACGCGGTGCCGACGAGATGTGCGTACATCCTCAGGGCGTTCCGGTCGACACTGCTGGATCCATCTCGGTGGCGCCGGTCCGGCCGGCGTGCTACGCCGTCTGACGTCGTTGGCGATCAGCGCCGGCTCGGGTTGAAGGCGAACAAGGTCTGGGAGGGTGCATGAGTCTGTATGGCGGAACCTCGGCGGGATATGCACGACCAGGGATTCGCTTGACCGAAGCACCTGTGTCTAGCCTGGCGGGCCGCACAGCGAGTGCCGACAGGATGCAGGAGGCACTTCACCAGTTCGACACTGCGCACGCGTTGATGCTCGGCGAACAGGGGCTCATACCACGCGACAAGGCAGTCGAGCTACTCAGGGGGTTGCACCTGATCGAACGGCGTGGCGTCGTTGGCGAGCGCGTTCGCGTCCAAGGCGGGCTGCATTCGGGTGAACGGCTGCTGATCGAAGAACTGGGCGAGGACACCGGAGGCTGGATCCACGTTGGACGCAGCTCTGCTGACCTGAGTGCGGTCGCGGTGCGCCTCACGCTGCGCCATCAGTGCGCGCGGCTGCTCGAGTGCTTGGCTGCGACCCGTCACGCCTTACTGAAGCGCTCCCAGGACGAAGCGGAGACCGTCATGCTTGCCTACACACACGGCCAGGGGGCGCAGCCGACCACCTTTGGCCACTGGCTGGCGATGTGGGCGTCGGTTTTTGGACGCGATTGGGCACGGATTTTTGCGGTAATGGAGCGCTCAGACCAATCGCCTGCCGGCGGAGCCGCCACTGCTGGGACTGAATTTCTATTGGATCGGGCGCGCGTTGCCTCGCTGTTGGGTTTCCGTGGTCTCGTAGAGAATTCGACCGACGCCACGCACAGCCACGACATCGAGATGGAAGCGCTTGCGGCCTTCACCATACTCTCAGCGAACCTCGGCAGATTGGCAGCCGATCTACTGGCGTGGTCTGGGGACGAGTTCGGTTATGTGACGCTGGCCGACCGTTATTGCGCGACCAGCAGCATTCTCGCGCACAAGCGCAACCCAGTTCAGCCACAAATGACCGAAGCGGCCGCTGCGCTGGCGCTCGGCGCATTTGTTGCTGCCGTTGCCCTGAACCAGAACCCGACTGGCGGCTCGATCTTGGCTCAGCCCACTGCGTCGCAGCTTCCTCTGTGGGATCTGTGTGACACGCTGGGTGCCAGGCTCGGTGAGCTGCCGGATCTGATCGATTCACTCAAGGTTCACCGCGAGCGCATGCTCGCCGTGGCAAGGGCGTCCTGGTGTCAAGCCAGCGACCTGGCAGGCCTTCTCGTTCGAGATCGAGAACTGTCCTGGCGGACGGCGCATCAGGTGGTCGCCATCCTCGTGCGACTTTGCGAAGAGCGTGGCATCGCAGCCGCACAGGTGGGCTCTCAACTCGTGAACGAGGCGGCGAACATCTACCTCGGCCGGGCACTTGGCCTCGATCAGACAGCGATAGAGAACGCGCTCGATCCGCGCGCGAGCGTTGAGCGCCGGACTTTGGTGGGTGGTCCTGCCCCGTCGGCCGTCCGCTCGAACATCGAACACCTGGCTGTGGAGCTGGCTGCCGATGCGAGACGGCTTTCGGAAACGCAGAAGCGCTGGGTGGACGGCCGCCAAGCATTGGCGACCTCGGTGTCCGAGTTTGTGGCCGGGGACCGCTGATCAGAGGCGAGCTCGGATGGGCGAGTGATCCACTTGGGGGAAGCCCCCGAGCCCATCTGCGCTCGGTGACGATCCCAAGTTAGCATCCTGCAGTCCGCGAACCCGTGCCGGTCGAAGGCCGCTCGGAGAAGAGAATAGGAATGGCGATGCCAAAGTACACACCTGTGCCTTATGACGCAGAGCTAGACGAACCGTACAAGAAGTGGCTCGTTGAAAACCCGATGCGTGCCACGCCGACCCTGGCAACGCTCGGTGACATGCGGGACCGACTCGCTGGCTGGTCCCCTCCGATCGCGGAGTTGATCGATGGCAAGCCGATCGAACACGAGGAGCGGCTGATCCCGGGTCAGTCAGGTTCTCCCGACCTTGCGATTACCATCCTGCGACACAAGAATCTCAAGGAGGGAGCGCCCGGTATCTATCACATTCACGGTGGCGGGCTGGTGTCGGGGACCAGGTTCATGCCCGCGCCGCAGATGGTGCAGCACGTTCTCGAGTTCGGATTTGTGGCCATCTCAGTCGAGTATCGGCTCGCTCCCGAGAACCCGGGAGAAGGTCCTGCTCGTGACTGCTACGCGGGTCTGGTCTGGATGGCGCACCATGCCGAGGAGTTGGGCTTTGACCCGGACCGGCTCTTTGTCACCGGTGGCAGCGCGGGCGGCCACCTGACGGCTGCTGTGTGCTTGCTTGCGCGTGATGTCGGGCGCCCCAAGGTGTTTGCCCAGCTGTTGGACGTGCCGATGCTCGACGACCGAAACGAGACACCGTCCAGTTACCAATACGACGGTTTCGGAATCTGGGATCGCCAGACAAACCTTTTTGCCTGGGAGTGCGTACTGGGCGAGGAGCGCGGAGGTCCGGAGGTCTCCCCCTACGCGGCCCCGGCGCGAGCAAAGGACCTGTCAAAGCTGCCTCCTGCCTACATAGGGGTCGGTTCAGCCGAGGTCTTTCGTGACGAAGCTGTCGAGTTTGCCTCCAAGATTTGGGCAGCCGGAGGCGAGTGCGAGCTGCACGTTTGGAACGGTGCTTTCCACGCCTACAGCATGGTCGCTCAGAACACCAAGCTTGCTGAGGCAAGCAGCGCGGCGCGCACTGCGTGGATGCGTCGAATGCTTGCCAGATAGACCTTCCTCATGGTGACCTGGGGCGAGGCCGGGGCGAGCTCACCCCCGCCCGGCCGCCCAGGGTTTACCGGGTGAAGGCGGAGTCGCCGTCGCCCTGAGTCCTGGGGGAAGCCGTGGTAGCGAAGCGCGCCACCGTGAACGCGAGGATCGTGGGGACATCCACCGCGAACACGAAAAGGGTGGCGATCAGCACCGCCATCGTTGACCCGGGGGTGTGATCCCGGATGAACGTGAAGACCAGTATTCCCGCCAAGATCAGATAGCCGAGGAGCGCCCACTTCAGCACCAAAAAGAAGGTTGGCCAGGCGAACGGCCGGATCCTGCTCATGATGACCATGTCCGCGACGGTTAGAACGCCACCGAGTGACACCAGAACCACCGGCAGCGTCAGGTTGAACTTGTGCGGGAGCTCCGACGCTTGATATACGCCGCCGATGAGCATCAGGCAGATGGACACGACAGCGATCTCGGCGACGGGGGGCAGCTTGCGATCACGGTTGGTCGACGGCTGAGCGATCATGACGTAGCAATACGAGTCATGATTATCAGGGTCGCAACCTGCATCGCTCCGGTGATACCGGCCGAGTAGACGAACCGCCTCATAAGGCTGGCGACGATCCTTCCGTCGGGTTCAGGCTTCTTTAGTTCGAAGAGCACGGCAAGATTGGCCGGCTCGAGGACGCCCAGCGCCACGACGGCCATCACTGCCACGACGCACATCGAAGCGACCACCCAACCGTGCTGTGGGTAGGTCGAGAATGCGTCACCAGTTTGGAGAGCGAGCTGCCAGCCAGCGGCAAGGGTACAGATCACGACGGTCGGCATGATCAGGATCATCTTGGGCATCAACCTGATCGTCATCTCCATTCGGGCGGGGATCGACAAGCGGCCCAGGATGGGCCCAATCACGAACCCGAGGAACAGATCGAGGGCGGTCCAGAACGCGCCGCCTACGACGTGGAAGAAATCAACGCCCCAATTGGCGTTGGTGGCGATCACCGCGATGAGGCCGGCCAGGATGGCTCCCACCACCGGAAGAGCCCGCAGCGGGACGATCTCAAACTCCCGGTGCTTTGGCTGAGCGAGGTGAGCAGCCTCTGTCTCAACCCTGGCCAAATCTTGGGCCATGGTGCCTCCTTTGGCGCGGACTATAGCGATGTGACGGGCGCAGCACGAGTGGCTCGGATCCGGGCCCGACCAACCGGGCAGAGTTGTCGACCCTAGGCTCGCCAGGAGCTGCGAAGCTCAGGGCAAGGTCGGCTCTGCCGAGCCCGACGCCGATCAGTGGACCTGGTCACCGCCAGGGGTCGATCGCAACCGTCCCTCCTCGGAAACGTCGGTGCGTCGTGCCGTTGGCCATGCCTTCAGCTACGCCCCAGATCGGCGTTGTCTTGCCGCCCACGACGATGACATGAACGTCCTCCGGCAGGTTTACCGGGAGAAAGTCGTCAGGCGCCGTCTTTAGGTAGCCCGCCCAGGGCTCGACACCTGCGCGAGCACGTTCTCCGACAAATCGGGCCGCCATGCCCTGCTGCCACCAGATCCGAGCCGGTATCTGGGAAGTGCCGGCAATCCAATCGATCAGGTCCTGTTTTCGTGCAAACCCTTCGTGCTCAACGAGAAGCTTTGCGGCGAGTGGATCCAACAGGAGGATGGCACCCCCTACGGCACGCAGTCCGCAGAAGATGGTCCTCGCTTGCTCACGCCAAGTCCCGCGGATTCCAGATGGCGCCGACACAAGGGTGCGGCACTGGCCAAAGATGGTCGCGGTGCTCGCTTCTTGTCGGTATCCGTGCTGAACGTGATATGGCTCCCACGGGCTATCCTCCTCGTTCTCACCAAACATCAAGTTGGTGAAGTTGAACGGGTTGCCCAAGGTTCCCATATAGCTGATCCCTGGAATCGAACCGCCCTGAAGGTTCTGTGAGGCGAGGCTGAATGCGCGTCCGATGCCGCTATTGGCGCGGCTGTACGGTCCGAGGGCGCCGATTCGCGAGTTGAGACCGATCTCGTGGCGGATCGGTCCGTTGACCACGACCATAAAGCCGATCGAGGAGATGCTCGAGTGCCTCGCGGTTAGCCCGCTCGTCAGCAGGGCAAGGATCACGGGCATGTGCTCCGGGAGGGCGCCGGCCATGACGGCATTGATCGCGACCTGCTCGACATTGAAGCGCCAGAAATCGCGTGAATCTGCGGCTCTGATCTGACCGATGAGCTCATCCGGCGACCGACTTGTACCTCCGAGCATTGCTTCCACGCGCTCTGGGGTTGGCAGCACGATCGGCAGCGTGTCCGTCCAGCCATTTTCGCTGAACAAGGCGCGCAGAGCGTCTTCGGTTCCTGTCGCGGCTACGCGCTGATGCGATCTGGTGAAATGCTCAACCTTGAGGTCCTCCTCTGTCAGCGGGTCCGTCAGAGCCTTGACCAGTTGACCGGTGAACTTGCCACCGAGCACCGGGTCGTCGCCCTCGATATAGCGGACCAACTCATCAGCCGATCGACCTTGCAAAGGTGAAGGCGTGAAGGCGTTGCGCAGGCGCGGGATGCCAGCAAGTCTTGTCGTCGAAGCCACCAACCGGGCGAACGCATCGGTATGGATCCCGACTGCCGGCTTCCGGTGCTCGGTCTCCACTCGGGTGACGTGGCCGGCGACCGCCGGCGCGCACGTGCTTCAGAGGCCAACCCCGAATATGGCCGCATCGCCGGTAGCACCGATCTTTTCGTAGACGTCGGGTCTGGGTTCGAAAGGGTTCTCGAGGTGCTCTCGGATGACCCGCACATGTGGATGCATATGCGAAAACCAGTTGCTGAGTTGGTCGATAAAGACGTCGGAGTTCTCATAGCCAACATCGACGAGGAAAACGACCTTGTCCTCCAAGGTTTCAAGGCGCGGGGCCAGTTCTTTGGCGTCGGTCGAGGGTGCGATTCCCTCAGGGCTGAGAACTGTGATCTTCCTTGCCACCGGGACCTCATGATTCGTGAGCGGCGACCTACGCTTCAGTATCTTTTGGGGGGCTCCTGCTGTCAATACCACTCCTCATCAAGATATCTGAACTTTTGCTCCGCTCGCCCCCAGCGGACATGATCGAGGCACGTGTCGGAACTGCCTAGCTCGGAGTAGCGGTCAGCTACTCTGGTGCGGCCGCCGCCGGGTACGACGCTCGATTCGGTGCAGTTCGGAGGTGATCTCTTGTGATCGGCGACTCGGTCACGATTTGCGAGTGCTTCGCACGTGATGGCCTTCAGCATGAGTCGACGTTTCTCCCAACGGACACGAAACTCAAATTGTTGAAACTGTTCGCCGACGCCGGCTTTAGCCGCATCGAAGCAACGAGCTACGCACGTCCGTCCGTTGTGCCTGCATTCGCCGATGCGAGCGACCTTCTGCGGCAGTTGCCGAGATCCGCCGGAATTCGGTATAAGGCGACATGCCCTAATGTCCGGGCCGTTGAGCGAGCCGTTGTTGATCTCGAAGCCGGATTTGGTGTCGACGAGCTCAGCTTGTTGGTTTCGGCAAGCGAGTCGCATTCCCAGCGGAATCTTCGTGCTAGCCGCGAGCATCAGTGGGCAAATATCGAAGAGATGGCTCGGTACGCGGAAGGTCGTTTCACTCTGATAGGGGTGGTCTCGACCGCCTTTGGTTGTCCCTTCGAAGGGTGGGTCGATCCAGATGTTGTCATGGGAGATGTCGAGCATTTCGCGGCTCTCGGGGTGACCTTAATTACCCTGGGTGACACCGTGGGTCAGGCCGACCCCCGATCAACCGAGTCTCTGGTCAGCCGTGTATTGAGTTTGCATCCCGCTGTCCAGCTGGTCGCGCACTTCCACAACTCGCGTGGTACTGCGCTCGCCAATGCGGTGGCTGCCTATCACGCAGGATGCCGCAATTTCGATACGGCGATGGGTGGTGTCGGTGGACATCCAGCGGCGATCAGATATGGAGCTGGCGACACCGGCAACGCCTGCACCGAAGACCTTGTCGGTTTGTTCGAGAGCATGGGCGTCCGCACCTTCATCGACAAGGCCAAGCTGATGACGGCTTCTAGAGCCTGTGAACTAGCCCTTGGTCGGCGCCTCCAGAGCTATGTCGCCAGGGAGACGGATGGATCGACGGAAGGCCAACCCAAAGGAGGTCCGAACTGATGTCGGTGCCCGAGAGACCCTGCGTGCTCATATCCGAGGACCAGCAGGGAGTGCGCATGTTGCGCCTCAACAGGCCAGACAAACTCAACGCACTCAACACTGAACTGACGCAGGCGCTATACGACGCCCTGCGAAGCGCCGATCGCGATGGCGACATCCGATCGCTTGTCCTCGCGGGCGAGGGTAGGGCTTTGTGCGCGGGAGGGGACCTCTCCGAATTCGACCAGCTCACCGTCGACAACTGGGATGCGGTGGCTTATCGGGCTGAGCTCACCTGTCAGCTTCAAATGACGCTTCAACGCCTCAAGAAGCCGATCGTGTCCGTGGCCCAGGGAGTAGCCATGGGTGGCGGAGCAGGACTCGCGATCGCCTGCGACATGATGGTTGTCGTCAAAGATCTCCAATTCGGTTACCCAGAGCTCAAGCACTCGATAGTGCCAGCGGTGGTCATGACGGGTTTGCAACGCCACTTTGGCCGTAAACTGGCGTTCGAGCTCATCAGTACTGGTCGGATCCTCTCCGGAGAAGAGCTGTTTGAGCTCGGCATCGCAAATACCGTGTGCGAAGACGCCAAGCGTGCTTGTGAGGTAGCGCTCACGGTTGCGCGAACCTGGTCTCAGGCCGATCCGAAGGCGCTATCGGCGACAAAGGAGCTCTTCTATCGGATCGCCGATCTACCTTTCGAAGCTGCTATGCGGGCGGGTCGAGACATGAACATGATCATGCGCAACTTTCGGGAAAAAGCATGAGACCGTTGCGTGGGGTGAAGGTGCTCGATTTCTCCCGTGTTCTCGCAGGGCCGATGGCCTCTCAGATACTCGCCGAGCTCGGCGCCGACGTCATCAAGGTTGAGCGACCGGGTGAGGGAGACGAATCCCGGAGCTACCCGCCCCGGCTCCAACACGGGACGAGCGCCTATTTTGTGGCGTTCAACCGAACAAAGCGTTCTGTGACCATCAATCTAAAGTCCCCACAGGGCTGCGAGATCGCTCGCGATCTCGCAGCGCGGACAGACGTCCTGATCGAGAACTTCCTTCCCGAAACGATGGACAGGTTCGGGCTCGGATACGAGCCACTACGTGCGCTCAATCCCGGGCTCGTGTACGTGTCTCTTACAGGCTTCGGCCAGACCGGGCCGGATCGTGACCAACGAGGCTATGACACCGTCTTTCAAGCGCTCTCGGGGATGATGTCGCTGACAGGTCACCCCGATGGCCCACCGGCTAAAGCGGGAGTCCCAGTCGCAGACCTGACCTCTGGGTTGTGGGCGACGATCTCGGCGCTTGCCGGGCTGCTCGGCCGGATCTCAAGCGGTGCGGGCTGTCGGGTGGACCTCTCGATGATGGATGTGCAGTTGAGCCTGCTCGCCGTGGCTGCGCTGCCGTTGTTTGCGCGAGGTGAAGAGCCTGTTCGCTCCGGCACGGAGCACCCTGGGCGCGTCCCATCGGCGGCCTTCCAATGTCAGGACGGCCGCTGGGTGCACATCACAGCGGGGGACCGGCATTGGATGGGCCTCTGCCGAGTTTTGGGGCTGGACGATCTTGAGAGCGACGCCCACCTGGCGACCAACAAGGGACGCCTCGAGCGCCGCAAAGAGGTGACGGATGCGCTGGGAGGCGCAATAGCCAACTGGAAGAGCGCAGAGCTCGTGGTCGCCTTACGGCACGAGGGGGTACCGGTGGGACCGGTGAGGACCGTCAGTGAGGCCCTCGGTGACGCTCAAGCGGTCTCCAGAAGGGCTGTGGTCAGCATCCAGGTGCCAACGGAGGGTGCCTTTCCAGCCCTACGCACTCCACTGCATCTTGAGGGATTTGACGACCCCGAACCCGGCTCCCCGCCGGAGCTGGGGGGAGACACCGAAGAGGTCTTGGAAAGCGAGCGGGGCTTGGATGATGGGGCGATCGCCGCGCTTCGCAGAGCAGAAGCCATCTGATGTCCGATCTCTCGGCGATCCGGGTTGAAATTGTGGCGCTCGAGGAGGATCGAGGTTTGTTAGCTCGCGTCGTCCTCGACCGACCGGAGGCTCGAAACGCGCTGAACCTAACAATGTGCGTGGAGCTCCGCCGTGCCTTCGAGGAGTTGGACGCGCGCGATGACGTCCGCGCAGTTCTCGTCTCGGGGGATGGGCCGGCTTTTTGCGCGGGCGCCGACTTCAGAGAACGCGATGGGCGGAATGCCTCCTGGGTCAGGTCCCGTCGGCTGGCGTCGTTTGCGGCATACCGCGCCATCGAGCTCTGCAGAAAGCCAGTCGTGGCGACCGTTCATGGTGCAGTCGTCGGTTCTGGAGGTGAAATCGCTTTGTCCTGTGATTTCGCGGTAGCCGCAGAGCAGACCACTTTCCGATTTCCCGAAGCACATTGGGGGACGGTCGGAGCTACGCAGCGCCTTCAGCGCGCGATTGGCAAACGCAAAGCCAAAGAGATCATCTTTACAAACCGAGCCGTGGGGGCTTCAGAAGCAGAACGCTTAGGGCTTGTGGCTCGCGTTGTCCCACAGGCGGAGCTCCACTCGAGTGGCCTTGAAATCGCGAGGTCCATCGCTGGCGCACCGGCTCTAGCGATGGCGTTGACCAAGCGGTCGATCGATCTCGGATCTGAGGGCGACTTGGACCATGGGATCCGAGTCGAGATGACCGCGGTCGAGCACCTGCTGACTGAGGCGAGCTCCATTGAGACGTTCACTCGGCTCGTATCCGAAGCACGGCGCTCAACAGATGAGGACTGAGGACGGCGCCATGTTGGACCTCGAACACCTATGTCCGCTCACCACCGGCGACGCCCTCAAAAGAGCGGTATCCCTCGCTCCCGACGTGGAGGCTGTGGTCACCCCTGGAGGGCGAGTCACCTATTCGGACCTCGACCAGGAGGTGGGAGCGATCCGTTCGGCGTTCGTGGGCCTTGGGGCACGCCGCGGCGAGCGCATTGGCTTGTGCATGGGGAACGACCCGCGTTGGGTGGCGCTCTTCGTAGCGATCACATCACTGGGATGCACCGCGGTTCCGATCAACACCAGATTGCGCACACCGGAGTTCCACTACGTGCTCGGTCAGGCCCGAATCCAGACCCTGGTGAGCGTCGATCGGCTCCTGCGAATGGACTTCGTCCCCACCTTGGAGCTCTTGCTGGGCAAGCGAGGACCGTCCGAGGAGTTCCCCGCGTTGCGGAACGTAGTTGTCACAGGGGACGACATTCCGCTCGGTGCCACGGGTTGGGATGAGTTCATCGCGTTAGGCAGGCGCCCAAGCCCTGCTGCGGCATCGCCCGGCGACATCGCCCTGATCCAGTACACCTCGGGCACCACAGCACGGCCCAAGGGCGTCATGCTTACTCATTCCAGCATGTGCGCGAACGCGTTCATTTCAGGGCAGCGCATCGGGTTCAGGGCCGGCGACCGGCTCCACAGTCCGAGGCCCTTTTTCCACGTCGCCGGCACAACGTTGTCCATTCTCTCGTGCATTCAGCACGCCGCGACCTTGGTGACGATGCGGCGGTTCGAGCCTGGGCAAGCCTTGCGCCAGATGGAAGCCGAGGCGTGTACCCACCTTTCATGTAACGAGACCATCGCACTCATGCTCTTGAACCATCCAGACAGCAAGGTGCGACGATTGTCCTTGAGAGGAGGATGGGCGGCCGCACCTCCTGCGGTCGTCAAGCGCCTGATCGACGAACTTGGCGCCAGAGATTGTGTGGTCGGCTACGGACTTTCGGAAGCGGCACCCAATGTTGCCCAATCATGCTGGTGGGAGGACGAGACGACGCGGATCTCGGGACGCATGCGGCTGCAGCCCGGCGTCCAGGCTCGGATCGTTGAAGCGGGCCCGGACGGCACGGGGCAACAGGAATGTGCCCCGGGGGTAGCAGGGCACATTCTGGTGCGAGGGTGGAACGTCATGCAGGGGTACTTTGCCAAGCCAGAGGAGACCGCAAGAGCCATCTCGGCCGACGGATGGTTGTCGACCGGAGATACAGGCTTCCTCGATGAGCAGGGAAGACTGAGCTTTGTCGCCAGGTCCAAGGACCTCATTCGAGTTGGCGGGGAGAACGTGGCTCCGGCGGAAATTGAAGAGGTACTCCAACGACATCCCTTCGTGCGGCAGGCAGCGGTTGTCGGTGTGCCCGACCCCCGGCTAACCGAAGTTCCATTTGCCTTCGTGGTACCAAACGAGAAGGGCTCCGTAGAACCCGACGTTCTTCTGCGGTGGGTTAGCGACCAGCTCGCGAACTTCAAGGCGCCTCGCCACCTGCGCATAGTGGAAGACTTCGAAGACCTAGGGATGACGGCAAGCGC
>JBOGFX010000043.1:0-2514 GCA_050743805.1 Acidimicrobiales bacterium
CGTCGACGAAGGTGACCAGGTTGGCCGCGAAGTAGATGACCTTCTCCAGTTGCTTCGCCTTGAGCTCCTCGCGGGCCTCGGTGCCCATGAGCAGGTAGGCCAGCCAGCTGCGGGTGCCCCGCAGGTACCAGATGTGCACGACCGGGGCGGCCAGCTCGATGTGACCCATCCGTTCGCGGCGAACCTTGGACCGGGTGACCTCAACCCCGCAGCGCTCACAGATGATCCCCTTGAACCGGACCCTCTTGTACTTCCCGCAGTAGCACTCCCAGTCCTTGGTGGGGCCGAAGATCTTCTCGCAGAACAGTCCGTCCTTCTCGGGACGCAGCGTGCGGTAGTTGATGGTCTCGGGCTTCTTCACCTCGCCGTTCGACCATCCGCGGATGGCACCTGCGGTCGCGAGACCGATCTTCAACTGGTCGAAGGTGTTCACGTCTAGTGCGGTCACGAGAAACTCCTCTCGGCTGCGCGCCGCTCGTCCTCCTCGTCCGACCCGCGTTCGGGTCGGCTGATGTCGATTCCCAGCTCTTCCGCCGTGCGGAAGACGTCCTCGTCCAGCTCGTGCATCTCAATCTCCTCACCGGTGACCGAGAGCACATCGACGTCCAGACACAGCGACTGCATCTCTTTGATCAGGACCTTGAAGCTCTCAGGGATGCCGGGCTCGGGGATGTTCTCCCCTTTCACGATGGCCTCGTAGACCTTGACCCGGCCCAGGACGTCGTCGGACTTGATTGTGAGCAGCTCCTGGAGCGCGTACGCGGCCCCGAACGCCTCCAACGCCCAGACCTCCATCTCGCCGAAGCGCTGACCCCCGAACTGAGCCTTTCCACCCAAGGGCTGCTGGGTGATCATCGAGTACGGCCCCGTCGAGCGGGCGTGGATCTTGTCGTCGACCAGGTGGGCGAGCTTGAGAATGTAGACGTAGCCCACCGAGACCGGGTTGTCGTAGGCCTCCCCGGTCCGTCCGTTGTAGAGGGTCGCCTTCCCGTCGGTGCCTATCTGGACGTCGCCTTGCACCGAGTCTGGACGTAGATGGGAGAACAGCCCCTTTATGGTCTGGTGTCGGCCCGCGTTCTCCTGCTCGTCCCAGTGGGCCCCGTCGAAGACCGGGGTCGCGATCCAGTTGGCGGGCATGGTACGAGGGCGTGTCTTGCGATCCACCCCGTCGTCGCGCCCGCTGGTTCCGGCGTCGATCTCGGGCTGTTGGCCCTGCCAGCCGAAGCGAGCGGCGTAGCCGAGATGGGACTCGAGCACCTGGCCCACGTTCATCCGGCTCGGCACCCCGAGCGGGTTCAAGATGATGTCCACCGGGGTCCCGTCCACCAGGAACGGCATGTCCTCGATGGGCAGGATCTTGGAGATCACGCCCTTGTTGCCGTGTCGCCCGGCGAGCTTGTCGCCTTCTGAGATCTTGCGCTTCTGGGCGACGTAGACCCGAACCAGCTCGTTGACCCCTGGGGGCAGCTCGTGGGAGCTGTCACGTGAGAAGACGCGGACGTCGATGACCGTGCCCTCCTCACCGTGGGGGACCTTGAGGCTGGTGTCGCGAACCTCACGGGCCTTCTCGCCGAAGATCGCTCGCAGCAGGCGCTCCTCGGGGGTCTGCTCGGTCTCTCCCTTGGGAGTGACCTTTCCGACCAGCACGTCGCCGGGACCTACCTCGGCCCCTATGCGTATGATCCCACGCTCATCGAGGTCGGCCAGGATCTCCTCGGAGAGGTTGGGGATGTCACGGGTGATCTCTTCTGCTCCGAGCTTGGTGTCGCGCGCGTCGACCTCGTGCTCCTCGATGTGGATAGACGTCAAGACGTCGTCACGCACGAGGCGCTCCGAGAGGATGATGGCGTCCTCGTAGTTGTAGCCCTCCCAGGGCATGAAGGCCACCAAGAGGTTCTTGCCCAGGGCGAGCTCGCCGTTGTGCGTGGAGGGCCCATCGGCCAAGAGGTCCCCCTGGGTGACGCTCTGGCCCTCGGACACGAGCGGCTTCTGGTTGATGCTCGTGTTCTGGTTGGACCGCCTGAACTTGGCCAGGCGGTAGATCTTGCGACCCAGATTGTTCCCCAGGCGGTCCTTCTCGCCGGAGCGGTACTCGACGGTGATCTGGTCGCCACTCACCTCGGTGACCGTCCCGGAGCCCTCGGAGAGGACCACGTCGCCGGCGTCCGCCGCCGCCCGGGCCTCCACCCCCGTGCCGATGTAGGGGGCCTCGGGAACCACCAGCGGAACCGCCTGCTTCTGCATGTTGGCACCCATGAGCGCACGGTTGGCGTCGTCATGCTCCACGAATGGGATCAACGCAGTCGATACCGACACGATCTGCTTGGGGGACACGTCCATCAGGTCGACGTCTTCGGGGGGCACGAAGTCGATCTCGCTCGTCGTACCGTAGGTGGTGGTCGCCGCCCCGACCCGCACGCCGGTGCCTTGCGGGCCGCGCCGCACGAGAACCCTTTCCTCGCTGAAGCGGCCCTGGGGGTCGATCGGCGCGTTGGCCTGGGCTATGACGTGCTC
>JBOGFX010000044.1:0-2238 GCA_050743805.1 Acidimicrobiales bacterium
GCGGGCGACCGAACCGGCGTACGTCGCGACGAAGGCGGCGGTGCTCGCGCTGACGAGGTGCCTCCGGGCAGACTGGGCTCCTCGGGGGGTGGGCGTGTCTGCGGTATGCCCCGGTGTGATCGCGACCGACATCGTGGCGAGTGGTCGCTTTCGCGGCGAGCGCGCCAATGCCGAGACGAGGGCGCGGATCCGACGCCTGTTCTCCCGGGGCCATCCGCCCGAGCTCGTGGCCCAGGCCGTCGTGGACGCGGCCCAGCGCGACCGGCCGGTGGTCCCGGTCGGGATCGAGGCCCGCATCGGTTGGCTGTTGAACGGCCTGCTCCCCTCCCGGGTCGTCGACCGCGCCGCCCGCACGACGCTCGCCGGGCTCTGATGTGATGAAGGAGCGCCGCGTCGCTCCCGCGTGAGTGACCTCGGTGCTCGAACCAGGGTCGGCGCCGGTTCCTGGAGAAGCCCGATGGCGCTCAAGTCGCAGGAACGCAGCGGGGTCCACCCTCGCCGTGGAGGACCGAGTCCGAGCAGACTCGGGGGTGCGAATCCAAGCACTCCACGACGAAGGAGGACCAAAGTGCTGCAGCCCCAACCCTATGTCGGCATCGACCTGCATCGGCGCCGGAGCGTGATCGTCCAGCGAAGCGCCGAAGGCGAGACCCTGGCCGTCACCCAGGTCGCCAACGACGACGTGGTGGCCTTCGCCAGGGCGGTCAGCGCCGCCGGCGAGCACCCCGAGGTCGTCATCGAAGCCTGTTATGGCTGGTACTGGGCGGTCGACGTGCTCCAAGAGCTCGGATGCCGAGTGCACTTGGCGCATCCCCTCGGCAATAATTGGGGAAATCGGAGGGTGAAGAATGACCTGCGCGACGCAGAGGATCTGGTCGATCTGCTGCGTCTGGGACGTCTGGCAGAGGCGTGGATCGCCCCGCCAGAGATCCGCGAGCTGCGAGAGCTCGTCCGCCACCGCGCCAAGCTCGTCTCCTTGCGCACGAACTTGAAGCTCCAGGTGTACTCGGTGCTCGCCAAGGAGGGCGTGCACGTCGGAATGACCGACCTGTTCGGCGTGGCCGGCACCCATCTGCTCGAGACGGTCCATCTCGCCCCGGCCTACGCTGCACGGGTCGAGTCGCTCCGGGACCTGATCGAGACCTTCGACCGCCAGGTGAAGATCTTCGAGCGTGACGTCGAACGCGAGCTGAAAGACGACGCCGGATACCGGGCGATCCAGGTGATCCCCGGCGTGGGTCCGACGTTCGCGGCGATCTTCGTCGCCGAGATCGGCGACGCCACGAGGTTCACCTCGCCGGCGCATCTGTGCTCGTGGGCCGGGCTCACCCCACGCCACCGCGCGTCGGACACCACGGTGAAGCGTGGCCCGATCACCAAGCAGGGATCGCGGCTCGTGCGCTGGGCGGCGGTGGAGGCGGCCCAGCGCCAGGCGGCCGGCACCAAGCTGCGGGCCGACTTCTCCCGCATCACCGCCAACCACGGCGACACCCAAGGTGCCCGCAAGGTCGCCCGGGTCGCCGTGGCCCGAAAGATCGTCACCCTCGTCTACTACGGCCTCAGAGACGGCACCATCCGCTCCAAGGCCATCGAGGCGGCGTGACGCGGTCCGGACACCACCAGACGCGTGGCCGTTTCAGGTCATGGCCCCCGGATCCCCCGGCGTGGCCGAGCGTCTGATTGACCCCGCCTGGTTGGTGGCCGCAACACTCCATGTGCACGAGCACGCAGGAATGACCGGCACCCGCGTCTGCGGCGTGCCCCCCGAAGCTCGCTTCGGACTGGAGCAGGACACCTCGTGTCCCATCCCCCAACGAGGAGCTGACGCAACGACCGACAGCTGAACAACCTCGCTCCTGCTCAGCAGGAGGCACCCAGGAAGCCCTGGCGGGCTCCTGCTCCACGGTGCTGTGCGGCACCGCCCGGGCCGTCAAGGCGCTCCGTCGCACCGACAAGTCTGTTGGGGCAGACGCGGGCTCCGGTGCTCCTGCGGCCTTGACTGCCCTCGTCCTCTCCCCGCCGAGGCCGGGCCGGTTCCGCGTGCCCCTCGTTCACCGCTCACGCCCGTCAGGACTCACAGCACAGAAGCACGGAATCGACCCTTCGGGCCGATGCTGCCCTTGACAAGCGGCGCTCCTTCAGGAATGACCGGACTTCGCCGGGTCGATCGCGATCTCCCAGGTAGATAGGGGCGCGACAGGAGGCTGTTTCCCCTACGCGGCGGCAGAAGGGCAGCTC
>JBOGFX010000045.1:0-1592 GCA_050743805.1 Acidimicrobiales bacterium
CATCTCCCCCGTGTCAGGGACCCGGCGTTAGGTTGCGAGCGACGGGCCCTGTTGTCTGACCTCCTGGGATGGTTCTGCCGCTGGCAGCCGCATCTCAACAGGGCTCACCCGCGCATCCAGTACAGACAGCTTAGGATCGCGACCCGTGGGCAACGGTCCGCTGACAGCTGGCCAGCTCGACGACTTCGTCGAACGGGGATGGACTGTGCTTGGGCGAGCCTTTCCTGTCGAGGTTGCGCGGGCGGTGCACCACGAGTTGGGGCATCGCATCGGCGTGGATTTGGAGAACCCGGAGGAGTGGGCCGAGCCCCGGGTATGGCTCCAGGAGGTCTCGGCGGACGAGGACTCGATGCCAGCGAAGGATCGTCTCGGGCGTGACGAGGAACGCCGCCCAGCGCTCGCGCGGCACCATCCGTGCCAGCGCGGCGATGAGTGCCCGGTCGGACCGAGAGAAGCGCGGTCGGGCGACCTGACGGCGCACGACGACGAGCTGGTGACGGAGCACCAAGATCTCGGCATCCTTGGCCACGGTGTCCATCGAATGGACGCGCACGACCTCGAGGACGCGCCCGACCAGACGGTAAAGGAAGCTCAGTGCCACGGGGCGGGAGCCTCGCTCACCTAATCGTGCGCGGTCAAACCCGGCACTCCAATGCTCGGCCCATCAGATCCATGGCCGGGACAGGAATCACCACCGGTGCGAAGGTCTCCGCGCCCAGAACCATTTACCCAGCTCAAGACAGCGATGGTGTTTTTGGGGCCTCCCGCTCTTCGCCTGGCTCGCACGCCTGGTTTCCCGATCGAAGCGCGGCCGCTTCTTCGTCCAGCCCGACACTCTCCTTCGCTGGCACCGCGACCTCGTGCGCCACCACTGGACCTATTCGAACCGAAAGCCTGGGCGGCCAGGGGTCCCGGGTGGGACGGTAAGCCTGGTGCTCCGATTGGCGGAGGAGAACCCGACCTGGGGCTACCGACGCATCCAGGGCGAGCTCGCCACGATGGGCGTCACTCTCGCGCCATCGAGTGTCTGGGAGATCCTGCGCCGCCACGACATCGACCCCTCCCCGAGGCGCAACGGGCCGACCTGGGCGGAGTTTCTCCGCGCCCAGGCGAAGGGGCTGGTTGCCTGCGACTTCTTCAGCGTCGACACGGTGTTGCTCCGCCGACTCTATGTGCTGTTCTTCATCGAGATGGACACCCGGATCGTCCATCTCGCCGGTGTGACCGCCAATCCGACCTGTGCCTGGGTCACCCAACAGGCGAGGAACTTCTGCTACGAGCTCTCCGAGCGGGCGACGCCGGCCAAGTTCTTGATCCGCGACCGCGACACGAAGTTCACCGCTTCCTTCGGCGCCGTGTTCGCCTCCGAGGCCATCAGGATCATCAAGATCCCGATCCGCGCACCTCGCGCGAACGCCGTGGCTGAGCGCTTCGTCGGCACCGTGCGGCGGGAATGCTTCGACCAGCTACTCGCCCTCGGCCGACACCACCTCGGCGCGATCCTCGCCGAGTACCTCCACCACTACAACTCGCATCGACCGCATCGGTCCCTCGGCCAGCACGCACCGTCCACGTCCGACACGACTCCTATC
>JBOGFX010000046.1:0-6169 GCA_050743805.1 Acidimicrobiales bacterium
GAGCTAGATCCGGCTGCCATGTTGCTGGAAGGGAGTTGTCCAGGCGGAGGGTCCAGATCGAATACGGTTTAGGAGGGGCCGTAGCTCAGTGGTCAGAGCAGGGGACTCATAATCCCTTGGTCGTGGGTTCGATCCCCACCGGCCCCACTGACTGCCGACTCGGCGCGTCTTGCTCAAACCTTGTGGCTGGACTCAGGATGAACGTCAAGGGAATTTTTCACGGAGCTATCCGGTGAGATCCGAACGACTGGTCGAGCAGTGGAAGGCACTCCAGACCCGCCCGACACGCCTGCCCACAGGCGAGCATTATAAGGTTTGATCGAGGACCTCAACGCTGAGAGGGTCACGTCCCCTGGAACCGACGTTCCCGTCAGCTACCGGGTGGCGGTGCACTACTCAGGGCCGTCGCTTGACTTTCGATGTCCAGACATCTGAGATTGGATCGCGCGATGTAGCACACGACGGGTCGCCGCGGACTCGACGTGCCATGTTGAGGGGCGTCCACGCGCCAAACGCTCCAAGGCACAGCGAGACTTGCTGTCATCGTCCGGCACTTCGGTCGGGTCGATAAGGTGAGACGACTTGTGACGCTCGTTTCTAACGCCCGATGCTCCCGTCGATGAGTTCCCGGGTGAGGTCCATGTGGCCCACGTGACGAGCGGTCTCTTCGACTAAGTGGGTGAGAATCCAGCGAAGGGTGGTCGGTCGAATGGTGGCTTTCGACCGCAAGTCGAGGGAGTAGACGCCGTCGAGCACCTGGTCTACATTCGCAGTCTCGGCCTTGTAGAACGCGACCAGCTCATCGACCCCCCATCCGTCGGGAACCGCAAAGGTGGGTGCGTACCGATTGTTGGTCCACGACAAGTCCGTCTGCTCTCCGGTGAAGACCGCTCTGATCCAGAACCGCTCCCCGTACCCAAGGTGCAGGACGATCCCCCCGAGGGAGTTAGCCGTGGGCGTCGGGGTCCAGCGCAACTGTTCGTAGCTGAGTCCTTCGAGCTTGTATTCGGCACTGCCTCGGAGGTGGGTGAGCCAAGCTCTGAGAATCGTCATTTCGTCGACCAAAACCGATTCTTCGGGCCGTGGAACGTGAAGTGACGGTGGGACGTGGGGGAAGGGGCTTGACCCGTCGGCATTTGTGTTCACCCAGGCAGTCTCATCCGCTGGCAACGAGTCCGCCAACGCGCGGGCTCTCCGTCATCCTCCTGGGCGCGGATCACAAGGCCCACCCTTTTGGTCTGCTGGTTTGGTCTATGGCCCGGGAGACCAACTTCAAGCTCCGAAGCTTGACTGAGATCCCGGACGACCGCCTCCGTTGGGTGTTGGGAGTCCCGTTCTGGTCGTCGTAGAGGCCACTGTTTCCCAGGGGCGGGTTTGGTGATCGAGTGGATTTCGCGGCGCCCCAGAGTCGGTCCGTTCAGCCTTGTTGTCCGTTCGCTCCGACGGGTTCAGTGTAAGTTCTGGCGTGATCTGTGACGTGTTGCGCTCTCACCCCATAACCTTTCGGGCAATCCTGGAACCATGTCGCTTTGCGCGGTGCCCCGACCTTGCCCAAAGATCTCGTTGATTGACTGAGCGCTGCTCAGGCATCTCGTCGCGGCCCGGAGAGGAGATTGAGTGACAGACAGAAGTCCGTCGCCCATGCTTGGCCACCTTGCCGACGCCCTCAAAGAGGCACTCCCGCCAAACGAGTTGACGAAGCTACGTGCGCACGAGAGCGGGCTAGCGAAAACCACTGGCCACCACGATCTTCATAGGTGCTTTCGGTGCGCTCAATGGGCGGTCGACTTGCTCAGCCCTCCGGTGCGCTCTCATCTGCGACATCTCGTTCATCGGGTGGAGCGGGTCCTCCACGAGGTTCACGACACCGACTGGGCTGTTGAATTCGGAATGTTCGTTTCGTATTCTCCTGTGCTCGACGTCGAGCTTGCTTGGGTAGACGACGCCGTGAAAGCCGCAAAAGCAGTCGCCGGCCAATCAAGCTGGGACCAAGTTCCGTGGGAGCCGCTTCTCGTGGAGCTCATTGAAATGGAGCCACCGGCCAGTTGAGCGCTGGCGATGTTTCCGCTTGGCGCGAACCGTGTGTCCGACCCGGCATCCACCATCGCTACGTAAGGCCTCGCATCCGGTGTGGGAATCGGCAGAGCCCATGCCTCTGGTTTCTAGGGTCTTGCTAGCTCCGTGGCACGGCGGACCACAATCGGCTCAAAAAACGTGGTCAGTTCTGTGGTCGCGTCAAGTGGCAACAGGTTCGCGACATACATGTCTGGTCGTACAACCACGATGACACCACCCCGGTCGATCTCCCGCTCGTCGAAGATGTCCGTGCCTCTCCCGTCAGGGCGTGCGCCGGCCGCATACACCTTCTCGAGATCGGTGAGCTGGAACTTGCCGACCGTCGGCCTGAACACGCGGGGGACTTTGTTCACGTCAATTGCCGCAAATGACTGTTGGTAGATGACCCTCAGGTCGAACCAGGCGTCGACGTCTAGCTCGCTTGGAGTCCGGTTGACGGGAGAGTCCGAAGCGGTTTGCATCCATTGGGCGAGATCAGTCAAGGGAGACGGCTGCCCCGGAGAGGCGGCGTCGGCAAAGACATAGATGCGCCAGCGGCCGTCGGCGCGTGCCTGATGGCCGAGCTGAACGGGGTTCGTATCGCAGACCCGTACGACGGGGGATGACTTAAAGCGTTTGCCGATTGGGAATCCTGGCGCCAGCTTCTGGTGGATCGCTTGCGCTATCAGCACCGAAGCTGCGTAACGGGTCATGAATCCGGAGGGGAACTCGAAAGTCTTGGTGTAAAACTCCTCCACCGCTGATCGGTCATCGAGCTCCTCGACGGGCGTCGCCATCAGGGTGGACCACTGCTTGTCGAACTCGATCAGGTCCTTTGCGACGACCTGCCTTTCGGCCGAATAGGTCGCGAGCAAGGATTCAGGGCTGCGTCCGTCGAGTACGTGGCCGAGCTTCCAGGCGAGGTTGAAGCCATCTTGCATCGACACGTTCATCCCCTGGCCGGCTTGGGCGCTGTGGGTATGACAGGCGTCACCCGCGATGAACACACGCGGCGCGCGGATTCCCGCGCCGGGGTCATCAAGATCATCAAACCTGTCGGCGAGCCGGTGAGCCACCTCATAGACGGTGTGCCAGATCACATGACGAACATCAATGCTGTAGGGATGCAGGATGTGGTTGGCACGGTCAATGATTTCTCCGACGGTGGTGGATCGCACCGCACCGTTGTCGTCTTCCCCGACGGCTCCGAGGTCGACGTACATACGGAATAGATATCCGCCCTCTCGCGGTATGAGCAGTATGTTCCCGTTGCGAGATGACTGGATGTCGCATTTGGTGCGGATATCCGGGAAGTCGGTGACGGCGAGGACGTCCATGACACCCCAGGCTCGCATGGCCTGATCGCCAACCAACGACCTCCCGATAGCCGCGCGCACAGTGCTACGCGCACCGTCGCAACCCACCACGTACTTGGCCTTCACCGTGCGCTCGTGGCCCGCTTGGGAGAAGGCACTGCCACGCAGATGGACGGTGACCGGGTGGTCTCCATGATCGGCGATCTCCAGGTCCAAGAACTCCCACCCGAAGTCGGGTCGCATGCGTGTCGGGGATTTGAGCATCACTTCGGCGAAGTAGTCCTGCACGCGCGCCTGGTTGAGGATGAGGTGAGGAAACTCGCTCATGCCGGCTGGGTCATCTGCCGGCATGCTCGTGCGGACGATTCTGGATGGTTCTTGGGGGTCGGGCGCCCAAAAAGCCATGGCGGTGATCGTGTAAGCCTCTTCCATAAGGCGCTGGGCAAAACCGAAAGCCTGAAAGGTCTCGACGGTGCGTGCCTGGATCCCATCGGCGTGTCCACGCTCGAGGCGTCCGCCGCGACGTTCGATGAGACGTGTGAGAACAGAGGGAAACTGCGCCAACTGAGCCCCGATGATGTGGCCGGCAGGTCCCGCACCAACGATGAGCACGTCCATAAGGTCTGGGAGCTCGTCGGGACGATCGACCCCGCTGCCGGCGGCGGGCCAGACTTGCGGGTCTGTGGACACGTAGCCTTGTTGGTGGAACTGCACGGTCTCCTCGCGCCATGTCAAGCAATCGGGTTTGACATCATTTTGTCCTGTGGAGCGCCCTTGCGCTCCGCCGCATCAATAGCTGCCGACCCTGGGACTGCGCGCCGCACCGATGCTCGAGGCACGTTCGAACCCGCCGTGGCGCGCCCTCGAATTGAAGGGGCGGATGATCCCTAGGGTATCCAGGCGAGCAAGTTCAGGTGGCCTTCCGGCGAGGCCTCGAACCTCCGACGGATCTTCTCAGGCGAGAGCGGAGGGGGATCCTCGTCGGCTGAGTCGATCACTCCGAGCTGATAGCCGAGATCACGGAGAAGCCCAAGGGTTCGGGCCGCGCCAATGGTTGGTGACCCATCGAGGGCGGGGGGGGAGAACTCGAACACGATCACGGGCTTGGTTTGGCTGAGCACGTTCAACGCCCCCATCAGGATCGAGCCCTCGGCGCCCTCGGCGTCGATCTTCATGGCGTCGACATGAGTTCCGTTGAGTTCCGCATCAAGGGTTGATGCTTGTACGAGGTCATGGCTTGAGAGGTCTTCCGCTCGTTTTTGGAACGGCGACACCATCCCGTTCGCGCCCGAGCGACTGTAGAGCAACAGTCCCTTCTCGTGCCCCAAGGCGACCTGGCGCACGTCGTCCGCGTCTATTCCGTTCATCGCCAGATTGAACAGAAGGAGCGATCGGTTCTGTGGTCCAGGCTCAAACGCGATCACGCGCCCATCGGGTCCCACATGGCGGCCGAGGCATGTTGCGAAGAAGCCGAAGGAGGCACCGACGTCTACAAAGGTCCCTCCGGCAGGGAGATGGCGCCGCAGGGTGGCCAGCACCTGAGGCTCGTAGGCGCCACTCGTGCGAATCCGCGAAGAGATGGCGAAGTCATTCGGATCTACATAGAGCGTCAGGCCCTCGATCTCAATCCCGATCGGCTGTCCCATCGGACCCAAGCCGTCGGCAAGGTTGCGATCCCTGAACTCTGGCGAGCTCAGGAAGTGGCGAACAAGCTCGTCTCGCTCCATGCCATGCCCGACGAGACTGAGGAAGTCGAGGAGCCCTCGCCGGTCTGGCTTTCGTCCCAGCAGGAGCCTGTAGCTGGCTCGGACGTCCGAAGGAGTGGCAAGGCTCGACCGTGGCCCCCGTCGGAGCATTCTCAGCCGGCTCTCCACCAGCGTTCTGAGGGACAAAGGGGTTGTTCGTCGCCACAGCATGGCGGCTAGTGCCCGCGATCTTCCTGGGCCGGTCATCTCGAGCCTGACACCGGGACCGATGTTAAGTCCATGGTGATGGAACGAGGTCATCTACCAGCGCGGCGCACCCTTCTCCTGCGGGCAAGGTCGATTGCAACCGCACCACCACCTACGGCGGTGAGCGCGAGGCCGCCACCACCCAGCCACAGAGCCGGGAACCCGGTGAAAGCCAGGTTCCGGGAGATCGGCAGCTCCGGTACGGCCAGTGTCGCCGCTGCGGCTTTGGAGTCGGTGGTCAGGGTGGCCGTGCAGTGAAAGGCGGGATCTGGCCTGTAGGCGTCTGGGGCCCGCACCTCATGAAGACACCATGAGAACCCTGCAGGGACCGCGAATGCGAGCACCCCGTTGTGGTCCGTCGTACCCTCGGCCCAGAAGGCATCTCCAGCGGGAACCGAGGCTCCGGCCGGCACCGTGGTGGGCGCGCCCGGCGGCAGGCTCTCATTCGCCAGCAGCTCGTAGCTGGCCCCGGGGATGACCGTGCGAGGATCTGCTGAGTTGAACTTGTAGGCCGTCAAGTGGACCGTCGCCCGCGTTTCTGCGACAGCGATCGTGCTCTCCGTTGGGCTCGAGTCCGCCGTTATGGCACCCGAACATCGGAGTGCTTGGTCAAGCTGGTAGTCGATGGGTGCCGTGACCTCCCGCACGCACCAGGCGTAACCGGCGGGAACGACGAACGAAAGCCGACCGTCCGAGGCTGTCGTTCCCCGTG
Source organism: Acidimicrobiales bacterium (assembly GCA_050743805.1). Lineage (GTDB taxonomy): Bacteria > Actinomycetota > Acidimicrobiia > Acidimicrobiales > RAAP-2 > Palsa-461. Next base: position 6,036 of record JBOGFX010000046.1, read on the forward strand.
CGTACCAAGTGTCTCCGGGCTCCGGGGCGACGTCACCGGGAGCCACTCCAGGAACGCCGCTTGGAGGTGGTGAGCCTTGCACGTAGAGGTCGTATGTCGCCCCAGGGATGCCCGTCGTTGGCGTGAGCGAGTCG
>JBOGFX010000047.1:0-5001 GCA_050743805.1 Acidimicrobiales bacterium
GAGCGCGACCGAGATACCCCCAGGTCTCGTGTCCTTGTCGGTGAGACTGGTCGTCGCTACGCAGGGGAACTCCTGAAGCGTGCGTATGCATCTGGGCTGATGTCGTACGAAGAGATGGAACGGCGGCTCGACATCGTCTACGCGGCCCGCGTTAGCTAGTTTCCCTTGCGCGCGCCTTGTGGCTGTCAGGGGACGAGGTTGTCCGAGGTTGTACGAAGATGCTCGTGGGCCTTCACGGCTGGCCTTCTCTCGCCGTACCATCCTGATCGGATCCGTGTGGCGGGACAGTCAGCAACGGCTGGCAATCAGCCGAGCCTGGGTCGGACGGGAGTCGTCTCACCAGAGGATCGGCTGGAGAATCGCGCGTCACGCTGAAAGCACGTGAAGACGGAGGGGTCATAGTGCATTTCGAACGCAGCGTCGTTGGCTTCGCCGCTGTATTGGCGCTCAGTGTCAGCGGGCTGGTCGTTTTCACGACGCCCGCCAGCGCGCACCCCATACCAACGAGTCCAAAGGGCAAACAGGTCTGTGTGGACTACGGTCAGACATACGTGACCCCCGCGTTCAACGGGATCTTCGCGTGCTCGGGGCCCAAAATAGGGCCGATCGAGTTTCATGGTGCCGGTGGTGCCCTGATTACCTCTGACACCACAGGGTTCCAATGCGTAGAGCTCGCAACCCGTTACTTCTACTCTGCATTCGGGATTCCGGTGCAGGATGCGAATGGGGATGAGATCGTCACAAAGTATTGGAGCTATATCCACGCACACCCGTCGGCTGGCTATGCCTTGGAGAAGGTGACGCCTAAAACCGCGAAGGCTGGGTCACTTGCCCCGGGCGACGTGGTGTCGTACGCCACATTAGATGGAGACGGTGGCCACGTCGACATCGTCACGAAGGTCACCCCCAGCCCCTTCAAGGGAACTGGCACAATCACCACCCTCAACGAGAACGAGGCTGAGTCGTTCACCATCCATGCCACAGACTGGCAGTTTGGCGTGGAAGGTCTCCAGGGAGGCTACCTCGCTGCGACCGGGTGGTTGCATTCCACCGGTGCACCTTCGCCTCCGCCAACGAAAAAGACATCACCTCCGCCAACGAACAAGACGTCGGTGGCCGTGCAAGCGACGGCGAACATCTTCGGCGCGGGTCGAGCCACGCCACCGGACCCCGGCGGGTCAGGCGGTGGCGTCTCGCCGCCGGGGATCGCGCTTCCAGCCGGCACGTACGAGGTCGAGGTCGATGCCACCGGGTCGATCACCTGCTGCGCCGGCCCGCTGAGCGGGCCAGCCGGGACCGGGGGAAGCTCGGATATCTCGGCCCCCGGCAGCGGACTTTCGCCATACGAGGGCGCCGCTTTCGCACTCACCGGAGTGTTCCTCGGCCCAGGGCCGCCGACGTCGGGAACCGGCCCGCCGGCGTTCGTCACGGCGACGGCAGGCGACGGAGTCGAGACCCCCGGCCTCTACCAGGTGTTCGAGGTGGGTACCGGCTCGATCGGCTCGAGCTCGTCGGTACCGCGCGACTTCGTCGTCCCGCACGGAGCGACCCGATTCTTCCTCGGCCTCGCCGACGGCTGGGGGTTCGGTGGCACAGCTGGCTACTACTCCGACAATGCCGGGACCCTGCACGCGACCGTCACCATGGCCCCCACGCATGCCTACCGGGTGATCGGGATCTCGCAACTCGACGAGCACTCCGGCCCGCTCCTCGGTGACGCCGTAATCGGCACTCTGCCCGATCACGCCACCATCGGGATCACCTGCCAGACCACCGGCAGCCGTGTCGAGAAGAGCTCGATCTGGGACAGACTCACCAACGGGTCTTACATCCCCGACTGGTACACGACCACCCCGGACGTGGGCAAGTACAGTCCGCCCATCCTCCGCTGCTGACCGACCTCTGGCGATTGGGCCGTGGTCGCCCGTTCTGGGTTTCGCAGCGTCCGGTGCCCGGCCCGAGTTCGACGTGACCTTCTATCGCCGACCACTCACCGCGATGGCCCCTGCCATCTCCTCCTCCGGGTTCGTGATCCAGCAGCTCGTCGTGCCGGAGCCGGGTCCCCGAGCTGCGCTACCGGGACCCGGCTGCATATGAACAGATCCGGACCAAACCGCGGTTCTTATTCTTGTCGAAAGTCGTGGAGACGACGGTGCCCCCCCGGCAGTGTGCCCTGGGCATAGGAGACGGCCACCGTCCAGCCGAGCGCCGAAGCAAAGAGCGTGCCGAGCCGCATAGAACCCCCCCAGCACGGCGAGCTGGGGGTTGCAGTAAGCGGCGTAGAAACGCCGAGTGAGTTCGGCGTCCAGCGAGCTCACGCGTCTCCACCTCGCCGGCCGCGCGGCCTCGATGACGTGCCCGCCATATGAAGCGGTTGCACTATGACGAGACGATCGGCGCACAAGGAGGAAAAGTGACCCGACGATCGCGGGCTCCGTGGGAGCACTGTGGGAGCAGCTCGAGGAAAACAGTGGCAAAGACCGACAACCAGTGGCAACCCCTACCAGGGCATTTACCAGGAGTGCGGGCGACGGGAATCGAACCCGCGTTCTCAGCTTGGGAATCAAAATGGGGCGTACCTGGACGTACTGGAGCGAGTCGAAAGTCCAGGTCAGCGGGGTGGCCGCACTTCTGCGGACGAGCCCGAACGGCGGCGTCCGCGGGATATTCGCGGGATGCTCCGGCGGTTCATCGGCGAGGCTTCGCTGTTCCGCGAGAACGCTGTGGCGCAAGTCGGACTCTGACTGACGCTAGGAGATGACTTGGAGAGCATTCAAGATCGCGAGGATCCCTGGAGCAATCTGCGCGGCCGTGGTCGCAACTGCGCTCGCGCCCCTGGCGAACGCCTTCACGCGCTCGAAGAAGGGGCTGCCCGATTCTTCTGCCTCCGCCAGCTCGAGCGCATGAACTGACAGGGAGTCCGCGTCGGGAAGGTTCGACTCAGCGAGTAGGGGTGCGAGCTCACGAAGTTGGTCTCGTACGTTCTGCTCGAGACGCATGCTGAGCTCAACGTGCTGCTGCACCTGCGTCACCATCTCGGTTGAATTGTGCGCACCTCTCAACAGTAGGTGCCGGCAGATCCAGATCGCGGGCCGGAGTGGGCTCGACTTCACGCGCATGCCCATTGTTGTGTGGGGCACGCCGGTCGAGGGTTACTGCTTTGGTTCCATCTCAATCAGGTCGGCCAAGAGTTTGTCCCACGGGGCGTGCTCCCAGTTGTCAGCTTTCCCGATGACGCCACGGCCCAAGCTGGAGTGAGGAGTGGAGCGGGCGACGGTGTGGGCGTTCAAGACATAGGAGACCGCCTCGGGGGATGTGTCAAGACATAGGAGACCGCCGAGCAGAGGGGTGCTCCTATGGACATGGGCAGGTTCTTGATCGAGACGCACCTGCGGACGGGTCGGCCCATCAAGGAGCTCGCTGCCGCCCATGAGGTGAGCGCGAGCTGGCTGTTCAAGCTGCTTCTGCGATCTGTACGAAGACGAGATCGTCGCGATCCACAAGTCGCTTGCCGACGAAGGTCTCGACGCAGGAGCGGCGACCGTCCAATTCTACCTCGCAGCGCGCCACGCCCGGGCACCGTCGGTCTCGAGGGTCTTTCGGGTGCTCAAGGCCCGGGGCTTTGTCACCTTGGCGCCGAAGAAGCGCCCCAAGTCCTCGCTGCACGGGTTCTGTGCCGACCTACCCAATGAGTGCTGGCAGGCCGACATGACCCACGTGCAGCTCGCCACAGGCCAGGCCTTCGAGGTCTTGAACATGATCGACGACCACTCGAGGCTGTGCGTCGCCTCACGGGTGATGACGGTCGTGAAGGCCACCGACGTCGTCCGTGTCCTCCACGGGGCCGCAGGGACTTTCGGCTATCCAGCTTCCGTTCTTGAGCGACAACGGGCTCATCTTCACCACCCAGGGCCGCCACGATGTGGCCGGGGTGACCGAACAAGAGCTGTTCTCGCTCGGCATCGAGGCGAAGCACTCGAGGCCCTAACATCCCCAGACCTGCGGCAAGGTGGAGCGCTTCCACCAGACGATGAAGAAGTACTTGGCGAAGCACGAGCGGATCACCACCAAAAAGCAGCTCCAGCGCGAGCTCGACCGCTTCTGTGCCCACTACACAAGGTTCGCCCCCACCGCGGCATCGGCAGGCGGACGCCGGCGTCGGACTATGGCGCCCGGGAGAAGGCGGGTCCATACCTGGCAGTCGAGCGTGACGCGCCGATCCGGGCGATCCTCGGCGTCGGGGACGAATTCTCCTACGAAGTGCTCAGTAAGGAGGACTGGTTCGGGCGCCGTCTGGACTCCGGGCCTACTGGCGACGCCCTCCGCGCAGAGTGGGGGAGGAGGAGCTGCGAGCTCAACATGCATCAATACTGTGCAGCTGGGCTCAATTTCGGGTACTTCGACGACAGGTCGCCTATCATCGCCTACGGCGGCGCGACCGCCCTGACATATTCGATGGGGTCTTTCCAACCGCCGACGATCCCGGGCTGCCGGGTGCCGCACGTGCGGTTGAGCGGCGGACGGTCGCTCTACGACCTCCTCGGACCTGGCTACACCCTGGTGCGGATGAAGGAGGAAGTGCCTGTGGCGCGGTTCTGCCAGGCGGCCTCCCTCCGCCGGATGCCGCTCGAGCTCCTCGGCGTGGCCGGTCCCGACGTCGCTCGGGCCTACGACTACGGGTTCGTGCTGAGCCGGCCGGACCTGCACGTCGCTTGGCGGGGAGAGCAGCTCCCCGGCGACATCAACGCTCTCTTGGACCTGATCAGCGGGTTCGCCAAGTGAGCGGGGCGAGCGGCGGCTCCGACGTTGGAGGCGGCCCGGCGGTGACTGCCAGGCGCTACGAAGTTGTCGTGGTCGGCGGGGGTCCGGTGGGTCATGCGCTCGCGATCGAGCTCGGCCGCCGGAACGTGCGCTGTGCGCTCGTGGAGCGCCGGCTCGCTCCGCAGCGCATCCCCAAGGGTCAGAACCTCACGCAGCGGACGATGGAGCACTTCTCGCGGT
>JBOGFX010000048.1:0-2660 GCA_050743805.1 Acidimicrobiales bacterium
AGGTTCGAGTCCGCATCGACGGCAAACAACGTGAGCGGACCTTCCCCACCAAGACCTTGGCCGCCGAATGGCTCACGAAACAGGAAGCCGACCGTCTCCGTGGAACCTCGATTGATCCTCAGCACGAAAGGATCACCGTAGAGGAGCTGGCCAAGAGCTGGTTTGCCTCCAATCCCGGAAAACGGCCCAACTCGACGGCGACTGATGTGGTAGCGGTGGACCGCCACATCGTTCCCTTTCTCGGGGCCCGGAAGATCGGCTCCCTTAGGGCAGCTGATGTACAGCGGCTCGTGAACAACTGGGCCTCATCGCTCAAGCCGAGAACCGTGGGTCGTTACTACGGGGTCCTGCGGGCCATGCTCGAATACGCCGTGGTCAACGACTGGATCGGCCGGACGCCGTGTCGGGGAATCAAGCTCCCCAAGCCAACCAGGATCAAAGGGGCTTTTCTGACTCCAAAAGCAGTCGAGAAGATCGCAGCAGCCATGCCCGATGAGTATCGAGCCATGGTCTGGATCGGCGCGGTGCTCGGTCTGCGGTGGGAGGAAGTGGCCGCCCTGCGCGTCAGTAGCTTCGACCTCAAGCGCGGAACACTGACGGTCTCAGAGACTGTGATCCGAGATGGGAAGGGTCGTTCCCTGCTCGGGGCTCCCAAGTCCGAGGCCAGCTCTCGAACTCTGTCGGTGCCCCCACCTTTGACCACCGTCATCCGCGAGCACTTCACCCGTCAACGGCTGAGGAAGCCCGACGATCTCCTCTTCGTCGATTCGGGCGGTGGCCTCCTCCGGTACTCGAACTGGCGCAACCGGGCGTGGGTGCCAGCGGCCGCAAAGGCTGGGCATCCAAAAGCGGGATTCCACAGCCTCCGTCGCGCACACGCGACTTCTTTAGTGGTCAGCGGCGTCGATCCACGTACTGCGAAGGATCGACTCGGGCACTCTGACGTGCGGCTTACGCTCGAACTCTACGCGCAGTCCGTGCCGGAGGCGGATCGCCGCGCCGGCGAAGTTTCCGGCGCCTACTTCATGCCTAGCCGGAAACAGGTGAGGGGAAAACGAGGGGAAGCGAAAACGCCGTCATCGTGATCCGCACTCAGAAAAGCACGCTGAGCTGGGTATTCGTGGAGTGGAGAAGACGATGTCTTATTCAAACTCGGCTGAGCTGCGGGAACGGGTCGCAGCGGTCGCTGATGTCATCTCTCGTAAACCTTGATTGACGTTTCCCGTCGCAAAAGAGGCCGCGGCGGAGGTGGAGGAAGCTGGCTTCAAACGGTGCTCTGCTGACCGGCGAAGAAGTCGGTACGACGCGGGATGCCCTGCTTGGGCTCCCAGGTCACGCCCGGGTAGGTCGTGCCGTGATGGTGAGCGAAGCTCGCGTCGAGAACGGCCCGGCGCGTGGCTTCGGGCACGCCTTGCGTTGGTCGCGTCGGCTTTATATGCTTTCACTAACCCCTTAGTTGAAGTAGCGATTAGTGAAAGGAGGGCTTGTGATCGAGTTCCAGCTCGACACCGCGTCGGGTGTCGCCACCTACCTGCAGCTTGTCCAGCAGGTCCGCCAGGCGCTGCAGCTCGGCATCCTCGAGCCGGGAGACCAGTTGCCGACGGCCCAGCAGGTCGTCGCCAAGCTGGCGATCAACCCGAATACCGTCCTCAAGGCTTATCGGGACCTCGAACGCGAGGGCCTGGTGCGCCCGCGACCGGGCCAGGGCACGTTCGTTGTTGGGACGCTCCCCCGAAGCGATCCCGCCGCCCAGGCACGCTTTCTCGATTCGATGACCGCCTGGCTGCGCAAGGCCCGCACCGCCGGCCTCGGTCCCGACGACATTGAGGCGATCTACCGAACCGCTGTTCGCAACTTCTTCGCGGAAGGTGTGGCGTGACCGCCGTCATCGAGACGAACGGGCTCGGCAAGCAATACGGACGGAAGTGGGCGCTCCAGGACTGCACCCTGACCATCCCCGAAGGCAAGGTCGTCGGGCTCGTCGGTCCGAACGGCGCAGGCAAGACCACGCTGCTGCAGTTGGCCATGGGTCTGCTTGATCCAAGCGCGGGGGCAATTACGGTGCTCGGCGGACGCCCCGGCGAGGGTCCCGCCCAGCTCGACAAGGTGGGCTTCGTCGCCCAGGACACACCGACCTATGCTGGGCTATCGGTCGCCAAGCACCTCCGCATGGGCGCGTATCTCAACGCGAACTGGGACCAGGAGCTGGCCGAGGGCCGGATCGATCAGCTCGGCCTCGACCGTCGCCAGAAGGCGGGATCGCTCTCGGGAGGCCAGCGGGCACAGCTTGCGCTCACGTTGGCCGTTGCGAAGCGACCCGAGCTCCTCCTTCTCGACGAGCCGGTTGCCAGCCTCGACCCGCTCGCCCGGCGCGAGTTCCTCCAGGGGCTCATGGAGATCGTCGCCAAGCACGGGGTCAGCGTCGTGCTGTCCTCGCATCTGATCGCCGATCTCGAACGGGTCTGTGACTACCTCGTGATCCTCGTTTCCTCGCACGTGCGCCTTGCCGGCGAGGTCACCGACCTGTTGGCCACGCACCACCGCCTTTCGGGGCCACGTCGGGACTCGCGCTCTTTGCCGGTGGATCAAGAAGTCATCGAGGAGAGCCACACAGATAAACAGAGCACCTTCCTCGTGCGCACGAGCGAGCCGATCCTCGA
>JBOGFX010000049.1:0-1898 GCA_050743805.1 Acidimicrobiales bacterium
CAGCCTTTATTGGATAGGTTCGCATCGACAAGGGTGCGCGAGCACTTGGGGAGCGCGTCACCGCCGAGCGAACGAGACGGGCCCTGGCGCTCTGCCGCTCCGCACGGATCGTGACTCCAAGCCGGCGTTAGGGGGCAGGCTTCCGGTCAGCTCGGACGGAGCCTTATGGGCCGCCAACCCCCCGGACCGCTTCAGCACTCGGGTGGGCCGGTGTCACGATGCTGCTACCCGCGAACCAGACGTATGGCGGTAGGGAGCCCACTGACCTCCCCAATCTCGCCTGAGGCCTCTATCGCGATCCGTGACTGGGCGACAGAGAGATTATCTACCGACAGCCGGCCGTAAGCCTCGGGCACGTGAGGTGCGAAGGTGAGGCTACCGTCGGAGATAGACGGCGCGAGCCCGAGCAGGGTCGTCCGGAGCAGCCAGAATGGTGATGCCGACGCCCACGCCTGCGGTGAGCACGAGGCAGGGTATGAGACCGGGCTCGGGAACTCTTCGCGAGAGAAACCACAGAATAGTTCAGGGAGGCGCCCGCCGAAGGCAGAGGCAGCGTCGAAAAGGCCGACGGTGACACGCTGCGCGAGATCGAAAAACCCGTAACGGGCCAACCCCGCGGCGCAGATGGCACTGTCGTGAGGCCAGACCGAGCCGTTGTGGTAACTTACAGGGTTGTAACGCTCCATGGAACATGCAAGCGTGCGAATTCCCCAACCGCTGAACATCTCCGTTCCGCTCAAATGGTCGGCTACTCGTTCAGCCTTGCTCGTGTCCACGATCCCGCTCCACAGGCAGTGGCCGATGTTGGAGGTGAGCGAGTCGATCGGCCGCTTTTCCCGATCGAGACCCAGGGCGAAGTACCCGGCCTCTTCTAGCCAGAACCGCTCGTTGAAGGCCTCCTTCAGACGGTCGGCCTTGTCCCGGAACTCCTTGGCGACCGCGGCGTCGCCGAGCCTAGCGGCGATATTCGCTCGCGCCTGGTACGCCGCGTACACATAGCCTTGAACCTCGCAGAGGGCGATTGGCGGCTCGGCGAGCCTCCCGGAGGCGAAGCTGATGCCGTCGAACGAGTCCTTCCAACCCTGGTTGAGAAGGCCCCGGTCGGTTGCCCGCTGGTATTCGACAAAACCGTCGCCGTCGAGATCCCCGAAGTGTTCGATCCACTCCAGTGCACGGTCGACGTGCGGTAGCAGTTCGGCGACAATCGCCTCGGACGCACCCCAACGATGGAACTCGCCAACCGCAACCACAAAGAGGGGGGTGGAGTCGATGGAACCGTAGTAGATCGATCCTGATCGGGTCCTGGGTGTGCTCGCCAGACCGCGCCGCATCTCGTGGAGGATCCTTCCCGGCTGTTCCTCGGTGAGGTCATCGACGCGCGAGCCTTGCGTGCGAGCGAGCGTGAGCAGGGTGCCGCTGGCAATGCTCGGATCCACATCGAGCGTCATCATCGACGTGATGAGCGAATCGCGTCCAAATAGGGTCATGAACCAAGGGGCGCCCGCGGCGATGATGGTCCGATTGGAGTAGTTGGGATCGAAAATGCGCAGAGCCCCGAGATCCCGCTCGCTCTGCAGAAACGTTGCCTCGATGGTCTTGTCCTCGCAGCGCACCGTGGGCGTTTGCCGCTCCCATGCCCGCTGGCGGGCGGCCGGAGCGGAGTGGTTGTCGGGGTCGTCACCCCTGTACCGAAGCTCGACCTCCTCTCCGTCCACGCTGAGGAGGAACTCAAGGCTGGCACGCCACTCGCCTTCGGGTGGGACGACCACGTCCAGGCGGGCAAGCCCAGGGATAACCCGCGCCTCGTCCGGGAAGCGCACAGTGAGACCGCGGCGCACCTCGAACAGTTCGTAGGTGAACGACATGGTCGAGCGATCGACCTCGACACTGTGTCGACC
>JBOGFX010000050.1:0-16495 GCA_050743805.1 Acidimicrobiales bacterium
TGTGGTCCCTCCTTGTGAATTCGTGCTTGAACTCACCGAGGGTCACACGGTGGCCCTAACGAGTGGTGGACCTACCCGCTAGTTACACCAATCGATGGGACGCCATCTCACGCCAGCTGCAAGTTGCCAGCTAGCTGAGAACTCCTAAGCGTTCGATGGCATGTCGGTGTGCTAAGCGTCCATGTCCGCCCCGCCGCGCATACCCGCCTGGCTCAGCACTTCCTTGAGATGTCGCGTCCACTCTCCATAGTGTCGCTGGCCGTTAAACAGCTTTGCTCTTGGCTGTTGCCCCCTGGCAACCATCGAGCGCGGATGTTCCTTTCAGCCGCGACCGTTGCGAACGGGGGTTGAGCCGTGGGGAAGAGTGGCTCGGGGCCGAGTAGCCCCGCCGAGCGGGGGCAACGCCGGGAAAGGTCGCCCGATCCCAGGCCCATCCAAGCCGCCGAGATCAAGGTGCAGCCCATGCCCGGAGATCGTGGGTACACCTCGGAGAGAGGCTGAATCACGACGGGGGACCCCTTTGGAGGCCCGGGGCGGCTACTGGATCCGAGCCGTGCGGCGTCGATCCGGCCGGTTCGGCCTGCTCATCACGCCGCTAACCCGCTCCTGGTGCGGAGCGGCGGCGCTGGGACTCGCGCAGCCTTCGCTTGCGCGCGCGGATCGACGCCGGCGTGATCTCAACCAGCTCATCGTCTCCGATGAACTCCATAGCGGATTCGATGGTCAAAGTGCGTGGTGGAACGAGTTTGATCGCCACGTCTGTGGCATGGGTGCGGATGTTGGTCTTCTGCTTCTCCCGGGTCACATTGACAACCATGTCGCCTGCCCGCGCGCTCTCCCCCACAACCATGCCCTCGTAGACGGTCTCGCCCGGCCCGATGAAAAGCTCGCCTCGTGGCTGGAGCCTGTCCAGCGCGTAGCCGGTAGCGACACCATCGCGATCGGCGATCATTGCCCCACCTCGGCGCTGTGGCAGCTCACCCACCCATGGGACCCAACCCCGGTGTCGAGCGTGAAGGAGCGCAGTGCCGCGTGTACCGGTTAGGATCTGCGACCTCAAGCCGAGCAACCCGCGCGCCGGAGCCTCAAACCGCAAAATGCTTCGGCCGGCATCGCCAGTCCGTACCTCAACGACTGTGCCCTTGCGAGGAGCCAAGGCCTGAGAGACGACGCCCACGTACTGGTCGGGCACATCCACCAGGCCCTCCTCCATAGGCTCATGTCTCATCTTGCCGATCTCGCGGGTGAGGACCTCTGGCCTGCTGACCTCTAGCTCGTATCCCTCGCGTCGCATTGACTCGATCAGCACCGCCAGCTGCAGCTCGCCCCGTCCGGACACCTGAAAGACATCGGCTGAGGCCGTGTCCTGCACTCGGATCGAGACGTTGCCCAAGACCTCGAAAGCCAGGCGCTCGGCCAGATGGCGCGAGGTCACGAATCGCCCCTGCCTACCGGCCAGCGGTGACGTGTTCGGCCCGAAGGTCATATGCAGGACAGGCTCATCGACCCTGAGACGTGGCAAGGGGTCCGGGTCCTCTGGGTCTGCAAGGGTGTCGCCAATCTGGACCTCTGGAAGGCCAGCCAAGACGAAGAGGTCGCCAGCCACCACCTCGCCCACCTCGGTTCGATCCAAGCCGTCGACCGCCAAGAGTTGGCTTGGCCGTCGAGTGATCGCCACCCCCTCGGCCTGGAGCAGAGTCGTCGCGCGTGAGGCTCGTAGCGTTCCTCGGACCACGCGCCCGATCGCAAGACGGCCCAGGTACTCCGACGCGTCCAGGTTGGTGACCAGTGCTTGGAGTGGAGCCTGGGGATCGCCCATGGGGGCTGGGATTGCCTTGAGCACCGCATCAAGCAGCGGGGTGAGATCGGAGTCAACCGACGGTATGGAAACTCCCTCAGCCGATCGACCCTCTCTGGCCACAGCAGAGATCACCGGGAACTCGATGTGGTGATCCGGCACCTCCAGGTCGAAGAACAACTGGTAGATCTCATCGAGAACCTGGGCAGGCCTGGCGTCTGTGCGATCCACCTTGTTCAAGACGACGACAACGGGGAGATCGGTGGCCACGGCCTTAGATAGCACATAGCGGGTCTGGGGCAGGGGCCCCTCCGCGGCGTCGACGAGAAGGAGAACGCCATCCACCATGGCTAACGCTCGCTCAACCTCACCGCCGAAATCAGCGTGTCCGGGCGTGTCGACCAGGTTGATCTTCACCCCACGCCAGTGCACGGATGCGGCCTTCGCCAGGATCGTGATGCCGCGCTCGCGTTCTTGGTCAGTGGAGTCGAGGACTCGATCGACGACTGCCCGCCTACCGAACCCCCCTGTCTGACGAAGAATCGCGTTGACCAGCGTCGTCTTGCCGTGGTCCACATGAGCCACAAGGGCAACGTTGCGAAATCCAGCTGCACCCATAGGGCCCATGATGCTTCATCTGTGGCCCGGAGGGGAGCGTCCATGCGCCAACGAGCTCGGGGGGGCATGAGCTGCGCCCCGTGCAACCGAACGCGGTCGTGATTTCTAAGCCACGCCGTCGGCCAGCAAAACCACAACCGCAACCAAGAGTTCCGGTTCCAAGCGTCAGCCACAAACGTCCGTGGCTGACGAACTCGGTAAGTTAGCGAAACTGCGCTATGCGGGCATCCTTTCCCCTGAGGAGTTGGGATTGCGGCATAACGATCGCCTCAGGGTGCCCATTATCGAGCGCCACGCATCTCGTTGGGGCATCAGCAGCTCTGGACGCGATCAGTGAGCCGGGAACTTCGGTGCGCTTGGGGTTGCCAGCCCTGAGTAGTTGGCGGCAAGAGATCTTTGCTCGGCTTCGTTGTCGACGATCCAGCGGAGCTGGGAAAGCTGAAGCTGGGCGTCGAAGGGATCACCGGTCACGTGGAGCATGGTGGTCATCCACCAGGAAAAGTGCATACACCGCCAGAGCCGCCTCTGAGCCACGTCTGAATAGGCGGCAGCAAGGGTGCCATCTTCTCGCTTTATCAGGTCTCCGAGCGCCCGGGAGAGCCACGCTGCATCAGCAATGGCTAAGTTCAAACCCTTTGCCCCGGTGGGAGGGACGATGTGGGCGGCGTCGCCAGCCAGGAACAGCCGGCCGTGACGCATAGGGTCGATCACAAAGCTGTGCATCGGCAAGACGTGCTTATCGGTGATGGGACCACGCTCGAGGACCCAGCCGCCTTGACCCGCCCCTAACCGCTCTTCCAACGCGTCCCAAATACGATCGTCGGGCCAGTTTTCGATATCGGTCAAGGGGTCCACCTGGAGATACAGGCGGCTTACTTCCCGAGAGCGCATCGAATGCAGGGCAAACCCGTCATGGTGCCACGCATAGATAAGCCGATCTGTCGAGGGGGGGACCTCCGCCAATATCCCCAACCACGCATACGGATACGTACGCTCGTAAATGGCGGCCAGGCGTGGGGGTACGGAACGACGACTGGGACCGAAGGACCCGTCACAGCCCGCGATCACCTGTGCCTCAAGCCGATGCTGCTCACCATCCTTGTCGGAGAAGACAATCCAAGGCCGCTCCGATTCCAGACCGTGCAGCGAGGTCTCCTGAACCTCATAGAAGAACGCTTGGCCCGCCGCATCCCTGGCCCGCTCGAGGTCTTTGGTGAGCTCAGACTGGCCGTAGATCCACACCGACCGACCGACCAGATCGACGAAGTCCAGTCCGTGGCGCTCCCGGGGCCATTGCAGGTAAATGCCTCGGTGCTCTAGACCCTCAGACCTGAGTCGACCGGTGAGCTCAAGGTTGTCCAGGAGCTCAACTGTGGAGGCTTCGAGTAGGCCCGCACGCACACGCGATTCGACATAAGCACGTGAGCGGGCCTCGACCACGACAGAATCCACCCCCTCACGCTCCAAGAGATGTGAAAGGAGCAGGCCACAGGGCCCGGCACCGATGATCACGACCTCGGTCCTCACGGAGCACCCCTTGAACACCATGGCGCACTATCGGGCTCTGACGTCAAATCATCAAGCCTGATCGATGCCTTTCTGTGGACGTAGCAGGACCTCCAGCAAAAGCGGAGAGCCACTCGGACAAAAGCCACTCCGGTGGCCGGGCCGCCCGTAACGCCCGCGACCTCGCCCCTGGTAGCGAACAGCTCTGGGGCCGCCCGGCGCAAGGTCCCCCGTCTTGCGCGTCCCCCTCCAGGCCCCTGGCCGCATCTCGAGCTGGACCTGACCGCTTGGGAGCACCGTCTCATCGCAGTGCGCCGCGAGCGGACCCTTGCGCGAAGCCGAGGCTGCGCTTCAACTGTAAGCGCTCGCTGGTGTGGCTCGGGCGCCACCGGGGTATCGCAGCTCATGAGGAGGAGCACATGCAGGCATGGGCTGTAGTGATAATCGTCGTGGGTTCGTTGGTCGCCCTGGTCGTGATGGAGATCTCGAGACGAGCGTGGCTGGGGAGGGGCATGGATAGGTCTTTTGATCCCTTACGGCCCGACCTGGGGCGCGACGTGCTGTCTGAGGCAGCGCGCGTGCACCGGTCGTCCGGTCGGGTTGGTAGCGCCATTCCGCGGCTGCAACTCGCGCGGGTCCATAGCGAGGCGCCGGGTCGCAAGGCATCCTGACGTCGCGGGACCTCAACCGCGCGCGTGCGGGGGCCTTGCGTGACTTCAGCTACGAGCCCTGCGCGGATGAGCTCTCGACAATTTCCCAAGCCTCCCTTCGCACCGGGCAGCCCGTGGCCGTTGCAGAGAGCTGGCCCCTGTAGTTCTATCGCCAACCGAGCGCACCTCATGCTCCATAAAGGTCTGTGCGATAGGTGCATGGGTGTATACGCACGTGGTTCAAGGGAAAACGGACCAACTCCCCACCTCATACGCGGTGAGCGCCACAAGAAGGCCTATCGACAGGATCATGAGCAATGCGAACTTGTGCCCTCGAGCACAGTGCACGCCGACGGCCATGACGAGGGGGAAGGCATCGAGGATGATTCGTGGCCTTGGGCCAACAGGGACTGTGAGCAGCGCGAGAACCCCCGCGGCGATGCCATAGATCAAGAGCACCGAGGGCTGCCGGTCTCTTATTGCAATGACCGCGGCGATCACTACCACGATCGCCCCGAAGAACAGCAAGGTGGTCGTCGCGTTTGAACTGAACGGGTGCGCAAAGTAGGAGCCAATGAGCTTGGCCGGGTATCGAATGGAGAGGTAGCTCTTCCATCCTCCCCGCTCGGTTCGAGGGAAGGCACCAAGGGTACCGGTGTGGGCCCACAACCAGACGATGTACGCAATCGCGCCGAGGGGGGCGATGACGACGGCAGCCACAGCCTTCCATTCCCGACGCTCTTTGATCGCGAAGAATGCCGACCACGCCGCGGACAGGACGAAGACAACTGAGACGGGCGAGGTAGCCGTGGCGACGGCGCCCAGCAGACCCGCCGTCACCCACCGGCGGCGCATCAGCGCCAGGAGCCCGAATGCCGCTGCGGTGATCATCAGTCCCTCGGAGTAGATGAGGTTGAAGACGAACGCTCCTGGATAGAAGGCGAATATCGCGGCCGCGCCGTCTGCCGCACCTGTCCCTGCGTACCGGCGGACCAGTGCCCACACGCCGAGTGTGGCGCCCAGGCCGCCGGCCAACGAGAGGATGACCCCCGCCGAGAAGAAGGACATCCCGGTGGCCGCCGACAAGCCCCGGATCACAAGTGGCAGCCCCGGAAAGAAAGCGATCGTGTTGCCTGTGACGTGGCCATTGACCATGGGCAGATGGGAGGGATAGCCATGCGTCACGGCGAGCAGGTACCAGCGGCTGTCCCAACGAGAGATGCCGTCTCCAAGGCTCCGATTAGTGGCGGCCGTCTCGACAAGCATCGTCACCATCACCAGTAGCCGCGACGCGACGTAGATCGCGAACGGCTTCAACACCGTCCGAAGTCGTGTCGTGAAGGCCCCAGACAAGATGCCATCGCTGGTGACCGCGGCCGCGACGGGTGCCGCGACGCGGCTCGACACCCGGCTCACGACGCTTTGGGTTCCAGCATCACGGTCCTCCAGCGGCCTCCCGTTGCCAGCCAAACACAGGCGCCCAGCGTCGCCAAAGCGACCGGCCAGTAGGAGTACCCGGACAGCTGCGGGGTGCCCACGGGGCCAGCCAAAAACATGGCAAGCGCACCCACGAAGCCGAGCACCCGGGAGCGCTGGGCGGAGGTCGCGGCGAGGAGCACGAGCGCCCATGTCAGATACCACGGCCACAGGGTGGGTCCCGCCAGGACGACGAGCGCTAGCGCGATCGCGAGCATTCGTACCAGGTTCGCGTGGCGGAACCGAAAGACGAGCCAGACGAACCCGACCGCGACGAACAAACCAGCAATCGACTGTACCGTCGTGATGGTTCCTGCGGCGGGCGTGTGCAGCACCCTTGAGAATGCGAGGCCGACAGAGACCGAAGGCGTCGCGTCGATCCGTAGATCGGCCGCGGTCATCAAGTTGGAAGGCCTGAGCCAGCCCCACCCCAGGCCACTCGCCACCGTCACCACGACAGCGCATCCGATAGCGATACCGGCAGCCTCAAGGACAACCACCCATTTCCTCAAGGCGTAGCGGGGCCGCCGGAGCTCGTCGACGGCCAGAAAAACGATGGCAGCGGCCGCCGGAGCTTTGATCAACGCGGCCAACGAGCACACGACCAGCCCTTGCAAGCGACGTCCCTCCATGTGCAGGGCGACCCCGGCCACGAGCAAACCCAGCATCAAGCAGTCGTTGTGCCCCGACGCCATGAAGCTCAAAAGGACGAGAGGGCACATCACGCCGAGCCAAAGGGAAAGGGGCCTGTCAGCGCCGAGGCAGGCTGCAAGACGTGGGAGGAAGACCACCAGCAGCGCCATCCCCGCCACCTCCGTTGCGCGCATGACGAGAACCTGGGAGACGATCGACCCTTGCACTGAGGAGCTGGCAGCGCGCGCGATCTCGACGAACAGAGGCCCGTAGGGAGCCGGCGTGTGCCTCCACACACTGGCGATCGACTCGAGCAAGGGACCGTTGCCGAGCACAGCCGGCGCCCTCGTATAGGTGTCGAACCCTGCGTGAGCCACTAGACCCTGACCTATATAGCTGTAGAGGTCCTTGCTGAAAATGGGGGGACCGATCAACAAGGGGCTCGACCAGACACCCGTGAGCAAGACCGCGGCCCGCACGCCAAGCCGCTTTCGTTGGGCAAGCAACCCAACCCCGAGCCAGCCGCCCACCACCATGGCCGCGCAGAGGTAGAAAAGCACGCGGAAGGTTCCTAGGTGACCAGAGGGCAGGGAAAACCACCACATCCCTCGAGGGGGATCGGGAAGCGGACCCAGACGCGTCCCGGTAAGGACCATCCCAAAGTAGCCCAAGAGGCCAAGCGCTCCGAAGCCGATCAGCTGGGCTCGGGCCGCTCGGGCCGACGCGGCAGGCGGGAGCTCCGTCACGGAATCGGCGGGACCAAAGCGCGGGGGACCCTTCCGAGGGGGCCTGCCTGGGCTTTCTCGGGCTTGTTGGTCCCCGGGGGCGCCCACTTGCGCTGACATCTTCAAGCTCCCGCTGCAAAAGGTCGACGGCCGCCCCCGGATCGCCCCGCCCGGGCATCGAAAGCCTAGTAGCAGCCATCTCGCCACGAGCTTCGGGCACACGGCCTGGCATCTGAGAGACTGCTGAAGGCCCACAGGGCCCAAGCTACGAGCCATGAGCCTGCTCAGACCCATCCTGCCAACCCGCCGACGTCCGACCGCTGAGGACCCGGGGGCCGCAGATGCCCCCGATACCCGCGACGAGAACGACAAACCAGCAGAAGTCGACGACGAGCAGGGCTTGAGGCGAGTCTCGGGCGAGCGCTGCGCGTGGACCCTCGTATGGCTCGGGGTCCTTGTCGGCGCCGTCGAGCTGTGGGGCTCGTGGTGGTCGTGGCCGCCGATCACGGTGCTCGCACCGGCTCTGGTCGCCCTGGCGCTCGTCGGGATGCTCATCTGCTGGTGCACGGATACGCCTCGATCCCTGCTGCACCAGGGGCTGGCAATCCTGGGCGCCCTTGCCGCGGTGGGCGCTCCGCAAGTCGCGACGATCCACAATCGTCTCTACTACCTGACCGACGCGGCTGCGCTCGACCATGTCGCGGCCAGGGTGTTGGTCGCCGGCCGGAATCCCTACGCGGGCACTCTGGGTGCCGCAGCGAGCCTGCTCAAGGTCCCGAGTGACTTTTGGACCTACACCGTTGGTGGTGGCCACATAGCCAACGTGTCGTACCCCGCGGGCTCTTTTCTCGCCTACAGCCCCGCCTTCGCTCTCGGGTTCCACCACCAGGTTGTGGATTGGATGGACCTCTACGCGTGGCTCGCCAGTGGGCTCCTGCTCTTTTTCCTACTTCCCCGGCGAATTCGCTGGGTCGGGGCGCTGATCGTCGTAACCGGATTTTTCACAACCATATTTGCCGGCGGTGAGACAGACGCCATCTACATCCCACTCGCCATGCTGGCGCTCTACCGGTGGGACCGCTTCGCATTGGGCCGATCAGCAGGGGTGGTTCGCTGGATGGGACCCATCGCTCTGGGCATCGCATGCACGATCAAACAGACGCCTTGGTTCCTTGTCCCGCTTCTGCTCATCGGCCTTTTCATCGAGTCTCATCGAGCTGGCGGGCGCTGGCTGCGCGTCACGACCTCGTATCTCTTGGTTGTTCTCGGTGTCTTCAGCGTGGTGAACCTCCCCTTCATCATTTGGGGCGCGGACCGCTGGTGGCACGGCATATCGACCCCGCTCACCCAACCCCTGGTCGCCGATGGTCAGGGGCTCGTTTCGCTCGCGCTCCACGGCCTGACGGGCGGCGCCGATCTCGGGCTCATGCTGTGGGCGAGCGCTGCCGCGTACCTGGGGGTCCTGGTCGCTTTTGCCCTCTTCTACGACTGGCTGAAAGGTCTGCTGGTCGTGCTGGTCCCCATCGCGTTCTTCTTCGCCCCGCGCAGCTTGACGGGCTATCTGGTGGATCTCGTGCCGATCGCCATCATCGGGCTGCTCTCGGTGCACTGGCCCTCCAAAAGGCCGGCGCCGCTCAAAAACCCGAGAAAGCGCCGCTTGGGCCATGCGCTCCTAACCGGCATCGGTGCTGCAACAGCCGCGTTGTCATCCTTCTCGCTGGTTGGGGCACCGCTCGCGCTACACGTGACCTCGGCCACGATTGACACGTCGCAACAAGGCTTTCTTGCGGTGACGCTCTCCGTGACGAACGCGACCAACGCGTCCCTGCGACCACACTTCATGGTCGACGTGGGAGGACCTCATCCCAGCGGGTTCTGGCTTCCAAAAAATGGGGGCGACGTGGTCGTCGCACCGCACAGCTCTAAGACGGTGACCCTGGTCCCCCCTGCTCCGACATACCTCCCCCCTTACGCGTCCCATTACGTCATCAGCGCCTACAGCAGCCCACGGTTCCTGAGCACGACCGCACAGACCTGGCACAACTACTTGCCCCCCGGCACGCGCTGAACGAAACCCCCCTGGGTGACCCCGTCGGCAACCATGTTGGCGGTGTGGCCCCTAGTTCCCTCAGCCCCCCGGCGACCCGTCTCGGATCCCGACCGTCCAGCGGGTGGGCGACCATCGACGCTCGGGCGCGTGGGCGCCGAGCTCGGACGTTTCGACAAGCGTGCAACCCGCCTGGGCGCCGGCGCCAGGGTCGGTGCGGCCGTCGGCATGGCCCTTGTCATCGGGCTCGTCTGGCAAAACCCTGGAGCGGCCGCAGCCATGGGGGCGGGCGCCCTGCTCGTGGGTGCTACCACCGTCATCGGCGGACCGCGACCAACTCCGTGGCTACTTGCCGTCGTGACCGTCGCGATGGGCATCTCCACGTTCACGGGCTCGGCCGCAGGCCACATCGGTTGGCTCCATACCGGGCTGCTGGTGCCCTGGTGCCTGTTGGGCGGGCTCCTGATGGCGACGGGGACTCCAACCGCGTCGGTGGGCACCCAAGCGATCGCAGCAATGGTGGTCTTCGGCCGGTTCGCCGAGCCGGCCGCGGCTGCTGCCGGGCTCGCCGGCTACGTGATGGCCGGTGGGGCCATAGCGGTGTTGGCCACCTCAGTGCCCAGGTCGCCGACGACCTTTCTGGGCCGTCGCCAGCTCGTCGCCGAGGCGTGCAGAGAGCTCGGCGCACTTGCCGCTCCCCGCCCGACGCCAAGATCCGGACAACGCTCCCCGGAGTTCTTGGAGGCGGCGGTCAACTCGCTCGCCACGGCCGACCGTGCAGGCTTGGAGGAGCTCGGCGCACTTCGTTCGCTTCTGGATGTCGCGAGGCGCTGCCGCCTCGAGCTGCTTGTGATTGACGGCCTCGTGAACCGCCCTCGGCCCAGCCGGCCCGAGCTTGCAGGGCGAGCCGACGAGGTACTGCAGTCGTTCTCGGCGGTCCTGCTGTCGGTCGCGGGACGCCTGGGAAGGCCCCGCAACTTCGAGGAGGAGGGGCTCCAGGCGCTCACGGACAATGGCGCGTGGCTGCTCTCGAGGCTTCGGCCGACGACCGCGGACAGCGGACAGCGGACCCCAGACGATCCAGACGCACGAGCCCTTGTCGCGCGCCTCGATGCGGTCGGAGGCCAGGTACGTGCGATCGTGGAGATCGCCTCCAGCGCGGAGGGGCCGGCGGTGTCGGCACGCCTGGTGCTGGCGGCGACGCACCTCCCTCGTCCTTCCGCGCGGCTGAAGGGAGGGTTCGAGACCCTCAGAACGGAGCTCGATCTGGACTCTTCGGTGGCCCGCCACGCGCTGCGGCTCACCATCGTGGTCGTCGTGGCCGAAGCGATCGGACATGCCAGCGGTCTGCCCCACGGGTATTGGATAGCCCTAACCGCATCTGTCGTTCTTCGACCCGACTTCTCCGTCACCATCGCAAGGGGCATGGCGCGAACTTTGGGAACCGTGATAGGGGTGGTCCTGGCCACCTTGTTCGCGGTCGCCATCGCTCCGTCACATGTCGCCATCGGGTTGAGCGCGATGGTGCTCTGCACAGCCGCGTGCGCCGTGTTCCGAGCCAGCTACCTCGCCTTCAGTGCCTTTCTGACCGCACTCGTCGTCGTGCTCTTGGACGTGGTGGTGCCATCGACCGTCCCGGTTGCGCTGGATCGGCTGGCCGACACGGCAATCGGTGGTGGTTTGGCCATGTGCGCCTACGCGCTCTGGCCGAGCTGGTCGAAGACCGACGCGTGGGCGTCACTCGCGGCTCTGTGCCGCGAGCTGCGTGGGTACCTTGTGGCGGTGAGCGCGGCTGTGGCCCGGGGCGATCCTCATACGGACGGAGCTCTCCGCCCCCTGGCGGCCAACACAAGGAGGGCGCGAGGCATGGCCGAGGCGGCAGTTGGTCTCTCACTCGCCGAACCTGAGGGGCGTCGGATCGAAGCCATCGTCAGCGAAGGTGTGCTTGCTGCGCTACGCCGGGTGACAGTGGTCGCTCACGCGTTGCGCACGACCCTCGTGAGCACTCGAGAGACGGATGGCTTTCCCGAGGTTGCGGACCTCGCTTCTGGCGCCCAAGGCGCGCTCGAGATCGTCGAGACCGCGCTTTTGGGGCGCGCCACAGGCGGGGACGACAAAGGGCCCTCACCAAGCCCGCCACCTCGCTCGCCTTCTCTACGGGCGCTCCATGGTGTGCTCGTGGGGCGCGTTCACGCCCGTGACGGAGCAGACCTTCTGATCGCCGAGACCGACGAGCTGGTCGACGCGATAGACACAGCCGAGGAGCTCCTCGAGATCGGCTCTAGGGACGACCCTTTGCCTGGAGCTGGCCACGGCTGACGATCCTGCACCGATTCCCGGCTGTGGACGAGAGCCCTGTGGTCCGAACCCTGGCAGCCTATGGCAGGACCTGATCACAACTCGATGTTGGCACGGCGTGGGGACGTCGATGCCAGTGCCACTGGCATCCGCGGCGCTGCCGAGATCAACGGTCACCAGGTGGCCTCGGTCTTGGTCGTTCTCCAACTCGCCGCATCCACGGAGACAGCACATGGCTATTGCGATCCCAAGGGCCGCTCCCATCCACCGCTCCCCATGACCGCCCGAGCTGTCCGCTCTTCGCGCGGCTGCCGACGCGTGGAAACCCCCGGCCGCACCTGGGGGGCCCTCAGGAGCCTCCACCGACGACAGCGACTGGTCGGTCAAACGTGAGCGTGTATCACCGCTCGGTAATAGGTGAGCGCAGGATGTGCGCCCGCCGTGGGGCGCCTACCGAGCTGGACCAAGCGGCGCCGCAGTGACGCGATCTTGGGGGTGACCGGCGGCCCGACCACCGGGACAACCCGAGTGAACCCGGCCGCGAGCGCTAGTTGCCGGAGCCCCTCGAGGGTTGGGACATACCAGTTGCCGTAGTCGCCGACGAACTGGCCACCAAAGAACTGAACCAGGTTCTGGGCTTCTAGCCCCTCCACCGCCACCGCCTGAGTCTCGATGACCGCAACCTGCTTGGTGACCTCCTTGAGGCGTTCCAAGACCGTGAGGGGCTCCTTCATGTGATAGAGGACACCCAGGTACAGGACCACGTCGAATCTGCCAACCGGCCCGAGGTCGCAACTGGCAAAGTCCGCGACAACAGGCTCAACCTTGGAGTCGAGAACCTCCCTCGCGAAGTCAAACGCCCGGCGACCCGGCAGGTCGGGGCGCCAGAAGTCGGTCGTGTCGCGGTTGTGGTCGGGCAGGACCCCCTTGTCGGCGCAATCCTGCCAGTAGAGCTGACGGGCAGCCATGTCCACCCCCCAGACGTAGTGGTCCATGGACACCACCCGGGAGGCCCCGAGACGCTCCGCCATGAAGGAGTAGAAGCCGTCCCATGCTCCGATGTCGAGCACGCTCTTGCCGGCCATGTCGGGCATCTGTGACTGCGAAACGTAGGGTCCGCTCGAGAGGCCCTTGGTGACGACCCCTTGGCCGAGATCTATTCGGTGAAACCATCCGATTGCATCAGCACGAGCCGTCAGTTCCTGCGCGTCACGCACGAGTGGGGAGCCTATCGGTGCCACCATCATCCACCCGGAGTGCCGATCTGCCTGCAGGAAGTCGGGCCGCCCTCTCGCTCACATAGCCTTGCCGTGGCGTGAACCGTGGTCGAAAGCGGCTCTGCGAGTCGTCCAGCGCAACCAGCGTCAGGCCTGCTCCAGAGCACCCTGCTCCCGCAAGGTGGCGAGCGGCGCGGGACGGCCGAGCAGGAAGCCCTGAGCCTCGTCGCAACGGCTGTCTTTCAGCTGGGCGAGCTCAGCTTCGGTCTCCACCCCTTCAGCCACCACATTTAGGCCGAGGGTATGAGCGAGATCGATCATCGCGGCCACGACCGAGGCATCCCGCTCTGCACCCAAACCCGCCACGAAGCTTCTGTCCACCTTGAGGGAGTGGACGGGGAGATCCGACAGGTACGAGAGGGCTGAGAAACCGACCCCGAAGTCGTCGATGGCGAGGCGAACACCCAGACGTCGCAGATCGTCGAGCGCGGCACGACCCCGAGAGCCTTCGGTAACGATCACGCTCTCGGTGATCTCGACGCACAATGAGCTGGCCGGCAACCCGCAAGTCTCGAGCGCCGCCTCGACGTCCTTGGCAAAGCCGGGCACCGCGAGCTGGTGGCCCGATACGTTCACCGAGACCGCAACCCATTGGAAGCCCTCTGCTCTCCATTCAGCGCACTGCTCGCAGGCTTCGGACATGACCCAACGTCCGATGTCGATGATGAGGCCCGTCTCCTCGGCCAGAGGGATGAAGTCACCCGGGGCCACGATGCCCAATGTGGGGTGCATCCAGCGCAGCAGAGCCTCCATGGCCACCACGCGCCCGGACTTGAGGTCCTTGACGGGCTGGTAGTGCAGGACGAGCTCGTCACGTTCCAACGCGCGATGCAAGGAGTTGATGAGCTCCACCTTGCGGCGCTCTTCTTCGTCGAAGTCGGGATGGTACATCTCGAAGCGTCCACCACCTCGCAACTTGGCCATCCGGGCCGCACGCTCGGCCCGGGCCGTGGCTGCAACGGCGCTGTCGTCGGGACGCACCAAGGAGATCCCCACCGAAGCCGACAAGAAGATCTCTCGATCACCTATCTCGAAGGGCCTATTCAAAGCCTCGACGATCCGTTTGGCGATTCCAACGGCCTCGTTGTGGGCTTCGTAGAGGTTCTCACAAATGATCACGTAATGGGCGCCGTTCATCTGCGAGACCATGTCATTGGGGCGCAGCACCTCGGCCATGCGCTGGCCGATCGTAGAGAGCAGGGCATCGCCCTCCAGATAGCCCACCATGTCGTTAACCGATGCGAACCGGTCGATGTCCACGAAGATGAGACCGGTGTTGATGGACTTGCGCTCGAACAGCTCGATCGCTTCGTTGACCCTTCGAGCGTAGGCCTCCCGATTGGGCAGCCCCGTCAGCGGATGGTGGGCTTGCATGTGATCGATCCGCGCGCGCTCCTCGGCCAACTCCGCCTCCAGCTGGGCCGGCCGCTGCTCGAAGGTCTCCGCTAGGCGCAGGAGCGCTACGTCTGAACCCGAACGGATCACCGCCTGCGCCAGCTCAACCGCCCCGGGCTCGGACCCCAGACGCTCTGCTTCCTCTCTCAACACCTCGATCGTCACATCGCGCCAGCACACGTGCATGCGAACGAGGTCGATGAGGTTGAGGGGTCCGAGGTCTGATCCGGCCTCCCCGTCGATGCGATCCGAGTCCCCGCTCACCAGATACTGGGCGATGCCGGCCGTGCCTCTCGTGCACAGCCCGAAGATCACCTGGGGGGCCCCGCGCTCGTGCGGGTCCTCGACTGACGATTCCCAGCGCCCGAGAACCCTCTGAGCGATGTCGTCACTTCGGCCACGCAGCGCGAGCCCCAAAGAGATCGCCGACTCGGAGGGGCGTTCAGCCCCGCCCAAGCCGATCATCCGCAGGACGCGGCGCCGAGAGGAGGGTTCCTCGCTCACAGAAGGTCGGCCATCATTCGTCCACGTCCCTTTGCGCCTGGCCACCACCAAGGGTGCCGGGCACTCCACCTGGACTTTTTCTAACAGAACGTCAAGTCCAGATGGTGGACCTGGCCTGGGGTTATCGGGCGCGCAGTGCGACGGGGCCCGACATGGAGGCCCGCGAGGCGAGCACCCGGCCGGCTAGCCCGGGGCCATCGAGGCCCAACGAGGACAGCACGTCTGCTGCCTTGCCATGCGCGATGTAGGAGACGGGTACCCCACAGCAGATCACCCTTGGCGTCGTGGCGCCCTCGGCTGAAGCCAGGGCCGAGGCGATGGCCGAGCCTGCTCCCCCCTGTGCAACCCCGTCCTCGGCCACGAAGACCGTCGCGAACCGCAGGACATCGGCGAGCATCAACGGATCGAGCGGGCTGATCGCCCTCGGATCCCAGACCGTGGCGGAGACCCGCTGTGCCTTGAGGAGCTGGGCTGCCTCCTCGCAGGCCGCGAGCAGCTTGCCGACTCCGATCAGGCAGACGTCGTCTCCGCCGCGCACGAGCCTTGCCGCCGTACCTGCTCCGCAGGGCTGGTCGAGGCGAGCCTCGGTCTTGGGCCAGCGGATCGCGACGGGCCCCTCTGTGTGGTCGAGAGCCCAACCGAGCATCACGGCCACCTCGTCGAAGGAGGATGGGGCCAAGACGGTCATCTGAGGAACCTTGCTGAGCAGGGCCATGTCGGTCACGCCGTGATGGCTCGGGCCGTCGTCGCCTGTGATCCCCGAGCGGTCGAGGCAGAACACCACGGGCAGACGGTGCAGGCCCACGTCGTAGTAGACCTGGTCCCACGCCCGGTTGAGGAACGTGGAGTAGATGGCCACCACGGGCCGCAGTCCGCTCATGGCCATCCCCGCGGCAGCCGTCACCGCGTGCTGCTCGGCGATCCCCACGTCGAAGAAGCGATCCCGATAACGCGCCTTGAACGGCGCGAGGCCGGTCGGACCGTCCATCGCCGCAGTGATGGCCACCACCTCGGGCCTGCGGGCGGCCTCGGTCAGGATCGCCTCGGAGAAGGCCTCGGTGTAGCTGCGCCCCGACCGCTTCGCCGCGATCCCGGTCCTGGGATCGAAGGGCCCGATGTCGTGCAGGCACTTGGACTCGTCGGCCTCGGCGGGTACGTACCCCCGGCCTTTCACCGTGTGAACATGAAGGGCGACCGGGCCGGCCGAGCTCGATGCCTCGGCCAACGCGTGCTCGAGCGAAGCGATGTCGTGCCCGTCGATCGGACCCATGTAGGCGATCCCAAGGGTCTCGAAAAACCCCGCCGGCGCCTTGGGGTCGAGTCCCTCCGCCGCACGATGGGCTGTGCTCAACGCAGAGATGGTGGGAGCGTACGAACGGCCGTTGTCGTTCAGGACCACGACGACCGGTATGCCGCTCATGCCGATGTTGTTGAGGGCCTCATAGGCCAGGCCTCCGCTCAGGGCACCATCACCCACCACCGCGACGACCTTTCCTCCGCGCGCTCCCAAACGGGCGGCCTGGGCCATCCCGTAGGCGTAGGAGAGCGCAGTGGACGCGTGGCTGTTC
>JBOGFX010000051.1:0-3937 GCA_050743805.1 Acidimicrobiales bacterium
GGTGACGAGAAAGGGGACGACGGGCTTGAAGCCCGCGAGGGCCAGCCAGCACATGCCAACAAAGAGGGCCAGTCCAGCGAGGAGCGCGATCTTGGTGAACATCACCGGGTGACACCGCCGTAGCGGCGGCTCCGCCGCTGGTACTCGATGACCGCCTCGAAGAGATCGGAGCTGCGGAAATCCGGCCAAAGTCGGTCGGTGAAGAAAAGCTCGCTGTAGGCAAGCTCCCAGAGCAGAAAGTTCGAGATCCTAGACTCGCCCGAGCTGCGGATCACGAGGTCGGGGTCCGGCATGTCAGGAAAGTACATGCGCGAGGTGATCGCCCGTTCGTTGACCTTGGACGCCGAGAGTCCGTCTTGAACCAGCGCCCTCACGGCATCGACGATCTCAGCCCGTCCTCCGTAGTTGAAGGCGAGCGTGAGAGTCATGGTCCGGTTGTCCTGAGTCAGCTCGACGGCCTCTCGCATCGCCCGCTGCACGTGACGAGGAACCCGTCGGTCGCGGCGACCGGCAAAACGGATCCTCACCCCACATTCGTTCAGCTCGTCTCGTCGCTTCGAGAGAAGCGTCTCGTTGAAGTTCATGAGGAAGCGCACCTCGTCGGGGGGGCGCCGCCAGTTCTCGGTGGAGAACGCGTAGACGGTCAACCACTTGAGACCGATTGCCAGCGCACCATTGACCACGTCAAAGAGTGCCTCTTCTCCGGCGATGTGGCCTGCGGTCCGCGGAAGGCCGCGATGCGCCGCCCACCGGCCGTTGCCGTCCATCACACAGCCGACATGGGCGGGCACCTTGCGCCGGTCGAGCTCGTCTGGCAAACGGGGGGCATCTGCCAGGCTCCGTGCCACCGGAGGCCGATCGGGGGGGAGCTTTATGCCATGAGCCGCCGCTGAGCTGTGCCGGATCACGGGTCGAAACTATCGCCAGGGCGCCGGCGGCATGCGCCGTGGCACCCCGGGTAGCCCCGCGGCCTTGATCGGGGCACAGATCCCCCCTGGCCTCCAATGCGCCAGAGACGGAGCGCATCGTGGGCACAAGGCTCTGAACCACTGCGCGGCGCCCGACCCAAGAGCCCCACCCTCGAACGGGGCCTGCCTGTACCCTCGTCAGGTGGCCCCCACCACGACGATCGCCACTGCCCTCGAGAGGGTGGTCTCTGCGCTCCCCGGCGGGGGGGAGGCTCGGACCGGGCAGAGACAGATGGCCGAGGCGGTGGCCAAGGCGATCTCGACCAGGACGCACCTCGTCGTGCAGGCCGGAACCGGTACTGGCAAGTCGCTCGGCTACCTGGTCCCCCTCGTTCTCTCGGGGACCAAGGCCGTGGTGGCCACCGCGACCAAGGCGCTCCAGGACCAGATCGCGAGCAGTGACCTGCCCCTAGCCCGAGCGGTGGCCAGACGGGGCTTTTCGTGGGCCGTCCTGAAAGGTCGCGCCAACTACCTCTGCCGCCAACGGCTCGAAGAGATGACCGCAGGAAGCCAGGTCCCCTTCGAAGAGCTGGGGGGAGGTGACGGACGCCCGAGCTCGAGCCTTGCGACCGAGCTCAAGGGGATCATCGCCTGGAACGAGGTCACCACGACCGGTGACCGGGCAGAGCTCCCCTTCGAACCCTCGGAGCGGGCCTGGTCGATGTTGAGCGTGGGACCCCGTGAATGCCCGGGAGCCTTCCGATGCCCCTCCGGCCCGGTGTGCTTCGCCGAAGCGGCTCGCGACAGAGCGAGCGCCGCGGACGTGGTGGTGGTCAACACCCACCTCTACGGCGCCCACCTCGCCGCGGGCTCGACCGTCTTACCCGACCATGAGGTGGTCGTCTTCGACGAGGCGCACCAGGTCGAGGACATCATGACCTCCTGCCTCGGGGCAGAGGTCACCGCTGGCCGACTGAGGGCGGTGGGGGCGGTCTCCAGGGCTTTGATCAACGAGGCCGACGCCCACTTCGCCGAGGCCGCGGCCCAGAGCGCGGACCACTTCACCTCCGTTCTCGAGGGCCGGCTCGGCATCCGCCTATCGCTCGACGGCCAGCGTGACCGTGACGTCGCCGACATGCTCGTGGTGGCACGTGCTCGGATCGACGCCCTGATCGGCCCCCTGCGCTCGGTCACGGTGCGCGGCCACGTCAGCGACGGCGCCGTGCAGCGGGCCTTGAGCGCCGCCGGCAACCTGGCCCAAGACCTGGCCCGGCTCGTCGCGCCGTCCCAACGTGAGGTGGTGTGGGTGGACGGGGTGGCCCGGGCACCCGTGCTGCGCCTCTCGCCGATCGACGTGAGACCAGATCTCGGCCAGCTTTGGGGGGAGGTGACCGCCATTCTCACGAGCGCCACGATCCCAACCGCGATCGAGGGCCACCTCGGCTTGGACGTTCACGACGCGCGACATCTCGATGTCGGCACTCCCTTCGACTTCGCCAACAACGCGCTGCTCTACGTGGCTGCCCAGCTGCCTGACAGGAGGAGCCCACAGGCGGAGGCCGCCATGGCAGCCGAGCTCGCGGCGCTCATCAGAGCGGCGGGAGGGCGCACCCTGGCCCTGTTCACCAGCCGCAGGGCGACCGAGGAGATCGCGGCAGCGGTAGGGCCACTCGTGCCCTACCGCATCCTCGTCCAAGGCCAGCTGCCGAAGGCACGCCTAATCGAGACGTTCGCCAAGGAGGAGTCCTCGTGCCTGTTCGCCACTCTCGGCTTCTGGCAGGGGGTCGACGTAC
The DNA here is from genome assembly GCA_050743805.1 of Acidimicrobiales bacterium. GTDB lineage: Bacteria > Actinomycetota > Acidimicrobiia > Acidimicrobiales > RAAP-2 > Palsa-461. Next base: position 2,702 of record JBOGFX010000051.1, read on the forward strand.
CGGGACGCTCGCTCTCCCTCGTCACGCTCGATCGGCTGCCCTTCCCAAGACCCGGCGACCCTGTCATCGACGCACGCCGGGAGGCCGCCGGCGAGAACGCGTTCGGGGAGGTCGATCTCCCGCGTGCGGCCACCCTCCTCGCTCAGGGGGTGGGGCGGCTCATACGATCGGCGAGCGACCGTGGCGTGGTGGCGGTGCTCGACCCGCGGCTCGCGCGCGCCCGGTATCGCTCCGTCCTGCTCGACGCCCTTCCACCCATGGCCAAGACGACCGAACGTTCCGAGGCGGAGCGCTTCCTCGCCCGGATCCTCGCCTAACCCAGAAGAGTCCAGGCCAGCGCGTGGACGGGGGCCATCAGTAGCCGAGCCGATCCAAGATGTCCCGGCGGCTCTGCCAATGGCGCTCGACCCGGACGAACAGCTCCAGGTACGCACCCTCGGGCAACTGAGCGCGCACTGCGGTCCCCACCGCCTTGAGGACGCCACCTCCGGCGCCGATCACGATGCCCTTCTGGGACTCACGCTCGACGAGGATCTCGCAGCGGATCCTCGGCCACTCCCACTCGGTTACAACGCATGCGATGGAGTGGGGCAACTCCTCTTTGGTCGCCCGCAGCAGCTGCTCTCGGACCAGCTCGGCAATGGCGATGGCATCTTGCACGTCGCTTGTCGTGCCCTTCGGATAAAAGCGGTGACCTTCGGGCATGCGGCCCACGATGGCGGCCATGAGCGGCTCCAACCCCTTCTTGGTCCTGGCGGAAACCGGGAAGTACTCGGTCTTTGACCACACGTTCGGTTGAAGCGATCCGACCAGATCGGAGGCCTCGGCCAAGCGCGCCAACACCTGGTCGCGCCGAGCTCGATCGATCTTGTTGACCGCCACGAACACCGAGCAACCGTCTTGGGCCGCCGCAGCGACCGCTCGTTCGAGGACCCCTGTGTCGCCCGGGCCGATCGACTGCGTCGCATCGAGGACCGCCAGCACCAGGTCGACCTCGCTCAGGGCTGCGAGCGCCTTTTCGTTGAGCCGGGAGCCGAGCGGGCTCCTGGGACGGTGCAATCCCGGGGTGTCGATGAAGACGACCTGGGCATCGGCTGAGTCCAAGACTCCGCGCACCCCCACCCGGGTGGTGTTGGGGTGAGGCGAGGTGATCGACACCTTGATTCCCACGATCGCGTTCAAAAGCGTCGATTTGCCGACGTTGGGACGGCCGACGATCGCGAGCTGCAGCGGCTT
>JBOGFX010000052.1:0-4854 GCA_050743805.1 Acidimicrobiales bacterium
TTCCAGCCCAGGTCCATCAGCTGGTCGTAGCGAAGCCGCGGCAGGGCGGCTCGGAACCACACGTACCCGAACAAAAAGGCGATGGTCTTTCCCAAGAACCAAAGGACCGGCATCCAGATGTCCGACGTCGGGATGAACCTGGGCACAGGCCCGTCGGGACCGCCGAAGAACAGGGTCACCACGACCGCCGACATGGTGATGGTGTTCATGAACTCGGCCAGGTAGAAGAGCGCGAATCGCAGCGAGGAGTACTCGGTGTTGAACCCCCCGACCAGCTCCGTGTCCGCCTCGACCATGTCGAACGGCGGCCGGTTGAGCTCGGCGGTGATCGCTATCAGGAACAGGAAGAAGGGCACGAAGCCGAGCCGGATCACGTTCCAGTCCCAAAAGCCGTGCGCCTGGCTGGCGACTATGCCCCGTGTGGACAGGGTGGAGGAAGCGACCATGACCACCATGACCACGTTCAACCCCAGGGCCGCCTCGTAGGAGATCATCTGCGCCGAGGCGCGCACCGACCCGAGCAGGGGGTACTTGGAGCCCGAGGACCAGCCGGCCAGCATCACCCCGTACACAGATATGGACGACATCGCGAGCACCAGCAGTATGCCGAACGGGGGGTCCGCCACCTGCAGCTCGAAGCTATGACCGGCGATGGTCACCTCGCCCCCCACGGGCACGACCGTGAAGATCAAGAGGGCCGGGATCAGCGCGAGGAAGGGAGCGAGCTTGAAGACGAAACGATCCGCCCGATCCGGAACGAGGTCCTCCTTGAAGAACAGCTTCACGCCGTCCGCCAGGGTCTGTAGCAGACCGAAGGGGCCCGCGCGGTTGGGCCCGATCCGGCTCTGCATGTCGCTGATGAGCTTTCGCTCGAACCAGATCATGAGCATCACGGCACCCATCAGCGCCCCGAAGGCGACGAGAACCCTGATGGCGACGATCAACAGCTCAACCCCGTGGACACCGGGGAACAGGAGGGGATCGATCGCGAAGTGCGGGGCCGTCACCTGGTCTCCAACCGGACCTCGTTGACCGGCTCTTGGGCGTCGATCAGCCGCCCGGCCGCGTTCGGGTCGCCACCGTGGTCGCAGAGGTTGAAGTCGACGACGAGCACCCCCCTGGGCACCCGGTCGTCTTCTCGAGTCAAAAGCTGACAGGCGCCCCGCTTGGAGCTGACCCTGACCACCTCCCCCGCCCTCACACCAAGGCGTGCCAGGTCCGAGGGGTTGGCCGTGGCCATTGCGTCGGCGACGAGGCGCTCCAGAGAGGGGGACGCCACGACCGCGGACCCACGGTCGTAGAGACGGCGTGACGACACGAGCCTCAGCGAGTAGTGGTCAGGGGCGGGAATCAGAACCGGTTGGGGCGCGGGAGGGCGCAGCGGCGGCGGCGAGCCTGCGCCCCCAAGCGGCGTGACTGAAGAGAGCTCGTGGGCCAAGGAGCCGGTCAGGCCCACCCGGGGAGGGGCCCCCTGGCGCTCGACAGACTCGACACCTGGTACGGCCATGGGATCTATGGGGGAAGGCGACCGAGCCGGGGCGCTCCGAAGCGGGACGACGACACCGTCGTGGCCCGAAGGCACCTCCAACAACCCTGGGGAGAACCCCAGGTAAGCCGGGACCACACGCCCGATCTCATAGGAGATTGCATCCTGGGAACCGAAGCCCAGATCGGCGCCCAGGTCCTCGGCCAGGGCCGCTGCGATCATCCAGTCTGGCCAGGAAAAGCCGGGCGGTGCCAGCTTCTGGGCAAGCCGGGTGACGCGCCCTTCGATGTTGGTGGTGGTGCCCGGCCGCTCATGGCTGACCGCGACGGGCAGCACGAGGTCGGCAGCTTCGGTGACCGGGCTTGGGTGCCCCACCACCGCGACCACCAGCTCGCAGGCCTCGAGGGCCTGCGCGGCCAGCAAGGTGTCGGGGAAGTCTGAGAGAGGGTCGCAACCGACGAGGAGCAGAGCCCGCACCTCGCGGGCTCCGGACGCAAGCGACGCCAGGACCTCGCCCGCGTCGCGCCCTCTCGCCTGGGGCACCGAGCCCCACCGCTGTTGGAACCAGTCCCGACCCTGCTCCAAGGACACCCGGCCTGGGAGGACGCCGGGCGCCATGCCCATATCGAGGGCCCCGCGCACGTTCCCCCGCCGCAGCAGCGGCAGGAACCTGGCCGCCGGCCAGGCGGCGGCCAGTGTCGACACGGCGGCGGCGGCAACCTGGGAGGACTCCGCGAGCGAGGGCCTCGAGTAGGCGACGACGACTCCGGAGCCCGCCGGCCCGCCCTCGCCAGCCTGGGCGATGAGCCGCCGTGCCCGCTCGAGGTCGGCCACCTCATAGGACGCTCCCGCCGGATGCCCGGGCGCTGCGGCGTCGTCGCCCGCGAGCGCCCGCGCCACCGCGGGGGTGTCTCCGGGACGCACGGCCAAAGAAACGGCCGCGTACGGGCTGAGGGAGCCGGCGTGCTGGGTCAACTCGACGATCGAGACCTTCTTGTCGAGCGCCGCCCGACGCAGGCGCAAGAAGAGCACCGGGAGCTCCTCGCGCACGTCCCCGGTGATCAGCACCAAGGCCTTGGCGGTCGCCGCCTCGTCGATCGTGGCCTCGGGGAGCGAGAGCACCAGCTCGCCCGGCAAGCCGTCGCCGAGCTGGGCGTCCACCGAGTCGGTGCCTATCACCGACTTGGCGAGCTTGGTCCAGGCATACGCCCCTTCGTTGGTGAGCCGTCCCCCGCCGATCAAGGCGATGCCAGACGGGCCCTGGGCCTCCCTCACCTTCCCCAGACGGTCGGCGAGGTAGGCGAGCGCCTCGGACCAGCTCACCTCGCGCCAGATGCCGCCGTCTTTGAGCATGGGGGCGGTGACGCGGGCAATCGGCTCTGCGGTCTCGGCCACCTCGCCGCCGAAGCGGCCGGCCGGCCGCTGCGAGCCGAGGGTGAACGCAGGAAGATCGGCGGAGGGCATCTGCGCGACCTCGTCGCCGTTCACAGCCTCGTACGCGAAGCGCCCCTTGTCGCACAGCCAACCGTGGTTGACCGGGTCCGAGTCGAGGCCCAAGAGCCGCGTGAGGCGGTTCGCGGAGGACTGGACGGCGGCCCTGCACCCGAAGGCACAGGTGGTGCAGGTGGACTCCACCTGGTCCAGGTCCCATGGCCTGGCGGTGAAGCGGTAGGGGGTGGCGGTCAGGGCCCCGACCGGGCAGATCTGGACGGTGTTGCCGCTGAAATAGGAGGTGAAGTCGTCCCCGGGGAAGATTGCGACCTCGACACGCTCGCCCCGGCCTGCGAAATCGATCTGGGCCTCGCCTGCGATCTCCTCGGCGAAGCGGGTGCAGCGCGCGCACTGGATGCAGCGCTCCCGGTCCAACAGGACGAGCTGGGAGATCGCCACGGGCTTTTCGAAGTGGCGCTTCTCCTCGACGAAGCGGCTCTCCCCGGGTCCGTACGCGAGGGTCTGGTCCTGCAGAGGGCACTCGCCGCCCTTGTCACAGACGGGGCAGTCAAGGGGATGGTTGATGAGGAGGTACTCCAAGATCCCGTCCTGGGCCTTCTTCACCTTCTCTGAGTCGGTGACCACCTGCGCGCCGTCCTCGACGTTGATGAAGCACGCTGGCTGAAGGGTGGCCCCGCGCGGTCCGGCCACCTCGACCAGGCACATCCGACACATCCCCACCGGCTTCATGCGCGGGTGGTAGCAGAAGCGTGGAATGTAGACCCCCGCCCTCTCGGCAGCCGAGATCACGAGCTCCCCCTTGCGCGCGATCGTCTCGCGCCCGTCCAAGACGAAGGTGACCTGTTGGGGATCCGAGGTCGGGCTCTGTGCGCTCGGATCACCGCTCAAAACGGGCACCCCCCCTCCTTCACGTGGAGGGCGAACTCCTCTTTGAAGCGCGACACCGCGGAGACGATCGACGGCGGGATCGACGGCCCGAGCGGGCAGATCGTGGTCTGCTCCGGGGGCCAGTTGAGACCCGGGCTTATGTTGTCGCAGACATCGAGGAGCAGATCGATGTCCTCCTCCCGGCCGGCCCCGTTCTCGATCCTGTGCAGGATCCGCTCCAGCCAGCCCGAGCCCTCCCTGCAGGGCGTGCACTGGCCGCAGGACTCCCGGAAGAAGAACTTCGTTATTCGCCACGAGGCGCGCACCGAGCAGGTCGTCGTGTCCATGACGACCACCGACCCAGACCCGAGCATGGAACCGGCCTTGGCGACCTCGTCCTGACCAAGCGGCAGGTCCACGTGCTCGGGACCGAACCAGGGCGACGAGGCGCCTCCGGGGATGAAGGCCTTGAGCTCTCTTTCCCCCCGGATCCCCCCACCGAGGCGCTCTGCGTAGATGAGGTCCGCGAATGTGGTCTTCACCATCTCCACCTCATAGGCGCCTGGTCTGCGCACGTGACCCGACAGGGCGAAGAGCCGGGTGCCGGCCGAGCGTCCCTCGCCCAAGGCGGCGAAGGCCTGCCCGCCGTGGAGCACTATCCAAGGGATGTTGGCCATCGTCTCCACGTTGTTGACGACGGTGGGCTGGCCATAGAGGCCGATGACGGCGGGATAGTAGGGCGGCTTGATCCGTGGGAAGCCACGCTTTCCCTCCAGGGATTCGAGAAGGCCCGTCTCGTCTCCGCAGATGTACGCGCCGGCGCCGGGATGCACCACGACGTCGATCGAGAACCCCGAGCCCAAGATGTCCTCGCCCAGGGCTCCGTAGCGGTACGCGTCGTTCACCGCCTGCTCCATGCGCTCGATCCCCAGGGCGAACTCGCCGCGGACGTATATGAAGGCACGGGTGACCTGCAGCGCATAGGCGCTGATGATCACCCCTTCTAGGATCTGGTGAGGGTTCGACTCGATGAGCAGATGGTCCTTGAA
>JBOGFX010000053.1:0-1633 GCA_050743805.1 Acidimicrobiales bacterium
AAGACGTAGAGCGGCATGCCGTCGAACCACCAGGGGTCCCAGCCGGTGATCCGCCCGTGGGGGAGCAGGTCGTGGATGAGGAAATACGGGGCGGCCACGTGCCCGCCGTTGTCGCCGCCGACGTCCAGGTTGTGGGAGAAGATGAGATCCAGGCGCAGCTGCCAGACGACGAAGATGGTCGCCCCGGCGACGGCGGCGAGCCCGAGCGACTTCACGAGGAGCTCTGCCCAGCGGGGGTCGATCCTCGCGGGCCGACGGGCTCTTGGAGGGGGCGCCTGGCCGGGCGGGACCGCCGTGCCCGGCCCTGCGGTCGCCGCGGGGTCGTCGCGGGCGACCGTCGTCATCTGGGGCAATCTACCTGTGAAAAGGTGCCGTTCTGGTGCACCCGCCCGGCAGGCCGGCTGGTGCGGGGAGCCGAAGGGCGGCTTCGACCCCGAGGCCGTGACGGCCATTATCGAGGCCGAGCAGGTGGCCATCTGGTCGGCCGTGCCGAGGATCGTCCACTCGGTGGCCAACGCCTACGGCCGAGACGCGTGGGGGGCCGATTGCGGGTAGCGAGGGGCTTTCGAAGGGGAGGTGGGGGAGACCTGCGTGAACGGGCCCCTTTTGATGGCCGGCTACTGGGGGAGGCACGAGGCGGCCGAGGTGCTCCAGAACGGCTGACTCCGGACGGGCGATCTCGGATACCTCGACTCCGGGGGGCGGCTCCACGTCACCGACCGGGCGAAGGACATGATCATCCGAAGGGGGCGGGAACGTCTATTGAGTCGAGATCGAGAACCGCCTGATCGAGCACCCACGCGTCGCCGAAGCGGCGGTCATCGGCGTGTCGCATCCGGTGCTGGGCGAGGAGGTGAAGGCGATCGTGCGGTTGGAGCCGGGGCTCGGGGTGGGGGTGGGTACGTCTGCGACTGCTGCGGCTTCGCCAGCGCCCTCGCTTGCGCTGCTAAGGCTCCGGTTTCGGCCTCGTTCGGTCTCTCGCCGTCGCGCCCAGTTCCGGTCTCGCCCGAGGATCTGCGGATCTTTGTCGCGGAGGTGCTTGCGGACTTCAAGGTGCCGGCCTAGTCAAGATCGTCGAAGAGCAGCTCCCGCGCAATGCTTCTGGAAAGACCCTGAAGAGCTGGCTGCGTGGAACGGTCGGGAGGGAGAGCGTGAACGTCCCGCACGAGTCGCTCTGAGCTCGGGGGTGGCACAGCCGGGCTGGTCCGCCTCTGCTCCATCGCCACCGGCCAACGACTTGTCAAGCTCGATGGTAGGTTCATCAGCTCCGGGCCGTTGGCGCAGCTGGTAGCGCACCTGCATGACGCGCAGGGGGTCAGAGGTTCGAGTCCTCTACGGCCCACCCGTGTGATGTCTCTACGGCCCACCCGATTCCTTGACCAGCAAGAACGTAGATCGTGGTTCACGCCATACGAACCGGCCGTGGCTGAGGGTGTCTGCGCCTGGAGTCAGGGATCCGAGTTGGACGATAGGTCTTCGAGGACTTCGTCTGGCAGGTCGAGACCGGCCTTGCTGAGCGCGTCGCGAACGGTCCAGGCGAGGTCGTCGGTCACGTCCGGGCCAGCGTAGGCGAGCACGGTGCCCTCTTCGACGTCCTCGCGGCAGTTGGCGAGACCACGGAGCAGCCCGAGCG
>JBOGFX010000054.1:0-7592 GCA_050743805.1 Acidimicrobiales bacterium
ACCTCACGGTGTGCCCCGGGTAACTTCGCTCGATCACCAGCTCGTTCAGGGCCAAGAGCTCCCCTTGATCGGCCTCGGGACGGGCATCGCCAATGGGGGCTTCGCCCTCGACTCGAACCTTGAGCACCGCACGCTCTTCGAGCTCGACGTCGCCCGAGAGCGCTCGCTCGAGCGCGGCTTCGACCCCTGCGGGCTGGACCGGCAGTAGGTAGCCCAGGTGGCCGAAGTTGACCCCCAGAAGTGGGACGTCAAAGGCGTGCGCGAGTGGCACCATCCTCAAGAAGGTGCCGTCTCCTCCCAGGCTGAGTGCGAGGTCCACCCCTTCGAGGCTCGCTCCCGAGACGACATCGGCCCCGCCCTCCTCCTCTTTGCGTTTGGGTGGCTCGCAGAGCAGGCTTCTCACTTCGTGGCCCCGCATGTGGAGCCAACGCGCGGCGTCCTCACAGAGCCTGGCGGCGCCGCGGTTCGCCGGGTTGGCCAGTATCGCGACGACGCCCACAGCCTCAGGCCCGAACCGACTCGACGACCTCGTCCAAAAGCCGCCCGATCGCCGGCTCGCCGAGCCCGGGGCCCGACTTGATCAGCTGAACGAAGAACTCCACGTTGCCAGACGCCCCCCTCGGCTCGGACGGTAGCCCACCAATGATGCCGGCTCCCCGAGCCATGAACACCGTAGTGACGTCGCCCAGGACCCTTCGCCACACCTGAAAGTCCCGGATGACCCCCTTGCCCCTCGAGACCTCGCTCCTCTCGGCCTCAAACTGCGGCTTGACGAGCACCACCAGGTCGCCGCCGTCTTGCACCACAGCGCACAGCGCCGAGGCAACCTTGGTCAAGGAGATGAAAGAGAGATCGGCCGTCAAGAGCTCAACCTGGCCTTCTTCGCCCAGGTCGTTGGCGCAGAGTTGGCGGATGTTGGCGCCCTCTTTCAGGACCACCCGGGGGTCCGAGGAGAGCGCCGGATCCATCTGACCACGACCGACGTCGACCGCGATCACCTGGCGAGCACCCCGCTCCAACAGGCACTGCACGAAACCACCAGTTGAGGAGCCCACATCGAGGGTGCGCTTGTCACAGACCTCGATGCCGAGGGCGCCGAGGGCCCGATCGAGCTTCTCGCCACCTCTAGAGACGAAGCGCCGCCCCTCGGTCACGACGACGGCCTCATGGGGAGCGACCAGGCGAGACGCCTTGATCGCGGGAGCGCCATCGACGGTCACCTTGCGAGCGGCGATAGCGGCCGATGCCTGCTGCTTGGAGCCCAGGAGCCCTCGCCTGACGATCTCTTCGTCGAGGCGGTGACGTGCGCTCAGTGCGGTGCCACGGGGTCGCTCGCTCCCATGGGGCCCCGGTCGCCGAAAGTGGCCCCTTGGGCCATGGGAGAGCTACCCGTCTCTGCGGCCCTGCCGGCGTCTTCGCGCACCTTTGCCTTCTTGTGCTTCTTTTGCTTGCTCTTCTGCCCGCCCGACGCGCCCGCACCGCTCGAGGTCGGTCTCGTCTTGGCCGGCTTGTGCTTCTTTGGCTTCCCCGGGGCGCCGGAGCTCTGTTGGTACAAGCCGCTGGCCTCGATCACCCCGGCTTGCCCTGGTGCTCTCGGTGGTCTCGGGCCGTCGGGCTCGCCCCCATAGGCGTGAAGGACTCGCGAAACTCGCGCCAGCACCTCGTCGAGAGACCCCAAGCCCCCGACCTGGCGAGACACCTCGCTCCGGAGGACCGCTGCGCACTCTTCGGCGACCTTGCGGCCGAGCCTCGAGAAGCGGTCGAGCTCTCGCCATGCACGATCACGCTCGCCTTGGTCCTGAGCGGCGAGGGCCTTGAGGATCTCCTGCGCCCGCGAGAAGGTCATCTCGCCCAAGATCGCGCCGGTCTCAAGGTAGCGGCGCAGGCGTTCTTCGGGGTCCATCACGACCCAGGGTAGTGCCGCACCTGGGCCTCAGGACGTCGAAGCGACCATCTCCGCGAGCTCGCCCAGATCGGCCGCTACCAGGTCCCCGGGGGGATCGGCCCCCTCCGCGCTCTGGGTAGCTCCCGAGAGGACCAGCGCGAAAGGCGCACCGAGGGCTCGCGCGAGCAGGCCGTCAGTTGAAGGCCGGTCGCCCACGACCAGGGACACCTGGGGAAAGGCGGAGCGGATCAGGTCGACCATAGGCGTGTAAGGCTTGCCTGCGACGTCGGCCTTCGTACCCGATGCGGTCACGACAGCGGCGAGCAGTGAGCCGGCACCGGGAAGCGGTCCGGTCGGGCTCGGGAGCGTCGCGTCGTCGTTGGTCCCTATCAACCTGGCGCCAGATCTGACCGCGGTGGCTGCTCGCGCGAGCGAATCGAAGTCGAAGTTATCCGTCCAGCCGACCACAACCACATCTGACGGTCCCGACTCGACGAGCCTGCAACCTCTCGACTCGATGGCCTCCCTCGCACCAGCGCCGCTCAACGCGAGAACCCTGTCGCCGGGGGAGAGCAGCGTTGCCGCGGCCTGCCCGGAGGTGATCAGCTCGGACTCGGAGCAGGCGAGCCCCGCCCCGCGGACTCGCTCACAGAGCTCTTTGGTCGTCGGTGAGGAGTTGTTGGTCGCGAACACGATCCGGACCCCCAGGTCCCTCAGGGCTGCGGCTGCCGGGGCCACTCCTTTTATCGGGACCCCACCAAGCCAGACCACCCCGTCGAGGTCGACGATCCATGTGCCCGGAGCAACCGACGCGAGGATCTTGGCGTCTGGCACCACCTCAGGTTCCCTCCCCATGGCCCGGACGTCCAGCCGGGCAGCACAAAAAGTACGCTCCGAGCACCCGGGGGCCGTGGGACAGCCCGAGCCGGCCGGGCCTATAGGAGCGAAGTGGCAACCGTCGGTTTCTCCAATGTGGCCAAGCGCTTCGGTGAGGTCACGGCGGTCCGCGACTTCAACCGCGACGTCGACGACGGTGAGGTCCTCCTCGGGCCTTCGGGGTGCGGAAAGACCACGATCCTGCGCATCTTGGCCGGCCTCGAAGAACCGAGCGGTGGCGAGGTCACCATCGATGGCCGAGTGGTCAACCAGGTCGAGCCCAAGGACCGCGATGTGGCGATGGTCTTGCGGTCCTATGCCCTCTAGCCGCACCTGAGCGTCGAGAGGAACCTCGAGTTCCCGTTGCGCCAGCGCGGGGTCCCGAGGGCCGAACGCGCCAGGCTGGTCGGCCGGGCCTCCAAGATGCTAGGGATAGCGGACCTGCTGGGCCGCAGACCTTCCAAGCTCTCGGGGGGTCAGCGCCAACGCGTGGCGCGGGCGAGGGCCATCGTGCGCTCCCCCGTGTGTTCTCGATGGACGAGCCACTGTCGAACCTGGACGCCGCGCTGAGGACCCAGACGCGCTCCGACATCGTCGAACCACTGAGAGCCCTCGGCACGACCACCTTGTACGTGTCCCATGACCAGGTGGAAGCCATGACGATGGGCCATCGCATCGCGGTGATGAACAGCGGAGCCCTTCAGCAGGTCGCCCCGCCCGAGAACCTCTACCGGCTCCCCGCCAACCGCTTCGTGGCAGCCTTCATCGGGACGCCGGGCATGAACCTGCCGGCGGGCAGGCTCTCGGGGGACCCGCCGGCACTCGAGCTGGTCACCGGCAGGATCGCGCTCAGCGACAGCAAGCTGTTGGGCTGCCTTGGCTCCCATGACGCCGTCATCGTCGGGTGGAGACCCGAGGCCGCCCGAATCGATCCCGCGGGAACGCTCGGGGCGAAGGTCAAGGTGACAGAGATTCTGGGCGCCGACGTACTGGTCGTCTGCACCTTGGGCAGCGAGCGCATAGTCCTGAGGCAAGGGTCGGGTCAGCCGCGCCCCGCGCCCGGAGAGTCAATCCGTTTCACGGTGGATCAGGGCGACATCCATCTTCGATGCGCGAACCGAATCGCGCCTCGGAGCGGCCGAACCCGGAGGCTTCTGACGCCGCCTTTGTGGAGCTGCTATCACCCCAGGTCGCGGGCACGAGGCAGTAGGCTCGTCGAGCAGGTGAGACGCCCCAGTGACACCACGAGGCCGTCGCGCGGGCCACTGGCGCCCGGCGTGCCCAACTCCTCGAAAGAGCTCAAGCGCGCGTGAGCGACGGCACCGACAGGCGCCAAGTGCGCCCGAGGCCCGAACCGTCGCCACGCGAGGCCCGACGCTCGACGGCCGTGCGCGGGGATTCGCGGCCGCCTTTGTCGGGCGGTCTCGTGGCTCGCAACCGCGAGCTGGCACACCTCGACCACATCTTGTGGAGGGCGCGGGCCGGTTCGGCGAGCGTCGTGGTCCTGCGTGGTGAGCCAGGAGTCGGCAAGAGCGCTCTGATCGAGGCCACCATCGCCAGGGCCGCCGACTTCTCGGTCGTGAGGCTGAGAGGCGCCGCGTTGGAAGACCCGACGCACTTGCCGAAGGAGTGGCCGGCGCCGGTCGCCGAGCTCGTGGGAGCGCCCGGCTCCAACGGTGCTCCGGTGGAGCTCGCCTGCAGGGCCGTGAGGGCCCTGTTCGACGAGGCCCAGATGCCCCTTCTCATCTCGATCGACGATGCTCACCTCCTGCCCGAGTGGCTCCCCTCGGTGATCGCCGAGGCGCTCGTGACCCAACTCTCCGACGTGGGGGTGGCGCTTGCTATCGCGTGGCGGGACACGCCGCACCTGCCGTCGCCCAAGATGTCGATACCTGTTCCAGAGCATCGCCTGAGCGGTCTCACCAGCGCGCAGGCAGCGGTGCTCTTGACCCAGCGCTTCGGAGAGCTCCCGAGCGAGGACGTCCTGGTGTCGCTCATGAACGGGACGGGAGGCAACCCGAGCGCCCTGATCGAGGTCTGCAACCGCTTGGCGCAAGAGCAGCTCCAAGGCTGGCGACCGCTCCCCGAGCCACTGCCACTCGGTCACGGGTTGGTGACCGCCTTCGGGGAGCGTCTCGCCCTGTTGGATCCCGATGTGCGCACCGCGCTCGCGGTCCCCGCGGCTGGCCATCTGCCTCTGGGGGTCCTGCAGGCTGCGCTCGAAGACATGGGCACCGACATCGGGGCGCTCCGTCCCGCGCAGCGCGAAGGGGTCATCGCCGTGCGCGGCGAGCGCGTCGATTTCGTGCACCCCTTGGTTCGTGCCTCGGCCTTCTGGTCCTTGCCCAAGGAGATCCGGCTGCGAGCCCAGGGGGCCGTAGCGCGCGCCTATGCCGAAGCGGGCAAGATCGAGCGGAGCGCTTTCCACGCAGCACAGCAGACTGCTAGGCGCGACGGAACCGTGGCTCGCCTGTTCAGCCAGAGCGCTCGCATCGCCCTCGAACGCGCCGAGCCGGCAGCCGCCGCCGCGCAAGAAGAGCTGGCCGCCGACTACGGCCCGACCGACGATGCGAGCGCGCGCCATCTCGCTCGTGCCGCTGCCCTCTGGGCGAGCGCTGGGGAGCTCGGCCGCGCTGGGGTGTGTGTGGAGCGAGCCTCTCAAATGGCCGAGTCCGAACGCACCCTGGCCGAGATCTCCTATCAGCGCGCCAGGGCCAAGATGGCCAGCGACCTCGTCGCCTCGGTGGCCCAGGACATGGTCGATGGCGCCAGCCACTGCGAGAACGAATCCCCAGGCGAGGCCGTGCTTTTGATCGTCGACTCCCTCGCCCTGTTGGCACTGGGTGGCACCAGCACCGCCCCGCTGGAGCTGGCCGACAAGGCGCTCCGGCTCGCCAGAGCGGTGAGCAGCCACATCGAATCGCTCGCCGAGGCCACGCGCGCCGCCATCGCGATCATCCAAGGAGGCGACGGAGCAGAGCTGGACCGCTTGTCCGGCGCCGTGCGGGCGCTGGTCGGCGGCACCCAGCTGTTCCCGGCCTCGCCCCAGCTGGCCCTGGTCATCGCCGAGGCGCTGGTGCAAAAGGGCCTGTGCGACAACGCGCTGCGGTTCGGCAACTGGATCGCCGACTGCGCCCACGGCGTCGGCGACCGGGCGCTTTCCGCGATCCCCCCATTCATCCGAGCCGCCGTCGCCATAGGCCAGAGCTTTCCCGAGGCCGCTCGCGACGCGGGAGCCGCTATCGAGCTCGCGCAGCGCTGCGGCCAGGACACCATCGCCGCTCGGGCGTTGAGCCTGCTCGCCGAGGCCGAGGCAGGTCAGGCGTCCTATGACGCGGTCTTCGAGACGGCCGCGAAGCTCTTCGGGTTGACCGGGGAGATCGGCCGCGCCCCCAGAGTACGAACCCTCGTCATGCTCGCAAACGTCGAGCTGCAGCGCGGACGGGCCTCGTCTGCGTTCGCGTGGCTCGGTGCCGCCGAAGACGACGCCGCCACGTGGGAGCCACCAAGTGTTGGTGTCGACCAGGTCCGGGCTTCTCTCGCGCCGGCCATCGCCGAGGTGATGCTCCTGGGACGCCGGCGCCGCCAGAGCGCTGAGCTAGTTGGGGTGGTCTCGGCGGCCAATCGCTCCGGGGCGGTTCCCCAAGGGTGGGCCGAGTGGGTAGAGGCGGTCGCCGCGGACGACGTCGACGATGCTGGCGAGCTCTTCAGTGGCGCCAGCGAGGCGATGACCGGCAGGCCTCTTCTCCAAGCGCGGGTCGAGCTGTGCTGGGGCGTCCGTCTGGGAGAGCACGGCCAGCTCGACGAGGCCGAAGATCACATCCGCGCCGCGATGACCACGTTCGAGGCGCTCGGCGCTCAGGGCTTCCTCGAGCTCGCAGCCCACGAGATCAAGATGCTGCCCGCTGCTCAGCGCTTAGCCCACTCAACGCAGCCCGACGATCAGGCGATGCCCGAAGAGGCCCCGGCCCCCCTGGCTGTGACCAGCCTCACCCCACCCGTCGAGCACCCCCCCTGGGAGATAACCCTCCTCGGCTCGTTCTCGGTCCGGCGCTTTGGCGAACCAGTCGCGCTGCCTCTTTCACTCGCGGCCCAGGGCCTCAAGATCGTCGCTTTGAACGAGAAGATCCCCGTCGACGAGCTCGTCGAGCTGCTTTGGCCCGACGCTGCTCCCGGCGTCGGGACGCGCCGGCTGCGAAATGTGCTCTGGCGGGTGCGGGCTGCGAGCGGCGACCTGTTGGAGCGCGACGGGAACTTCATCAGGCTCGCTCACGATGCCATCACCGACGTGAGCCAGTTCCGCCACCTGGCCGGCCAAGCCGTCCGTCGCGACAGCGCCCCCGAGGCGAGCGGACGCCTCGCGCGCGAGGCGCTGCTTTTGTACCGCGGAGAGCTCCTTCCAGGAGATCGCTATGCGGACTGGGCCGCCTCCTACCGAGAGTCCTTCGCGAGGTTGCACATCCAGCTGCTCGATCTCTTGCTGGAGGAGGCGGTCGGCTTCGGCCACCTCCAAGAGGCGCTCGCTCTGCTCGACCGCTTGATCGAGGCCGACCCCTTCGAGGAGAACCACTACCTGCGCGCGGCGGAGCTGCTCGCAGGATCGGGGAACCGCCGACGCGCCCTTGCCACGATCGAGCGCGCGGAACGAATGCTCGAGGACCTGGGGGTCGCCCCTTCGCGGGAGCTGGAGTCCGCACGCGACGCCCTGGACGCGAGGAACTGAACGCTCCTCGAACGTTGCGCACACAGCGCGACGGTCGCTTCGCGCATGAGCAAGCACCCGTTCAAGGCTCTCGGTCCGTCGCGCGGCTGCCTGGGCTGGGGGGCAGAG
>JBOGFX010000055.1:0-13271 GCA_050743805.1 Acidimicrobiales bacterium
CGTCAGGATGCGGCAGCTTTGCGAGGCGCTCGAAGTCGCCGTTGACTCCGACCGCTGAGCGCTGCGCGTTTGGGGTTGTCCCCCATCCGGCGTTCGGAGGCAAGTTCTCTTGCTTCCAAAGTCGGCAAGCCTTCTCCGATCAGGCGAAAACGAGCATCGGAGCTCGGTGTCCGCCCCGCACAGAGACTTCGCTGTGGCTTTCTCTCGCTACTGCGATCACGAACGCTTGGGTCTTGCAAAGGGCAAACCGTCCGGGTAGGCAACATCGCACTTCGGTGATGTTTACTTCCAGACCCATATTGGTTCGAGCGCGACCGGAAAGCTAGAGCTGACCTCAGTGTCGGATAGCACCACGTTTCAAGACAGCTCTGGGGTAAGCAGAAGTCAAGACCACCTGGACGTGATGCGCCCCCTCAACGAGCGGCCACGCAAGGCACTCGAGTGGGATACCCCAGCGGAGCGATTCAACGAGCCTGTCACGGCCACCGACTGACTACGCCGAGTCCCTATTCAGAGGAAGTCTCCATTCAGAGGAAGTCTCCGAACCAGTGCATAGGACGCCTGGGTTCCTCTTCAGCGGTACGCAGCCGGGCCGCCGAGGCCCTTCGCCGCTACCTGTCCGTTACGCGTTCTCGGGCCTGGCGCTCTCCGTTGGACCCCGAGGCATCCCGCTCACCCTCGGTGGGCGAGGTCTTCGGTCCGGGCTGGCTCGACGCGCCTTGGGCGCCCTCCTGAGCCTGGTCACCGCCCGCGTCGGGCTCATCCTTCTCGTCGTCGCCCTCGTCGACCCCGTCGTCGGCCTCGTCGGAGAGCTCGAGGGGGACCCGTGCGACCACGACATCGGTTCGGCCTCGCAGCGCCGCCGACAAGACGTGATCGATCTGATTGTGCAGCACCCTGTGACGGAGGTGCTTGGGGACGAAGACCGGGATCAGCACGACGATCTGCTGGTCCGAGCTCTCACGGGCTTCGTCGATGTAGGCGACGATGGGCTCGACCACCGACGCGTACTCGGTGTGCAGCACGATCAGCGGCACACCTGGATCCCACCGCGCCCAGGTCTCCTGTAGGGCACGCGAGGCCCGCTCGCCCTCCTCGGTGTCCTCCAGGACGACCGAAAGCGCACGCACCTCCTGGCCCAAGGAGAGTGCCTCGGAAAGCGCGAGCTCGGTCAGGCGAGAGACCCCTGCGATGGGGACGATGACGAGTGTCTCGCGACGCTGCGGCCGGGCCGGCACCTCCCCCAGGGCGAGGGTCTTTCCCGCCTGGCGGTAGTAGCGATAGATCCGCTTGAACAACAAGACGAACACCGGGATCGCGAGGGCCACGAGCCACGCCCCCCCCGTGAACTTGGTGATGAGGAAGATGCCCGTGGAAACCGCCGTGACAAGCGCTCCGAAGCCGTTCACGCAGGACTTGACGCGCCACCAAGGTGGCCGGGTTCGCCACCAGTGCACAACCAGGCCCGTCTGGGCGAGGGTGAACCCGGTGAACACCCCGATCGCGTACAGCGGGATGAGGGCGATCGTGTCACCACCCACCGCGATCAGCAACAGGGCGGACATCACCGCCAGCACCAGGATGCCGTTCGAGTAGACCTGTCGCTCCCCTCTCAGGCTGAAGAAGTGCGGGAGGTAGTTGTCCCTTCCGAGCAGGCTGGCGAGGATCGGCAGACCGCCGAAGGATGTGTTGGCGGCCAGCCCCAGCACTGCGGTGATGCTCAGGGAGACCACGTAGTAGGCCCAGTGCCTCCCGACCGACATGCCCATGATCTGGCTCAAGACCGTCTGGCCCGAACGCGGGCCTACGTGCCACTGGCGAGCGAGCAAGGAGAGGCCGAGCAGCATGGCCCCCAAGATCCCGCCAAGCAACAGCTCCGTCCGCTTGGCGCGCACCACCCGTGGCTCTTTGAACAAGGGAACGCCGTTGGCTATGGCTTCCACTCCCGTCAGAGCGCTGCAGCCCGCGGAGAAGGCCTTCAAGATCAGGAGCACCGAGAGCGCCTCCACCGCGTGGGCCGGCAGCAGCGAATGGCCGGGCAGGGCCGCATTGCGCGCCAGGGGGTGGACCAGACCGATGACGATGATGGTTAGAAGCCCGATGATGAAGACCAGTGCGGGGAGCAGGAAGACCCTCGCGGTCTCCCCCAGCCCGCGCAGGTTGAAAACGGTGATGATCGCGAGGATCCCCAGGCACAGCGGCACCGTCCCCTCGTGGAGCTCGGGGAAAGCCGATGTCAGAGCCGCAACCCCCGCAGCAATGGAGACCGAGACGGTGAGCGTGTAGTCCACGATCAGAGATGCCGCGGCCACGAGGCTGGTCGAGTCCCCTAGGTTTGCCTTGGAGACGGCGTAGGCGCCGCCGCCTCTCGGGTAGGCGGCGATCAGCTGGCGATAGGAGGTCACCAGGATTACGAGCAGGGCGATGATCGCGAGGGTGATCGGGAAGACGAAGTGGAGCGCCCCGGCGCCGGCCACCGCCAGCACGACGATGATCGCCTCGGGCCCGTAGGCGACCGAGCTCAGCGCGTCAAGGGACAGCGCCGAAAGGCCTTCCAAGGGACTGATCTTCTCCCTCACCGTCTCGCTCGCGGACAGCGGAGGACCTAGGACCGTCCGGAGGAAAGAGCGCCTCTTGACGGGCGGGTGCCCCCCGTGGTCCTCGGACATTCTGCGCATCGTAGGGCCCCGGGCAGCGCCGCTTCGATATGGGCCCCCACTTGCCAGGCGGCCGCCACACCTCCAAAGATGCGCCGTCGAGCCTCTCGTTGCCCGAGTGCAACCAAGGGTCCCACGGCGAAGCTCGCGACCACGCCGGGGCGGTCCGGACGAGGCGAGAACGACGGCCAACCCACCTCGAGCGCCGGGCTGACCTGCCAACGGGCTCGCTTGTTTGACCCGCGATCCTTGGGGTAATTAGTCGTGCGTCTAGCCTTTGGCGCCTATCTGCGGGAGGAGAGCATGGCCCGAGCCCCTTGGCCCCTGTTACGCCAAGTGAGAGGGCCCGACACCTTTGGCCGCGGCTCCGCCGTCTCTTCCAAGCGGACCCGGGAGCTCAGCCCCAGGACCGAGACCGCCACCAACGTCGTCAAGTCGATCTGCCCGTATTGCGCGGTCGGCTGCGGCCAGGACGTCTATGTGAGAGACGGCGAGGTAGTCCAGATCGAAGGAGACACGGACTCGCCGGTCTCCCGGGGACGGCTGTGCCCCAAAGGGTCCGCGAGCTTGCAGCTCACCACCGGGGCCGCGCGGCGCCACAAGGTGCTGCACCGCGCTCCACATGCGACCGACTGGGAGGAGATCGGCCTGGAGCAGGCCATGGAGATGGTCGCCGACCGGGTGATCGAGACCCGCAAGAAGTCCTTCACCTTCCAAGACGAACACGGAGTCCGGGTCAGGCGCACGATGGCGATAGCGAGCCTGGGGGGCGCGACGCTCGACAACGAAGAGAACTACCTCATGAAGAAGCTGTACACCGCACTAGGGGCGGTCTCCATCGAGAACCAGGCGCGCATCTGACACAGCTCCACGGTCCCGAGTCTCGGGACCTCGTTCGGGCGGGGGGGCGCCACGACCTTCCAACAGGATCTGCAGAACTCCGACTGCATCGTGATCCAAGGCTCGAACATGGCCGAGTGCCATCCGGTGGGGTTCCAATGGGTCATGGAGGCAAAGGCGCGCGGAGCGAGCCTCGTGCACGTCGATCCTCGTTTCACCCGCACGAGCGCCATGGCCGATCTGCACGTGCCGCTGCGCGCGGGCTCCGACATCTCGTTCTTGGGCGGGATCATCAACTACGTCATCGACAACGAGCGCTACTTCACCGACTACCTCGTCGCGTACACGAACGCGCCAACGCTGGTCAGAGAGGACTTCAAGGACACCGAGGACTTGGACGGCGTCTTCAGTGGCTTGGACCCCGAGAGCCGCACCTATGACATCTCGAGCTGGCAGTACGAGGGCATGGAGGCCCAGGCGGCCTCGGGCCAGAGAGACCAGCACTACGAGGAGCGAACAAGGGGCGGAGCCTCGACCAAGCAAGCGGGGCGCGGCGAGTCTCATGGCTCGGGTGGCCCGTCGCTCCCGGGCGGGGAGCCCCAACTAGACCCCACCCTGGGCGACCCGCGCTGCGTCTTCCAGGTCGTGAAGCGTCACTTCGCCCGCTACACGCCCGAGATCGTCGAGCAGGTATGCGGCGTTCCAAAAGAGCTGTTCTTGAAGGTGTGCGAGACCGTGGCGTCGAACTCGGGCAGGGACCGCACCACCGCCTTCGTCTATGCGGTGGGCTGGACCCAACACACCGTCGGGGTCCAGTACATCCGGACCGCCGCCATCTTGCAGCTGTTGCTCGGCAACATCGGCAGGCCGGGGGGCGGGATCATGGCCCTGCGGGGGCACGCGAGCATCCAGGGCTCGACCGACATACCGACCTTGTTCAACCTCCTCCCGGGTTACATCCCGATGCCTCATGCCCACCTGGACGAGAACCTCGACTCCTTCATCGAGGGCGACTGCTCGGACAAGGGCTACTGGGGCGAGATGCGCTCGTACACCGTGAGCCTCTTGAAGGCGTGGTGGGGCGCCAATGCGCGTGCGGACAACGACTTCTGCTTCGACTACCTGCCCAGGCTCACAGGGGACCACTCCAACTACCGCACCGTCATGGACCAGATCGACGGGATCTGCAAGGGCTACTTCATAGTGGGCGAGAACCCGGCCGTCGGATCTGCCAACGCGAAGATGCAGCGCCTCGGGATGGCCAACCTCGACTGGCTCGTGGTGCGGGACTTCTCCCTGATCGAGTCGGCGACCTTCTGGAAGGACGGCCCCGAGATCGAGACCGGTGAGCTGGCAACCCAGGACATCGGAACCGAGGTCTTCTTCTTCCCGGCTGCTGCCCACACCGAGAAGGCGGGCAGCTTCACCAACACACAGCGGATGCTGCAGTGGCATCACGCGGCAGTAGAGCCCAAGGGCGATGCGAGAAGCGAGCTGTGGTTCTACTACCACCTGGGGCGAATGCTCAGAGAGAAGCTCGCGGCCTCGACCGATGAGATGGACCGGCCACTGTTGGAGCTCACCTGGGACTACCCGACACACGGGAGCCAGGCAGAGCCCTCCTCCGAGGCCGTCTTGAAAGAGATCAACGGCTTCTCTGAGGACGGCAAGCCCCTCTCCTCCTACACCGAGTTGAAAGAGGACGGCTCGACGACGTGCGGGTGCTGGATCTATTGCGGGGTCTACGCGGACGGCGTGAACCAGGCCGCCAGGCGCAAGCCTGGCCGGGAGCAGAGTTGGGTGGCTCCAGAATGGGGCTGGGCGTGGCCTTCCAACCGCAGGCTCTTGTACAACCGAGCTTCGGCAGACCCCGAGGGCAAGCCCTGGAGCGAGCGAAAGGCCCTTGTGTGGTGGGACGAGGACAAGGGCCGCTGGGTCGGTCACGACGTTCCCGACTTCCAGGTCGACAAGCCACCTTCGTACCGCCCGCCTCAAGGTGCGAGGGGTCCCGACGCCCTGTGGGGCACCGACGCCTTCGTCATGCAGGCGGACGGGCGCGGATGGTTGTTCGTTCCCTCGGGGCTTACCGACGGGCCGCTGCCCACCCACTACGAGCCGCAGGACTCTCCCTTCTCCAACCCGCTTTACTCCCAGCAGCGCAACCCGGTGCGCCAGGTGTTCTCGAGAGAGCACAACCGTTACCATCCGCCGCAGGGAGCGACCGACACAGAGGTCTTCCCCTACGTGGCGACGACCTACCGGCTGACCGAGCACCACACCGCCGGCGGGATGACCCGCTGGCAGCCTTACTTGGCGGAGCTCCAGCCCGAGATGTTCTGCGAGGTCTCCCCAGAGCTCGCGGCCGAACGGGGCTTGGAGCACAAGGGCTGGGCCACGATCATCACCGCACGAACCGCCATCGAAGCCAGGGTCATGGTCACCGAGCGGATGACCCCACTGCGCGTCCAGGGAAGGGTCACGCACCACGTGGGCCTCCCGTACCACTGGGGCCCCAACGGCTACGCGAAAGGAGACGCGGCCAACGAGCTCGCCTCCATAGTGCTCGACCCCAACTCCCACATCCAAGAGGTGAAGGCCTTCAGCGTCGACATCAGGCCGGGGCGAAGGCCGCGCGGTGCGGACCTGCCTGCTCTGATCGCCGAGTACCAGCAGCGGGCCGGCATCGACGCGCAGACCGGGGTGGCCCCATGAGCATCACGACCCGAATCGACCTGCGCTCGTCTTCGAGGGCCGGCGGCGACCCGGTTTTGGCAGACGGCCACGAGGACCACCCACCTCGCGTCGGCTTCTTCACGGACACGTCAGTGTGCATCGGCTGCAAGGCCTGCGAGGTCGCCTGCAAGGAATGGAACTCGGTCCCAGAGGACGGGCTCAACTTCACCGGGATGTCCTACGACAACACCGGCGGGTTGGGCGCGGACACCTGGCGCCATGTCGCTTTCATCGAGCAGCGAAAGCTGATCGGCAACCAGGAACCGGGGGTGTTCCACGACGGCTCGGACCCCACCGCCACCCCCCCGCCGAGCGACCTGCGATGGCTCATGGCCTCCGACGTCTGCAAGCACTGCACCGACGCGGCCTGTCTCGATGTGTGCCCGACAGGTTCGATCTTCCGCAGCGAGTTCGGCACGGTGGTAGTCCAAGAAGACATCTGCAACGGCTGCGGCTACTGCATACCGGCCTGCCCGTACGGGGTCATCGACCAGCGCAAGGGTGACGGACGGGCCTTCAAGTGCACCTTGTGCTATGACCGTTTGGGCGCCGACATGGAGCCCGCGTGCGCAAAGGCGTGCCCCACCGAGTCCATCCAGTTCGGCGAGCTCCAAGAGCTGCGCAACCGGGCGCAGGCACGCCTTGCGCAACTCCACGACGCAGGCGTGACAGACGCCCGCCTCTACGGAGAGGATCCCCACGACGGCGTGGGCGGCGACGGAGCGTTCTTCTTGCTGCTGGACGAGCCCGAGGTCTACGGGCTCCCCCCCGATCCGCAGGTGACCACCAAAGACCTGCCCGCGATGTGGCGGGCAGTCGGCATAGCGGCCCTCTCGATGGCGGCCGGTGTCGCTGCGATGTTCCTGGGACGGCGTCCATGAGCTCTGCCGAGGTGACCAGGAAGGGCCTGCGCCACGTGCGACCCGGCCGCGAGGCCGTGATCGGCGCGAGCTTGGGGCGTGCGTCCCCCCGCGCGAAGCGCCGCCGGGGTGGCGAGACGCCGGTCGTCCCCGATGTCGAGCTTTCCTCCTATTACGGCAAGCCGATCATCAACCCTCCGGTTTGGCAGAGCCCCGACATCCCCGCATACCTGTTCTTCGGTGGCCTGGCCGGTGCATCCTCGGTGCTCGGAGCTGCGGCCGAGCTCACCGGCAGTGCGAGGGTGGCAAAGAACGCGAAGGTGACCGCCGCCGCCGCCATAGGGATCTCGGTCGCCGCCTTGATCCACGATCTGGGAAGGCCCTCGCGCTTCTACAACATGCTCAGGGTCTTCAAGCCCACCTCGCCCATGAGCGTCGGCTCCTGGCTGCTCGCCTCCTACGGCCCGCTCGCAGCCGCATCGGCAGCCAGCACGCTCAGTGGCGTGCTCCCTCCCTTGGGCCGGGCGGCCACCATCGGCGCGGCCGTGCTCGGACCCGGCGTCGCCTCCTACACGGCGGCTCTGCTCTCTGACACCGCCGTCCCCGCTTGGCACGAAGGGCACCGCGAGCTCCCCTTCGTATTCTGCGGCTCTGCGATGACAGCGGCAGCGGGCGCGAGCTTGCTCGGCGCGCCCTGCAACGAGGGAGCGCCCGCCAAGCGACTTGCGGTGCTCGGGGTGCTTTCAGAGAGCGTGGCGGCACTCACCATGGAAAAGCGGATGGGAGACGTCGCCAAGCCTTACAGATCTGGAAAGTCCGGCATTCTCATGCGCGGCGGCGCCGCGTTGGCGTTCGGGGGGGTGGCCCTTGGCCTCGTCTCGGGCAGATGGCGCTGGGCGCCCAGAGCGGCGGGCGCAATGCTGCTCGGCGCCTCGGCGCTGACACGGTGGGGGATATTCGAAGCCGGTCTGGTCTCGGCGAAGGACCCCGCTTACACGGTGGCGCTGCAGCGCAAAAGGCGCGACGACAGGCTCGCAACCACGCTGGGATCCTGAGGTCCAACGACCTTCGAGCTGGGCCGCTCGAACCGCGTTGCGCATCTGCCGAGCTTGGGCTTGTTGCACGTCGCGGTCCCGGCCAGTGACTTCTGTGATCGGCCGACCTCGCGACGCGCTCCGACTTGCGAGGGCCAGCTCGAGAGTCGAGAGTCGAGAGTCGAACCAAGCTCGAAGATTGCAGCATTACGCGTCGCGTCGCGCAATGTGGTCAGCACAGCCACTCGTTCGATCACGCGCGCGCAAGCTCGCCCGGGCGATCGTGATGACGACGACACCCGCTAGTCTCAAATTGAAAGCCAGGCGGCGTTAGAAGCGAGGAGGTTCACAGAGTCTGGCGAGGTCGGACGCCGCTCCATGTGGCGCTAGAGGTGAGCTGAAACGGGCTGAGAGCAGTCATTCATTTGCATCGGCGTTGCTTAGCCGAACGGCGTTTGACGAACCCCAAGCCCCCGCCCGCTACGGGCAAGGGCAAGGGCAAGGGCAACGAACGCAGCACATCAAACGCACTGGAGGACACACATGATCTCTCAGTCCCCTTATTTCAGGCAGGAAGGCCGGCCCGCCCCAATGCTGTACCCCACCCTGGTGGCATCGGCATGCGTTGTCGCCGGCATCCTGATACTCATCGAGACGTTCTTCTTCTTCGGACATCAAGGAACGGCTGCGGCAACTGCCGCGATGGTGTTGGGAGCAATCCTCATCGTCTCGCCCGCGTGGGCACTGGTGGGAGGTCACCTGCTCCACACGAAGCCGACCGCCCAGCGGGTCCCCGACGGGGCGAGCCTCCCGGTCGGCCCAATGGTCGAGGGTCCAACACGCGAGGGTTTAAACCAGGAGGTCACGGCCGAGGTAAGGCGTCAACTGGCCCTCGTGTTCTCTGGCTTCTCCGCGGGTGAAGGAGCAACCACGGAGACGACCATGACGGCGTTCCCGCAGGCGGGGAACGTCGAGTCAGAGGGCCAAAGAGCCTCCTAGCTTCTGGGTGCTCTTGGCGCACCGATTGCCGTGCAGGCGTGCAGTCAAGGCCGGGACACAGCTCCTGGCTCGGTAGTGGGGGTGTCGATGCCCCCACTACCCGAACTGCGCCCTTGACGCCGAGAGTGGACCCTGGGGGAGTCTTTGGGCTAGCCCCCAGGAACCGTGAGGCTGCAGCCCGGCGAGTGCGCGCTGCCGTCGAGAACGGTTCCGCACTGCGGGCAGAGCATGTGCACATAGCAGGCGGCCTCTCCGCCCTGATCTGGCTCGTCTTGTTGCTCCTCGGTTGTGATCTCGAAGCTGGGGGGGCCGACCTTCAAGAACTCGATGCAAAATCGCACCGGACCGAGGGGCTCGACGTGATGAGGTACAACCGGCGGAATGGGCTGGGTTGAACCGGCGCTCACGACAACCTTGATCTTGGGGTCTGTCTCGGCCTCGAAGCGCACCTCGCCCTGATCGACGCGCAGCACCCCCCACGTCCCCTTGGCAACGCGGTGGGCTCTGGTGAGGGTCGGCGGCAGGGTCTTCTCGTCCCAGGTCTGGGTGATCCGCACGCCGACCAATCCCTCGGGGAGCTCGGCCCGATCGCATCTCGGGCAAGCCAAAGGCAGCCCCAGGCGACCCCGGCGGCCCTGTGGGCTCAGGACCCAGGGGCGCTCTTGGAACGGAGGCTTGTGCCGCACGTGGTGGCCGTGACCGCAGGAGAGCTCGGCGACCCAATCTCCGATCTCGTCGCGATGGAACCCGACTGTCTCCCGCTCCACATGACCGAGACTATTCCGGCCTACCTCATCCTCGATCCGCGGCCTGTGAGATCTCCTTCAAGAGCCGATCGAGCTCCCCCATCACCGTGCGGTGCAAGGTGGTTCCGTAGCTGACCCGGGCAGCGCCCTCTTCGCCGAGCTCGGAGACTGAGGCCCCGCCCGGCCAGGTGAGGATGTTCACGGGTCCGTCCACCGCCTCCACGAAGCGCCGACGGGCCTGCGCGTCGTGCAAGAAGATGGGATATACGCAGTCGGCGCCGGCGGCGAGATAACCAGAGGCCCGGGCGGTGGCGGCGTCCAGTAGCTCCATCTGGGACCTGCCCGGTTCCGCTATGAAGGTGTCTACGCGGGCGTTGATCACGAGCGGGTACTCGAGGCGGTCGGCCACGGCACGAACCGCGGTGATGCGCTCCCTTTGCATCTCGATCGACTGGAGCGCGTGGGCGGAGTGGTCGGTGTCCTCCAGGTTCGCCCCGGCCACGCCCATCGCCTTGAGCCGTTCCACGAGATCGTCGGCCACCATGCCGTAGCCTGCCTCTGCGTCGACCGTCACCGGGACATCGACGCACGCCACGATCCGCTCGCTCACCGCGAACATCGCTTCGGCGGGGGCACCCTCGTGGTCCTCGTAGCCGAGCGCGGCCGCGACTCCCCCGCTGGTGGTGGCCACGACCGGAAACCCGGCCGCAACGATCGCCCTCGCCGAGGCCACGTCCCACGCGTTGGGGAGGACCAGGGGCTCGCCCGGTACGTGGAGCTCTCTCAAGCGCCCGCAACGCTCTGCGAGACAGTCTTGAGCTGAGCCTTGCTCTATGGTCACCGTCGCACGCTACCGCCACGGCGCCCAGCGGGCACCGCTCGACCTGGGCCAGGGCGAGGCTATGGGGCTAATGTCCCGTGTCGAGGGGGAATGGTGTCCGATCCATGGATCGAGGCCGAAAGGCTCCGCGAACCGCCCGAGGGCGACAAGCTCTCCGACGGTTGGGAAGTGGACGGGCCCAATGCGGATCGGATCCTGGCCAGGGTCCGCGGGCTCCAGGCCACGACGGCCGCCCTGGCCAGCGCCGCGACCGTCGAAGAGATCTGCGGGATCATCGTCGAGCAGGCGGCCCCCCGCCACCGAAGTGACGGTGAGCGGGCCATCTGGATGCTGGGCGAGTCCCAGCTGGAGCTGGTGGCCGGGTACGGGCTCAGCAAGGAGTACCCGGTGATCCCTCTCGACTCCTCTCTGCCCGCGTTGGAGAACCTGAAGAGCGGAGAACCCCTATTCGTCGAGTCGAGGGAGGAGATGACCTCCAGGTGGCCCGTGCTGAGCGACACTCCCACCTCGTCCTTCGCAGGCCTGCCGTTGGTCGCGGGGACCAAGCGTCTCGGGCTCATGGCGGTCGGCTTCACTGACGAGCACCATTTCGATCCAGACGAGCGGGAGTACCTGGCCGCCATCGCCGGTCAGGCCTCCGTGGCCCTTGCACGCGCCCAAGAGCTCGCAGATTTGGAGCACGCGAGGTCGGTCTCGGAGTCCCGAGGTGAGCAGCTGGACTTCCTCGCAGAGGCGAGCCGTCAGCTGAGCGGGTCCTTGGACCTCGACATCACCGTCGCCACGGTCGCCAGTCTTGCCGTCCCACGCTTGACCGACCGCTGCGCCCTCTACCTGCTCGAGGGCGACAGAATCGGCAAGCAGGTCGTCGCCCCCGAGCTAAACGAGGACGAGTCGAAGCTCTTCCACTTGACCGCGGAATCGCTGAGCGACGCCAGCGGCATCGGGGCGCTGATCCGCAACGAGGACACCATCCATGTCCTGGACACCGACGACTCGATGCTCGAAGCCGAGGCAACTTCGCCCGAGCATCTCGACTTGATGAGGCGGGTCGGCTTCGGAGGGATGCTGCTCACGGTCCTTCGAGCGAGAGGTCGGGGCATCGGTGCGCTGGCCTTCGTCAACCGGGACGGGCGCCCCTTGAGCGCCGAGACCGCCGGCTTGGCCAAGGAGCTCGCCTCCCGGGCGGCCGTAGCGATCGACAACGCCAACCTGTTCACCCACACCTCGACGATCGCCACGCGCCTGATCCACTCGCTGCTTCCTTCGGCCCTGCCCCAGATCGAAGGGCTCGACATGGCTGTCGAGTACCAACCGGGTGGCCGGGGGCTCGACGTGGGTGGTGATTTCTACGACGTCATCTCCTTGGACGACGGGGCGATACTGCTCGTCGTCGGTGACGTCCAGGGCCATGGCGTGGACGCGGCGGCGATGACCGGCATTCTCCGGGCAACGATCAAGTCGGCGAGCCACTTCCGGCGCTCCCCTGGAGAGCTGTTGGCACACCTGAACAACATCGTGGGCGATCACATCCTAGAGAGCGCCTCTGACCCCGAGCATCCCTGGGACTCGGCGCGGCTGTGCACCGCCGTCATAGCCCGGCTCGACCACCACCAAGGCGGCTGGAGGTGCACGACCGCCGTCGCGGGCCACCCCCTCCCCTTCGTCCGCCGAGCGGACGGCACCGTCGTGCGGCTGGGAGCCCACGCCCTCATGCTTGGGGTGAACCGTGACGTCGACTACCGACAGAACGTCTTGGAGCTCGCCAAGGGCGACGCCTTGGTGCTCGTCACCGACGGCGTGCTAGAGGCGCCGGGCGACAGCGGGCCCTTTGGCTCCCAGGGTGTCACCGCCAGCCTGAGCGCATCGGGGGGAGGCGCCAGACACACCAGCTCTCAGATCGCTGCCGACTCGCTCGCAGACGCGAGCGCGCACGACGACGTGATCGTCTTGACGGTGGTCGTCGAGTCGTGAGGGACAACGTCGTGCGATCGCCCCAGCACGCTCGAATGGGATACTTCCCCGCGCCGATTCAACGGGCTCTGCGGCGCGAGCCCCGAAGCTCGGCGTGGCCCCAGGCCTCGTAATTTGAACCCAAGAGCCTGTTGTGCCTGGTCAGGTTCGTCTGATCGATGTCACCATGACCGGATCCAATAGAGCAGTGGCCCAACCTTGGTGCTTGCTCGTGTGCTTAGAAATATCGATCAGAGCTAACACCTTGCTCAAATGCGGAGACCTCGATAGAAGAGCAGGCCGGCCAGTACGATGCCACCGAGCTCAGCTGGATGCGTATATCTAGCTTGCTTCCGGACAGCCCGAACTCGAGGTCTGGGACTTCTTTGCAGTTAAGTCTGGAAAACTGAATCAGGAAGGATGCGGGGAAGCCTGGGCCAACGCCAACCGTCGATGCGGGGTCGGCGTGTCCGGTGGTTTGCCCATCGCTCACATTTACCGAAACTACCCCGGCTGGAGCACTGAACTGGAGCTTCGGATAACCGTCAACGACACATCGGACCGAAGAAGTAATGGAAACGATGTACTGGCCTGACCCCATCCCCTGATAC
>JBOGFX010000056.1:0-1825 GCA_050743805.1 Acidimicrobiales bacterium
ACCGAATGCTAACCACTTTTCAAAAGTTCGGGTCTCCGGCGCCGAGTGCCTTCAAGCATGCACCCTCGAGGGCTTCGGCGCCGTGCTTGTCTGCGAGGCCGACGATGCCCTGTGCCTGGCGCAGGCGGTAGAGGGCGTTCAGCTCCATGAGCGAGGAGACGACGACCGCCACCGATTCGCCGAGCTCCGCGGCCCGGCGGCGGCACCAGGCCGGGGTGCGCATCATGAAGGCGATCTTCTCGGGCGGGTAGTGGTCGTAGTTGGTCTGCTTGCCCCGCTCGATGCGCACGTGGGTAGCGACGAGGGCCCCGTCCAGGTAGACCTCGACGGTGCGGGAGCCCTCGCGCGCGTCGACCACCTTTCCGATGTGGCGCCAGGGCACGGAGTAGAGCGCCCTTCCCACCTTGATGTGGATGTCGGGCCCGACGGTGCGCGTCCACCAGCCGGCGAGCTCGAAGGGGTGAGCAGGCAGCGGCAAAAGGAGCGCCCTCTCCTCGGCCTCGAAGAGCGCCTGCGGTGCGACCCGGTCGATCCCGCGGTGCTGGCGGAGGTTGGCCACCTCGGCCGACCAGCGGAGCGCCTCTGCCTGCATGTGCTCGAGGCTCTTGAACTCCTCCGCCCGGCCGGCGAAGAAGGAGTCCCGTGCATATGGGACGGGTCGTTCCACGCGAGCCTTGTCCCTCGGTTTCAGGACCCGAGCCGGGTCGATGAGGCAGCCGTAGTAGGTGGCGAACTCCCCGAAGGCCTTGTTGATCAAGGGGTCGTAGAGGTCGGGCTTCACCACCCCGGTCTTCAAGTTGTCCGGGACGACCCGGGCGACCGAACCCCCGAAGAAGGAGAAAGCGAGCACGTGGCTCTCCACCCAGGAGGCCTCGTCCATCTTGAGCACGGGGCGCAGGAAGAGCATGCGGCTGAAGGACAACACGATGATGAAGCCCCAGACCCGGCGGAACCGCCCCGAGGCAGGGTCGAGCCAGCGGCCGAGGAGTCCGTAATCCACCTGTGCCTCCTCGCCGGCAGGTGGGGTGTCGCGCAGCACCGTGACCGCCGAACGCGCCACCTCTTCCTCGAAGTTCGCCGCGACGTAGCGCCGGAGCGAGGACTGCGAGCAGGACAGGCCGTGGTCGTCGCGAAGCCGCTGGTGGATGGTGGCGATCGTCACCATCCCGAGCCACGAGCCGATGCGCTCCTTGTGCTGGTCAATCTCCGGCCAGGTCACCTGGCGGCGCGCGGCGTCGAGGACCTCGGGGAACCACTCCTCGACGAGCTTCGTCCAAACTTCGGCAGCAAGCGGCGGGCCGCCCGGTTCGATCCCCGCCGCGAGCGCCGCGGCGGTGTACTTGCGCACGGTCTTCGGGTCCACCCCGAGCGACGAGCTCAGCTCGCCGATGCGGCGACCCGCGTGCCAGTGCTGGAACAGCTCTACAAGGTCGATCACTCTGATCGTTCTCCTCGCCACTTGACCCCCTCGTCGTCGGGACGGGGGGATGCTCACCGGACAGCAAGCCGGGGCGAGGGATCCCTTCCCACCAGGGAATTCCGTGACAGGAAGTCAGGGAATTCCGTGACGGCGGGTTAGGGAATTCCGTGACGGAAAAACGGGTGAATCAGGGAATTACGTGACGGCTGACACCCGGGCGGTGGCCTGGGCAGCAGGCGCTCGCCCTGATCTCACGACCGAGCTGTTCCTCGACCTCGACGCGACCATCGTGATCGCCCATTCGGACAAGGAGCTCGCCGCTCCTACCTGGAAGCACACCTATGGCTTTCATCCTCTCGTCTGCTTCCTCGACCGTCCCGAGATCGCCTCGGGCGAGGCGCTGGC
>JBOGFX010000057.1:0-14436 GCA_050743805.1 Acidimicrobiales bacterium
CCCAGGGCGTGATGCATAGGTCAGAAGCTATCGACTTCCTCGCGCACGCCGAGTACTAAAAGGGGCCGGTCGCGACTCCATTGTGACCACGGATCGCTGGACCCGTTGTCGGATCTGGACCCGTAGCGCAGCGTGGTTGGATTGACACCTGGGAAGGCTTCGACCGGCGTAGCGGTCATGAGGGCGTTCATTGCCTTGAGCCCTGCGACGAGTGCTCGATCGATCAAGAGAAGGGGATCGATGGTCGTCGTTCCAGGCATCAGCGTCCGGACACCCCACTCCTCGTTACCGCCGAGACGGTCGATTGCCTCATGGAACGCCTGGGCGGCGTAGCTGCCTCGAGGAGTGCGGACGGTGGTACGGGTTGGGCCGTGAATGGACGTTGACATCCCGACCGTTGGCAAGCCGCTCTCGTGGATCGAGTTGCGCAAGAGCGAGATGATTTCGAGAGCATCTCGATTCGGCGAGGCGGGGGCCATTTTTCCGGCGAGCGACGGGCGAGAGCTCTCTAATGCTTCTAACCACCGTCTGGTTCTCCAGCTTGGGCTCGTGTGCTGGATATGCATTCCGAGCCCCTGGGCGGTTACCTGAGCGAGCGCGTCGAAAGCGCCGCTCATCTGGAGTAGGAACGTGTCCAGTTAAAAGGGAATCAGGTCAGCGGCGGCTACCGAGAGAACTTGGTCTCTGGCGCGGATCGCCCAGTCGACCCGGTTCTACGTCGTCGCTTCTCGCGTCGTCCTCCCAGCCGCCGACCGTTGGTTCTCAGCATGTCAGATCAGCGTGGGTTCAGGTGAGGACGTCTTGGCTGCCGACGCGTTAAACAGTGGCAGATGGGCCACCGCTTCGGTCGAAGATCGGATGTTGACACGAGTGCCTATTCCGACGGGCTCGCCGAGAAGCGCAGGGCTGTCGGACACCATCATGTCGAAACGATGTCTTGCGCTTAACTCGGCGTAGCCCAGCTGCCGAAGCGCCTCTTGAATGGGTAACTGCGCCGTGGCTGTTCGCTCGGCGAAGCTGCGCCAGGTCGAGGCCGGATTTAGTGCAGCGTGGGCGAGGTGTCCAGGAGTGTGCAATCGCACGGCGATGTGATCGGTCACCTCGGTTGCCCAATCGATCTCTATCCAGCGCTCGCTGCCATCGGTGGTTGACCAGCACTCGATGTCCGGAAGGGCGGCGAAGGCATCGAGTACTTGGAGGGCTTCTCCTTCGATGACCGTTGCCCGGTCGATCAGCAGGCGGAACGGGCGCCCCTCCGGCGTTGCGATAAATGGAGTGACTGGGTCGTCGCCTTGTTTGGGCAAGGGATGTAAAGGTCGGATCATCGCAGTGACGTGGCCCTGTTCGCCGGTGATCGGTTAGAACTCGACGCGGAACTTCGGGGTGAACGGGACTGCGGTGGGGCGGATGGCTGCGATCCGGTCGACTCGGTAGCTTCGCAGCTCTCCGTAGTCGTTGACCACGAACAGGACGAGGCTGCCGTCTTGGGTGCGTCGCAGGGAGTACGGCTCGACACGACGTGGACCCTGTCGTCCTCGTTCTGCGCCGTAGTCCACATCGACCTTGACCCGGTTCGCGCCGGCGTAACGCAGCAGCTCAAGCGGAACGCGGCGCCGCCACGACGTGATCGCCTTTGGCGCCTCCCAGGCGGCGTCGAGCTTGCCGTACTGGGCCCGCGGAAGTACCGGCGTGCGAAGGGTGCCAGCCAGCCACGAGAAGACGCCATCGAGGCTGGCCCAGAAACCGTCGAACGGGACGAGCGGTTGGGGGACCTGGTGGCCAAGCATGTTCTCCCACTCGCTCTCGATCTCAGCCCGGAACGGCGACGAACGGATGATCTCGACCGTCGGCACGTCGATCCCGGCATGGGCGCACTTTCGTGCGAGCGCGTTGCCCACGCCCCGGGCCAGGCCGATGAGGTCTGGGTGGCGGTGCATGTGGACGACGTCGTAGAGATCGCGGGGGCGACACCGTTCGGCGAGCGCCCGGAGCTTTTCGCCGAACAGTTCGGTGATGGAGTAGCAGAGCACGCCGTCGACGGGGAGCTGGTCGCTGTAGGGATGCCCGACCCGCCGGAAGACGGGACGGTCGACCAGGACTTCGTCGGAGGTGAGGTCGAGCTTCACCTTGGGCATCGTCGGATTGCCGTTCGGGCCCCGATAGGCGATCCGTTCCTGGGTAGTGGGGTTCCCTCGCTTGTTGCGCTTGCGTTGGAAGAACTTGTCGTCGAGGACGAGTTCGAGGCCGGATTCCTCTCGTACCCACGCGGCGATCTCCTTGAAGATGGGCATGAGCGCTTCAGGCTCTTCGGGACCGTTATCGACGATGGTGAAGTCGAGGTCCTCGGAGAACCGGTACGTCTCGTAGTAGCACTTGCGAAGACAGGTACCGCCCTTGAAGATCCAGGTGCGGTTCAGCTCGGGGTGGTTGGCGATGCCGGCCAAGAGCCATCCCAGGACGTAGTCCTTCTCGATAACACCCTGGTCGAGGATCCACTCGGCCCGCAGCGCGGCCAGTTCTCGCTGGGGAATCACGACGCGCCTTCCTGGACCACCGTCACGTTCACCCGAAGCCCCCACTTCATCATTCGCCGGCCTCCAGAAGGCCCGTCGGGGTCGAGACTTGAGATGCCCGACGACACTCGCTCCTCACAGGCGGACTGCAAGACGGGTTGGACAAGGCCGAGCGCTTCCACGAGATAGCCAAAACGCTTGAAGACAGCTCGGTTCCCTAGTCGGTCTCCGGCCGCTACCAGCAGCATCGGGTCGTGCTCGTCGAGGTAGGCCCCGAGGATCTCGGCGCCGTGGCGGATCCCACCACCAAGTTTCGGGCGGTCCAAGATGTCGACCACCGTGCGAGCGGGATCCGCGAAGCGCAGTCGAACACCGTCTCGCCACTCCGACCTGAGCCCCCAGGTGAGCATGTCCGGCTCGACGTGGCCGACCAGGTAGTCGTGGTCCAAGAGCCTCGCCTTCGCGGCCCTGACCCGCTCTGAGGTCTTGAGGACCGTCGTGCGAAAGACCTGCTCGGTGAGCGCCCAGTACTGCGCCGCCGTCCAACCCGTGAAGTAGCAGGGGTTCCACACCTCTGCCGCAACCACTAGCGCGTCTTCGGACCAAGCCGACGGGTTCGCTGCATCAACGGGAACCCCGATGTACAGACCTCGGCGCACCCGGCGCACCCAACCATCCTCCGCCCACCTTGCCAACCTCTTTGCCGCCGTGTCCGCATCCACCCCGAGCGCCCGACTGACATCAGCGGGCGTCACGAAGCGACGACCCGAGCCGAGCACCGCAGCGAGCTCCGCTCGACCCCGACCGCTGATCCCGGCTGCTTGCAACACCGCCACTCCGATACCTACTCCCCGAAAAGAACTACTGGACTCAGCATATCACGAATAGACCAGTACCCGTACCTCCTGTCAGTCAAGAAGTAGCGGACTAGCAATGTCAGGGACCTTCGGGTCGAACCCGAAGGTCCCATTCGTAGGTGCGGACGGCGATATGAAGCTATGACCGGGCCCAGAATTGCGGTTCTGCGTGATGACCGCCCCGATCGTTGGTGGCTCGGCGCGATGCGGCTCGCAGCGAGGTCAGAGAACGTCGCCGCAGGTCAGGGAGCACTTTCGTCGTCCAACCAGAGCTCGGCGCGGACTGGCACGGTGGCGGTATCGGTTGGAGCTAACGCGTAAGTCGGGCCCCTGCCACCGCCCGACCGGGAGCATGCACACGCAGCCGCCAATGCAGGGCTAGATCAGATGGCGGCGCAATCGGTTTGAGGCAACTTCGGCGGCCTCTTCGGCCACGCCACAAGCCCCGTCAAGTCGGAGCTACTCCTGCGCCCCCCGAGTTTGGGCGATCAGCTCCGCCAGCCTGGACACCACTGCCGAGCTTGCGAGGCCGTGGGCCATGCTCACGGCATTGCCGATGGCCACCCTCGAAGAGGACCCGTGGCTGATCACACAGACCCCTTCGACGCCCAAGAGCATGGCCCCGCCGGTGTTCTCGGGCTCCACCTCGGCCGCTGCCTCCAAGAAATAGGGCATGAGGACCTCTCCCGCTTTGCGGGTCGCGTCGTCGTGGTCCAAAACGTCGGCAACCATTCTGACCGCAAAACGCATCGCCCCTTCGGCGGTCTTCAAGGCGACGTTGCCGGTGAAACCGTCGGTCACCACGACATCGGCGGGGCAGTCGAGCAGGTCACGGCCTTCGACATTGCCCACGAAGCGCACACCCGGGACGCCCTTGTCGAGCAGGCCGTGGGTCTCCTTCACCAGCTGGGTCCCCTTGGACGGCTCCTCGCCAATCGAGAGGACCGCAGCGCTGGGGTTCTCGACACCGAAGCGCACCGTAGATAAGACGGAGGCCATCTGGGCGAACTGGGCCAGCATGGCCGGGGTGCACTCCACGTTGGCCCCCGCGTCCACCAGCACCGCGGGGGGTCGACCCCGCCGTGGCATCGGGGTCACGATGCAAGGACGGGACACGCCGGGGAGCCTGCCCATGCGCAACAGCGCCGAGGCCATCGTCGCACCGGTGTTACCTGCCGAGACCATCGCGGACGCCCGGCCGTCGCGGACCATCTCAGCCGCTCGCACGAGCGAAGAGTCCTTCTTGGAGCGAACCGCGCGGGTCGGGTCCTCGTCCATGGTCACGAACTCGGTGCACGCGACCAGCTCGACACCCAAGGTGTCGCCCACCTCGTCGGGAGGGCCCACGAGCACGACGGGCACCCCCGCGTCGGCAGCCTCGCGTGCACCTATCACGACCTCGCGCGGCGCCTTGTCTCCTCCCATCGCGTCGAGCGCGACGGGAAGCTTGGTCAGTTCCTCCGCACTGGGTCGCTCCTTCGAAGCGGCCAAGTCAGTCGACCTCTATCGCCGTCCTGCCCTTGTACCAACCACAGTTCGGACACACGACGTGGGGCAGCTTCACGTTGCGGCAATGCGGACAGACGCTGCGAGCAGGGGGGTCCAGACGCCAGTTGGCGGCTTGGCGGCTCCGGCTCTTGGCCTTCGAGGTCTTCTTCTTCGGGACGGCCATGGTCGGTCTCCAGATGGTTGGTCACGCGCTGGCCAGTCAGGTCCTGGCGCTCGGTGCTGGGCGAGCTTCAAGGACGGGACTTGAGCACGTCGAGGCTAGCCCACCTGGGATCGACCGGCGCGACGCAGGCGCAGGTGACCTCGTTTCGGTCAGTCCCGCACTGGGGGCACAGCCCTTGGCAGTCCGGCTTGCACAGAGGCGCGAGCGGCAGCTCGGCCAGGATGGCCTCGTGGACCATGGGGCCGAGATCACAGCGGCCGTCGACGATGGGGTACGCCTCCCCGTCGGCTTGGTCTCCCAGCCCGGCAGGGTCGCAGAACCGCTCGTCGATGGCGATGTCCAAGACACCGGAGACCGCCTTGGTGCAGCGGCGGCACATTCCCTGCCACTGCACCGCCACCCGGCCCCTCGCCGAGATCCCGCCTTGGTAGGGCGCGAGCACAAGGCTGCATCGGGCCTCTGCATCCGGGGGGACCGAGCTGTCGGCCTCGGTGGCAGGGGCGATGACCCCCCGATCCAAAGGCGCGCTCACCTCGATGCGCATGGTCTTGGATCGGCTGCGCATTGTGCGTACTGGGACCACCAAAGGACTGATTGCCACGGTGCGACTCCTAGCTCAGATCTTGGTCGAAGAAGCTCTCGGCCCCCCCCTCGTCGGCGGCCCCACCTGCTTGCACGCTTGGGGCGGGTTCTTGGGTCGAACGTGTCGCCTGAAGCTTCTGGCGCCCGGCTCGAACGGTTCTCATGGTCCGGTCGAGCACGATCTCCATGCCCGCAAGCCGCTGGTCGCAGTAATCCTCTGTCTCGTGGCGCATGCGGCGCGCCTCGCCGTTCGCGTCGTCGAGGATCCGCTGCGCGACCAGGTTCGCCTGTCTCACTATGTCGGTGCGGGAGACCATCCGCTCGGCCTGCTTGCGAACCTCCTCCATCAGCGCTTCGGCCTCGCGGTCGCGCTGGGCCATGAACTCGTCCCGCTCCTTGAGCAGCCAGCGCGCTTCGCGCAGCTCGACTGGGAGGCGCTCGAGGGCCAGGACGAGCAGCGAGGCCACCTCGTCGCGCGAGATGAGCACCGAAGCCGACAGGGGCATGGTCTTGGCGCCGTTCACGATCTCGAGGGCATGCTCGACCAGAGCCTTCGCGTCGAGACCGTTCAAGGGCTCGTCGCGGTCCTGGCTTCCCTCGAGCGGCGTAGTCATTGTGGGTCTTCGAAAGACGGGTCCCTCAGGTGCTCCTCCATGATACGGGCAACCGCCTTGGGAACGAAGGGCGAAACGTCGCCGCCGTACACGGCCACCTCACGCAGGAGGCGCGATGCGACGAAGGAGTGGTCGGCGCCAGTCGGTATGAAGACCGTCTCTATCCCCGAAAGCTCGTGGTTCATCTGGGCCATCTGCAGCTCGACCTCGAAGTCGGACACGACTCTGAGCCCCCGAACGATGACAGAGGCGCCGAGCTGTCTGGCGAGCTCGACCGCCAAGGTGTTCATCGACACAAATCGAACATTCTTGAGGTGCGAGACGGCGGCCTCCACCATCTCCCTGCGAGCCTCGGGTTCGAACAGGGGCGGGCTCTTCTCTGGGTTGGCGAGGGCGGCAACGACCACCTCGTCGAACAGCCGGGCCGCTCGCTCGACCACCTCTAGGTGGCCGTTGTGGAAGGGGTCGAAGGTTCCTGGGTATAAGGCGAGGGTCACGACCCGATCAAGGTGGGTGAGGAGGTTTGGCGGACCACGGTGACGAGCGTACCGCCATAGCGCCTGGATCTCGTCGGCTCCCAACCCTTCGGGACGGCGATCTCGCCTGCGGACTCGAGCACCGCGACGTCGGCGCGCAGCAGGCCGAGCAGGCCCGACCAATCCGAGAAGGCGTATGGCGGGTCGCAAAATGCCACGTCGAACGGCCCGAAACGCGCGAGCCACCCGGGCAGATCCGCCCGGACGAGCGTTGAATCCGCCTCCTCCAGGCCGACGGCGGCGATGTTGGTCCTCACCGCCTCGAGCGCCGAAAGATCCGAGTCCACGAAGGTCGCGCTGGCCGCGCCGCGAGAGAGCGCCTCGAGGCCCATGGCGCCGCTGCCGCAGAACAGGTCCGCCACTCCGAGACCGTCGAGGCCTCCCATCGAGCCGAGCATGTCGAAGATGGCCTCACGCACTCGGTCACCCGTGGGACGAAGGCCTGGGGGCAGCCGGCCAGGGAGACGCCTCCCACGGCTGCGGCCACCGATGACCCGCACGTCCACACGCTATCGTGCCAACCTCCATGACCCGGCCATGCGGCCGACAGCAAAGCGGTGGCACGCCACGGCGCCAGAGCGCGGGTCCCTCCTTGCGCCAGGGTCGATGACAAAGGGCAGCGCCTTGAGACGCGGGTCAGCTCTTGAAGAGGAACTCCGCCTCCTCGTCACCAACCATGAGCCGGATCTCCTCGAAGAGGTCCGCGTTGGACTCGAGGAAGGGGTCCTGGTCCACGATCGACTCGGCGACCTCGCGCGCTCGCTGGGCCCACTGCGCGTCACGCCTCAGCTTGAACAAACGGTGTCCCCCCGAGCCGCTCTGACGGTCGCCGAGCACCGTCCCCTCCCCGCGCAGATCCAGGTCCACCTCCGCCAGCTCGAAGCCGTCCGTCGTCGACTCGAGCGCGCCCAGGCGCCGGCTGGCGTCGTCGGTGGTTGCCTCGCCGAGGAGGTAGCACCAGCTTTTGAGAGCGCTGCGGCCGACACGGCCCCGCAGCTGGTGCAGCTGGGCGATACCAAAGCGCTCTGCGTCTTGCACCACCATCACCGTCGCCTCGGGGACGTCGATGCCGACCTCGATGACGGTCGTCGCCACCAGGACCTGAACAGCTCCCTCACGGAAGGAGTCCATCACCTCCTTTTTGTGCGCGGCGCCCATCTGGCCGTGGAGAAGGCCAACGGAGAGGCCACGGAGCGCCCCGGCGGCCAAACGGTCACGTTGCTCGCTGGCCGAAGCGGCCTGCAGTCGGTCCGACTCCTCGACCAGAGGGCACACCACATAAGCGCGGTGACAGTCGGCCACCTCGTTGCGAACACGGGCCCAGGCCTCTTCGGTCTCCAGGCCGCCCCGGCACCAGCGCGTCACGACCTGTGCCCGCCCAAGCGGTCGTTCGTCGAGCACCGTCATGTCCAGGTCTCCGAACACAACCATCGCCGCCGTGCGCGGGATCGGGGTCGCCGTCATGACGAGCAGGTCCGGGTCCAGCTGGCCGTCGGGGCCAGAGGGACCCTTGGCGCTCAACCCCGCACGCTGCTCCACTCCGAAGCGGTGCTGTTCGTCGACGACCACCGCACCCAACGAGGCAAAGATCACGTCGCCGGTCAGCAGCGCATGAGTGCCGACGACGATGTCCACATCGCCGGCACCCAGCGCGTCGAGGACCCGGGCCCTCTGGCGGGGCGGAACCTTGTTGGTGAGAAGCGCCACCGCCAGCGGGCGCCGCCCCCCGAGCCGGCTCGGGTCGTCACGATCGAGCGTGCCCAACAGCTCACGGATGCCCATCACGTGCTGATCGGCCAGCACCTCCGTCGGGGCCATGAGGGCGCCCTGGTGGCCACCTTGGACGGCGCCCAGCAGCGCGGCCAGGGCGACGACGGTCTTGCCCGACCCTACGTCGCCCTGCAGAAGCCGGTGCATCGGCAACGGACCTGCCATGTCGGCGAAGATCTGAGCGATGGCAGCCTTCTGAGCCTTGGTGAGCTCAAAAGGAAGCGAGGCAAAAAAGCGTCCGAGAAGAGTTGTCCCGCTCCCGTGCTTGCCTCCGAGCAGCGCACCCGGGGAGACCTCATGGCGAACCCCCCGGGAGGCACGCTCCAGGGCCCTGCGACGCAGCACGAGAAGCACCTGAAGCCGTAGGAGCTCATCGAACACGAGCCGGTTTCGCGCGCTGAGCGCGCCCCGGAGTGTGGCCGGGCGGTGGATCTCGGCCATGGCAGTGCCGCGGCTCGAGAGCTTGAGGGTGCGGCGCCATGCAGGGTCGAGCGGATCGCCGAGCGGTCCGGCGCGATCGAGCGCCTCCTTCACGTAGGTTCCGATCTCCCAGCTGGTGAGCCCGACCTTGGCCGAGGCGGGGTAAACCGGCACCACGTGGAGCATGCGGCTGTGCGTCGCGCCGCTCTCGACCCGAGCAACCAGGTCCACCACCGGGTGCGCCATCTGGCGACGCCCCCTGAACTCGGTCAGCTTCCCCCACACGAGCAGCTCGGAGCCCTGGGTCAACTGTTCGGCCCGCCAGGGTTGGTTGAAGAACACGAGCGTCACCTCGCCGCTCGCATCGGCGACATGCACCTCCACCCGGCGGCGACCTCGGGGGTTGCCGGTGAGCCGGGAGCTGCGCACCGCCGCAAAGATCACGGCCTCGTCGCCTAGCGCAAGGTCGGCGACGTCGGCTTGGCGGGTGCGGTCGATGTAGCGCCTGGGGTAGGTGGTGAGCAGATCCAAAACGCTCTGCACCCCGAGCGCACCCAGTGCCTTGACCTTCGCCGGGCTGACCGAGTGCAGGGTGGAGACCGGTATCGCCGCCAGCTGTGGGAGACGCCTGTTGGCACGGTGCTCGGGAGTCACTCGATGCCGAAGAGGTAGGCGTACAGGGGTTGGCCACCGTGGTGGATCTCGACACCCGCGTCCGGAGCGTGCTCGTGCAGCCATTCGCTGATGCGCCTGGTCTCGCGCGCCGAGGAGCCGTCCCCCTCGATGACCGTGACGAGCTCGGCGCGCTGCACGAGCACCTCGAGCAGCGCGCACGCCGCCCCGGAGGGCGAGGAGGCCACCGAGCGGACCGTGTCGTCGAACAGCCCTACCCAGTCACCGGCCTTCACCTGCCCAGCGGCGCTGGGTGCGTCACGGACGGCGCGCGCGACCTCGCCGACGACGACCCGCGAGGCCGAGGCCGACATGGCGGAGAGGTTCTCTTGTACCCCCGAGCCTGGGTCATAGGCGAGCAGCGCGGCAAACCCCTGCACCACCGACGTGGTCGGTACCACGCGCACGGACTTTCGGCTCAGTTCCTGTACCGCACTGGCTACCGGGGCGATGTTTTTGTTGTTGGGCAGAAGTATCACCGCTTCGGCAGGTAGCGAGTCGACGAGCTCCAAGATCTCTGCGACCGAGGGGTTCATCGACTGACCTCCGTGGACGAGATGGCGCACGCCGAGCGATCGCAGGATCCGGCCCAATCCCTCCCCGGCCACCACCGCGACCACCTCGGTCTTGGGAGGGGGTCCTTGGGTCGTGGCCGGTTGGCCGCCTCGGGGCTCGACCACCCAGCGCTCCTCCTCGATCTGCTCTGAGAGGTCGGTGACCCGGATGTGGTGGGGCCGCCCGCAATCGAGCGCCACCTCGATGGCGCCGCCCACGTCGTCGGTGTGGATGTGGCAGTTCCAGGTCCCGTCCCCGCCGACCACGACTATCGAGTCGCCCAGCCCCCCCCACACCTCCTTGAAATCGGCGATGGCGTCATCGGGGGCATCGAGCAGGTACATCACCTCGTAGCGGGGCCCATGGTCGGAGGCCGCGGCGGGGGCGATCGGACCGATCGGCGCCGGAGGGGTCTTGGAGGCCGAGGGCTCGGGCAGGGGTCGGCCATCCAGCGCGCTCAACAGAGCGTCGAGGAACAGCAAGTACCCGGCGCCTCCGGCATCCACCACGCCGGCGGCTTCGAGCGCCGGGAGCATGGAGGTGGTGGCTTCGAGGGCCGAGAGCGCCCCGTCTCTGGCGGCAACGGCAGTGGACATGAGGTCCCCGCCGGCCACAAAGGCCGCGTGCGCGGCATCGCCGGCGCCACGCGCGACGGTCAGAATCGTGCCTTCCACCGGAGTGACGATGGCCTCGGCCGCGGCGACAGCGGCGTCCTTGAGCCCGGCAAAGAGCTCACCCGGACCCACGGTGTCGGCTCCCGTGAAGCGCTGACCGATCCCTCTCAACAGCTGGGACAGGATCACCCCCGAGTTTCCCCGGGCGCCCATGAGAGATCCATGGGCCACCGCGCTGCACACATCGGACATCGACGCCCCGTCGGAGAGCGGCGCCAGCTCGTCGACGACCGCCTCCAGGGTCAGCCTCATGTTGGTGCCCGTATCTCCGTCGGGGACGGGGAAGACGTTCAGCCGGTTGATCGACTCCTCATGGCGTGCCAACGCCGCACAGAACAGTTCCATCGTCTTGGAAAAGGTGACGGGCGTGAGCTGGGCGGGGTCCCCCACTGCGCTTCGATGCTAACCTGGCGCCGGTTACCTGCGGCCCGAGCTCTCGGGCCCCTCCCCCTGGTTGGGCTGCTCACGAAAGGTGTCAGCGATGGCGTCTGTGTGCGAGGTCTGCGGAAAGCACCCCTCGTTCGGTATGGCTCTGAGCCACTCGCACCGGCGCACCAAGCGCCGTTGGAACCCCAACGTCCAGCGGGTCCGGGCCCTCGTCGAGGGGACCCCCAGGCGTCTGAACGTCTGCACCTCTTGCATCCGCGCCGGGCGTGTCACCAAGCCGCCCCGTCGGCCCTCTGGCGCTCGGTAGCCTCCGGCGCCCGCTCCGAGCGGGTCAAAGGGGGTGGCTGTAGCCGGTTGCCGACAGCCACTCACCGGCGAGCGTGAGACCCCCATCGTCGGTGCAGGTCCCGATCGCGATCGGTCGCCGCAGCCCCGCCTCGCTGAAGCGGGCAGGGAGGTCGGTGACCGAAGGGACCGCTATCAGCAGCTCGAAGTCCTCGCCCCCCCCGAGAGCCTCGTCCAGGGTCGCGCCGTGCGCCACTGGAACCTGCGTCAGGGCGGCGCCAACCCCGGAGCACTCGGCCATCCGGCTCAGGTCGAGCCCCAGTCCGTCGGAGATGTCCATCATGGCCGTCGCCCCTGCGGCCGCGGCAGCACGGCCTTCGGCTAAACGGGCCTGGGGCCGCCGATAAGCCGACACGAGGTCGGCTTGTGCTCCCAATGATCGCTGCGGGCCGGAACGCAGAGCGCGCAGGCCTGCGGCGGACGCTCCGAGCGGGCCGGTCACGAAGAGCTCGTCGCCCGGGCTCGCGCCGGCGCGCAAGACGGCTCCGTCGCGCCGAGGGGCGTGACCGAGGACGAACACCGAGGCCACCAGCTGAGCGGCGATGCTCAAGTCTCCACCCACCACGGGGCACCCCCACCTGTGGGAGGCCTCTTCGACCCCCTCGTACAAGGCGTCGAGGTCGGTCCCCTTGGGAGCCTGAACGGTGACGAGCGACCGCCATGGCGTACCCCCCATGGCCGCCACGTCGCTGACCGCAGCGGTCAGCGCCTTCCATCCGACGTCGGCGATCCCGACCAGCGACAGGTCAAAGTGGACGCCATCGACGACCGCGTCGGCGGTGAGCAGCAGTGGCAGATCCTGGAGGGGGTCCGCCAGCACGGCCGAATCGTCGCCGATACGCACCTCTGCGCTGGTCGACGGTCCGAGCCGGGTTCCCAACCTCTGCGCGATACGCTTTATTACGGCATCTTCGCCGGTCGGTGAGCGGGGTCCTGACACGGGGCCTTGTTTGGGGTGGACCACCGTCCATGCCTAGCATTGCCAGCCACACAAAGTTTGGCTGCACGAACCGACTGAACGAGTCAACAGGAAGGTGTGACGATATGCCTCCGAGCCAAAGTGCCCCGACCGCCAACAAGAAGCTTCTTGACTGGGTGGAGGAGATCGCAGCACTCACCCAGCCCGAGCGGGTCGAGTGGTGCGACGGCTCGGCGTCAGAGTACGACCGGCTCTGCTCGATGCTGGTGGAGGCCAAAACGTTCACCTCCCTGTCCGAGGCCAAGCGGCCCAACAGCTACTGGTGCCATTCGGATCCCGCTGACACCGCGCGGGTGGAGGACCGCACCTTCATCTGCTCGCTCAGCGAGACCGACGCGGGGCCGAACAACAACTGGCGAGATCCCGCCGAGATGCGCGAGTTGCTGACGAACCTGTTGAAGGGTTCGATGCGCGGCCGGACCATGTACGTCGTCGCGTTCTCCATGGGGCCGCTCGGTTCCGACAAGGCCCAGATAGGCGTCCAGTTGACCGACTCTGCCTACGTGGCTGTCTCGATGCGGATCATGACACGGATGGGTGCGGGCGCCTTGGAGGTGCTCGGCGCAGACGGTGACTTCGTGCCCTGCGTGCACTCGCTCGGAGCGCCACTGGAACCAGGAGACTCCGATGTTCCCTGGCCGTGCAATGCCGACAACAAGTACATCGTCCACTTCCCCGAGACCCGCGAGATCATCTCCTACGGCTCGGGGTATGGCGGCAACGCCCTCCTGGGCAAGAAGTGCCTAGCCCTGCGGATCGCCTCGGTCATCGCGAGGGACGAAGGCTGGCTCGCGGAGCACATGCTCATCGTCAAGCTCACCTCCCCCCAGGGCGAGGTGCGCTA
This sequence comes from Acidimicrobiales bacterium, assembly GCA_050743805.1. GTDB lineage: Bacteria > Actinomycetota > Acidimicrobiia > Acidimicrobiales > RAAP-2 > Palsa-461. Next base: position 13,421 of record JBOGFX010000057.1, read on the forward strand.
CGTGACCGGGGCATTCCCCTCGGCGTGTGGCAAGACGAACCTCGCCATGCTCATCCCGACGCTGCCAGGATGGAAGGTGGAGACCATCGGCGACGACATCTGTTGGATGAAGCCGGACGCCGAAGGTCGCCTGCGTGCCATCAACCCCGAGGCCGGCTTCTTCGGCGTTGCACCGGGGACCAACGATCGGACCAACCCGAACGCCATGCTCACGCTGGCCGCGAATTCGATCTTCACCAACACCGCCCTGACCGACGAGGGCGATGTGTGGTGGGAGGGGATGGGCGATCCTCCAGCCCACCTGACCGACTGGCGCGGCGAGGATTGGACCCCCGAGAAGAGCACCACCGCGGCGCACCCCAACGCTCGTTTCACCACCCCGGCGTCCCAGGACCCCGCGATCGCATCGGAGTGGGAGGACCCAGAGGGTGTCCCCATATCCGCGATCCTCTTCGGTGGTCGCCGGGCGTCGGTGGTTCCCTTGGTGGTCCAATCCTTCGACTGGGCTCACGGCGTGTTCTTGGGCTCGATCATGGCGTCCGAGACGACAGCCGCTCAGGCCGGCGCGGTCGGCAACCTCCGGCGTGACCCCTTCGCGATGCTGCCGTTCTGCGGTTACAACATGGCCGACTACTTCGCACACTGGCTGGACGTGGGGCAGGCGTCCACCCCGGACAAACTGCCGAAGCTCTTCTACGTCAACTGGTTCCGCAAAGACGCCGAGGGCAAGTTCCTCTGGCCCGGCTACGGGGAGAACTCCCGGGTGCTCGAGTGGGTGTTCGACCGGGCGGCCGGGCGAGGCGAGGCGGTCGAGACGCCGATCGGCTGGGTGCCCGCACCGGGCGCGATCGACATCGATGGCGTCGACGTCTCCCGGGAGGACATGGACGAGCTGCTGCGGGTCGACGACGACGAGTGGCGCGCCGAGGTCCCCTTGATCCGAGAGCACTACGCCCAGTTCGGCGACCGACTCCCCGCCGAGTTGGCGAGGACCGTCGACGGCCTGGAGGAGCGGC
>JBOGFX010000058.1:0-2837 GCA_050743805.1 Acidimicrobiales bacterium
AGGAACATGATCGTGAACAGGCGGCCCTGGGCCTCGGGCTGGCGCGCCACTCCGGCGATCGTCTGGCTGCCCGCGAGGCCGTCGCCGATCGCGGCGCCGACCGCGCCCCCTCCCAGGGCCAAACCACCGCCCACCATGGCCCCGGCAAGCTGGATCGCCTGCTGGGTCGTGTCATGTGCCATTTTGCTGGTCTCCTTTGTATCTAAGAGTTGACGCTCAGCGCTCTTGGGGTGCTCTTTGCTCGGTTCGTCTTGCCGGTTCTTCCGTCAGTGCTCAGTGGTCATCGCGATGTCGAAGTACAGGATCGTGAGAAGGGCGAATATGAACGCCTGGATCGCCCCGATGAACAAGTCGAAGAGCTTCCACACGGGGTTTATGACCACGATGAGCACGTCCCCCACGGGCGCCCCGGAGAGCTTCCAGGCTCCGAGCGCGGCGATGACCGACAGCATGAGGGTCCCCGAGAGCAGGTTGCCGAACAACCGCAGGGAGAGAGTGATCGGCTTCGCCCCCTCTTCGACGACGTTCAAGAAGATGTTCACCGGCACGAGCAGCGCGGAGAACGGCTGGGTTGCGTAGTGGCGGACGTAGCCGGCGACTCCTCGTGCGCGAATCGACGCCACGTGCACGAGCACGATCACGAAGACCGCCATCGCAAGCGGCAGGTTGATGTCGCCGGTCGGTGCGGCGAGCCACTCGAAATGGCTGCCCAGACCGAGGACCTCGAACCAGTCGCAGACCAAGATGAACAAGAAGAGCGAGACTGCCAGAGGGATGACCGCGCGCCCCGCCTCACCGATGGAGCTCTCCACCTGGCGGGTGACCAGCTCGACGATCCACTCGTAGAGGGCCTGAAGCTTCCCCGGCACACCGCTCGTCGCTTGACGTCGTATCACGACGGTGAAGATGCAGACGACCAGCACTCCGGCGCCGGTGGCCCAGATGGTGTCGAGATTCAGCTGCAAACCGAGGAACTTCCCCACGACGTGATCGCCGACGGGGATGTTCGTGGCGAGGCCACCGAGCCCAAGACTCACGAGCCCTCCGCGGCCACATCACCGGGCAGCTGGCCCTGGGGCTCGCCGGCGGGGTCCTCGTCGCCCACCTCGAGGTCCTCTGTGCCGAACAGAGAGCTCAGGCTCTCAAGGCGCGACAGTCCCCCTCCCATCGAACCTGCGCCCACAGACAGGGTGCCCATCATCGAGCGGGCCACGGCCACAAGCACGAGGAGCTGGAAGCAAGCAAGACCCGCCATGATCCCGAAGCCCAGCTGGAAGCTCACGAACAGAAGGCCAAGGGCGACCGCGCTTATGACGCCCAGGCGCCCCAAGGTGCTCATCGCAAGCGGCCGCCGCCGCCCTCCGAGACGCCTCCCCGCCTTGACGACCGATCCCTGGACCATTCGGAAGTTGCCGATCCCAAAGGCCACTCCCAAACAGAGGCCAAGGCCCCACAGAGCAGCCCCGAGCAGGCTCGACGCGACAAGCCCGACTACCCCCACCGCCAGGGCGCCGAAGACGGCGCGCCGGGAGATCTTGGCCACCTCTGGCAACGAGAGCTGGGAGAACAGCATCGGCTCAGACCCCCGGCCGGCCCCCGGCCACCGCTACGAGACCCGTCGCAGCTGGCGCACGGCGATGACCACCGCCATCACGATGCCGAATGCGAGACCAGCGAACGTGAGCCACGGCAGGGTGTGCGCGAGCTGATCGAACAGGTACCCCAGCCCCATCCCCACGACCACGCTCAGCGCGCAGGCGGTCCCCACCCAGAAGAGGTCGCCCAGCGACACCTGGCCGGCCTTCGGGGTGTCGCGCCCAGTCCCTGTGTCTTCCCCCAAAGCGGTCCCCAGCCTGCTCGTACGACGCGTCAGATGCTATGAGGGCGGGGGGGTTCAACGGACAGTCCTAGGTCACAGAGGTGAGACAGCCTTACCGTCGCGCCGCGAACGGAGTATGCGGGCACCCGACTCGGTGACCCGGTCGTGTGGCACCGCTCGCCATTATCGCATCTGGCCGCCCCGCCGAGCAAAACGGCGGTTCCCGGCCGTCGCCGAAGGACCCAGCTCCCCGGTCAACCCCGCCCCGGCAACGATGGCCTGGCTCTCAGCTGCTGGGTCCCCTTGGATCTCATGGGCGGTGGGCAGCACCCGAGCACCCGTCCCCCCCACCTCGCGGCGTCCCTGGCGGCGAAAACGGAACCCGGGATGGAACAGGGTGTAGAGGCCCACGCCCAGGGCAGCGACCCCGAAGGGGATGAAGGCGTTGACCTTGGGGATGAACAGTGGGAAGAGCACGAAGCCCGAGAGCACCGCCGTCCAAGCCCACAGGATGGCCACGCTGCGGCGGTGCCCGTGGCCCAATCGCAGCAACCGGTGGTGGATGTGCTCGGCGTCCGCGTGATGGAAGCCGGTCCCTCTGGCGGTGCGCCGCACGAACGCGAAGGCCATGTCGAGGATCGGGACCCCCAGGATGAACAGAGGGATGAACAGAGGCGCAAAGAAGAAGTACGTGGACCCGCTCGTCACCGGGATGCGGCCCCCGATCACCATGGTTGAGGCCGACAACAGCGTCCCCAAAAGCAGCGCGCCGGCGTCACCCATGAACACCTTCGCGGGGAAGAAGTTGAAGGGGAGGAACCCGATACAGATCCCGCACGCGATCGCGGCAATCAGCGGCCCGATGTTGTCCACGGGTAGCACGCCGAGCTCCATGAGACGCAGGCCGTAGACCGAAAGCGCGCCGCCACCGATGGCGACCACCCCTGCGGCGAGGCCGTCAAGCCCATCGATCAGGTTGATCGCATTGGTCAAGGCGATCACCCATACCGCGGTTATG
>JBOGFX010000059.1:0-2454 GCA_050743805.1 Acidimicrobiales bacterium
TTCCCCCTGGCGGCCCTAAGAACGAGCGATTATGAGATCGTGTATGCAATCGTAGCGCGCTGGCGGGGCCGATCGCTGGTACAGGCTTTGCCTTTCTTTAGCAAAATCAGCCTGCGCCACATTGCCCACGAGCTTCACAGCCGTGGGTTCGGCGTCACCTGTATACAGGTGTCAGACGGCACGTAAGGGGAGTGGAGATCAGCCGTCACAACCCCGACGGGGACGCGGTCAAGCTTCCGCTACTGACCGAGCTGTCCATGGCTCGCGCTCTCTTGCACGTTGGACTTAGAGAGCTGAGGGGCGCACACCCACTGAATGAACGAGGCCAACGGGTCCTTAACCGCCTTCTGCGGATCGTCTTCTGGCTAGTCGTGCTGGGCGCGGCGGCGATTCCCACTTGGCCGGGCGAGTGGAACTCCTACTTCCTCGGGGTGATAGGAGTCTCAATTGCCTGGCTCATCGGGGCGCCGCAGCTTATCGCTTCGTTCGAGCGCCTCAACATCCAACCAGTCGCCGACCGATTGGACTCTCTGCGAATGGAGGTGAAGCAGCGCATCGCAGAGCAGGGTCACCCCTGGGAGTCGATGCCAGAAGAGACCAGGAGCAGAATCCGACAGAGATGGCCGGCAGCGACTACGACGGGGGCGTTCCGGCTCGTACGCATCTTGCTGCACCGGCAGGCTGTTGGGCTAGCAGAAGCTCTCGTGGCCGCATTCGTTGGGCTGATGGTTGCGCCGACAATTGAGCCTTACCACATCGGCTACTGGCACCCGGTGTCGCTGCTCTACGCACTTCCATTGCCCTTTGTCATGAGCGTGGTTTTCATAGTTGGGGCCGGGCTGACGCTACGTGTCTACCTGCTTGAGGCAATCTTTCTTGGCGGGGCGTCTCAGACTGCCTATACAGACCCGCCTTCCCCGGCGGAGGAGAGCCCCGCCGGTGAGCAGCTCTGAGACCCGGCAGGAGCGGGCTTCCGTAGTAGCTAACTCGGAGATTGCATGTACCACGCGACCCAGGGTTCAAGGAGCCTCGTCTATCCAAACAGGGAAAGCTCATCGATGTCGGGTGGTTTGACCCGCTGCTTCCGGGTAGGCCGTGCTTGCCGGGCCTTAAGGCGCGGCTCACCGCTGAAGAGCTCCCTGATCGCCTCAATCGAGTCAAGGCTGATTTTGAAGGCTTGAGCAATGGCGGCGTCAATCTGACCGCGGATCGGATCCTCCTTGGTCTGAGCGATCGGCCGGAGCTTACAATCGTGGACGGCCTCCCAACATTGAAGGAGTGAACCGCGTTGCGATGTCGTCAAATTCGGGACGTCGAGTACCGGGAGATTCACGAGTTTGTTCTTCTTCATGCTCATCCACGGTCCCCGTGTCTCCTCAGCGGTTCCAACCCAGGCGATTAGTCCCAGAGTCGGGTTCATCCACAGGGTCAGGCAATGGTCTAGGTCGGGATCGGGTTTGTTCAGCTGAACGGGCCACATCATGTTCGCTAATGCCCGAGAGGGTAAGCAGACGGACGAGGCTCGGTGAGTGATGAGCCACAGGCGCTCGGCCACCATCACAGTACCCGAGCCCTGCCAGAGCTCCGCCGCGTAACTGGCGGCCCGCTCCGGCGTCCTCACGGTCTTCCACTTAGGAGTACGGGGGTCGCCGGTCGTGACGGCCAACCAGGTGTTGGACTTTGCCTCAATGGTGGTGGTGACGTTGGAATCGTGCCCCCAAAGGCTTGGGTAGCTAGTGACGGAGTCAGTGAGGACAAACGCCTCGTGGATGCGGGGTCGATTGGGCCCAATTTCGGCTATCTCGCCAAGGGCTACCAGGGGAATCGACGTCGACTCCAAACTGCGCGGGAGGCTGATCGAGCCACCCGCCGCTAAAGACATAGCGACTTGGTCGAGTTCAGCGCTGGCAAAGTGCGCATGGAGCCACGGATCATCTGTGATCGGTGCGGGGCGGCTGAAGGCAGTCCCAAAGTTCGAGAACAACCCGCTCCCAACCGTTATGGCCGTCCCGTTTACACCTGGATTGCCCATCCGCGAGAGGGAGCTGGCAACCCCCAGGGCGTCGATGGCGTTATCGGGGTTCTTGGTCAGCTGCACCCAGGTCGTCTCTTGACCCGTACGGTCCTCGCTCTCGGCCAGTTTCCGAGCGATCACCAACACTTCGGAGAGGTCGGTCGAATCAGAGAAGTTCCAGTGGCCGGCCTCATGCGATGAAACGATCGTCTCAACGTGGAAGTTCTGCGAAAGGAGTTGGCGCGTTTCATCCCAGTGGAGTCCTGTGAGCAGTGTCTTCGGAAGTACCAGAGCGACGCGCCCTCCTGGCGCGATCATGCGTTCGGCAAGAGGCACAAAGATCGCGCCCAGGCCAGCAGCGATGCGCCCGAGAACGTTAGGTCGGCTCGCAAGCAAGTTTAAGGTCTTCCGGCTCTGTGGTACCTCGGACGGGTCTAGGC
>JBOGFX010000060.1:0-6783 GCA_050743805.1 Acidimicrobiales bacterium
ATCCTGAGGTCAGCAAGGCGTCCGATTCGTTCGGTGAGGACGCCGAGGGCGACGCTTTCGATCGAGTCCAAGTTGACGACGCAGTGCCGTGGCACGGGGTCGTCACCTGGCTCGAGGACAACCTCACTGGGCAAGCCACGGATGGTCGTGGTGCACGGAGCGACGACCGCCCGCCGAAGTCGAGGGATGGCGACGTCACGGGACAGCACTACCACTGGCCTTCTCCCGATCTCGGGGAGCTCACACCACCAGACGTCGCCCCGAGCGGGCATCGAGCTCATGACGCCGCTGCCGCAATTCGGAACGATGAAAGGTCGCCCCACTCGTCCTCTTCGTCAAGCGGGTGGTCGTCGTACGAGGCGTACGCTGCGTCGACTTCCGCGGCACGGTGTCGAGCAAGCAAGGCTGCCGGGGCCTCATCGACAAGGGCTGAGTCCGGCACGCCCGCCTTTACCTCGCGTGCCAGCTCCAAAAGTTGCTGGTCCACGGTGGTGCTGATCCTGACGCGGGTCATGCCATGAGCGTCGCATGCCTATGCCACCCTCAGTACCGGGTGCTTTACGCTCACGTGTGGTTGACACAGAGGGAGGCCCCGTGGTTGACATTGGCATGGGGCACCATTCGTTGTTCGATGAAGGTGCTGGAAGATGTTAAGTGGGCTTGGGCTCAAGGACTCCGGAGCCGCGTTTGACCGTCACCATCCAGGCGGCGAGACCCCCCACTTGGGCGAAGCTTGCGTACAGACGCTCCGGTTGCACGCTTTGGATCTCCCACCCGGCGCGTCCATCGAAGACCAGGTGCAGCTCCGCCTCGCTCACAGGGTGGGGGCCGGTGTCGGGGCCCCGGTCGCTGAAGCACAGCACGTAGGCACTGCCCCCCTGATCGGTGGCGACTGCGAGGCTCGCCGCGTAACGCCTTCGCTCTTCGGGGTTCAAGCTGTGGAACAACCCGCAATCAAGAACGGTCGCGAACGTTCTGCCCAGCGCTCCCAGATCCAACGCGTCGGCCAATGCGAAGCGAGCGTCCAAGCCGCGCTCTGTTGCCTTGTCACGCGCGATCCCGATCGCTGTCTTGGCCACGTCGACCCCTAGGACCCACAGTCCGCTCGACGCGACATGAAGCGCGTTCTCCCCGGTCCCGCATCCCGCGTCGAGCACCGGTCCGCGCAGCACGCCGGTCGATACGAGGCGCACGACCGCGGGCTGGGGACGGCCGATGTCCCAGGGCGCGGACCCATCGGCGTAGGAGGCCTCCCAGGGCAAGCCGCTCATCTTCTCGTGGCTGGTGGGCTCGCGCCCCTCGAAGAGATCGGCATCCGAGCCCGGCGGTGCCTCGACGCGGTCCCCGGGCCCGGTTCGACGAAAGGGTCTCTCCGTCAACTCTGCCAGATCACCTCCCCGGGCACCGGCAGCTCCTTCAGGCGTTGGAGCAAGGGTCGTACCAGGGTTGGGAGCCGTCCGCGTCGTAGAGGGCGATCGCCAGGGTGTCCTGGGCAGCCTTGGAGGCCTGGTTCGGCGGGACGCCGACTAGATCAGGCAACCCCGCCAACTCGGCCGCCTGGTTCCAGGTCGCCTGGGAGAACTGGAAGGCCCCCATGAAGAGCCCGTCGGGGGAGACCGCCTGGTAGTTGCCGCCCGATTCGTAGTGAACTACGCACTGTAGGAAGGGGGGCAGGGGCGGGTCGCTCAAGGCTCCGCCTGGATCTGGGCGGCTTTGGGCGGCGGTGATCGCCCGCTGCTCACGGTCGCCGGCGATCGCCACGGCAAGCTGACCTTTGACCAACGTCTGGTTCCGAGCGAGCTGCGTGGAGACGGCCGTGGCACTGTCGAGGGTTTCTAGCGCCGCCTGTTGCGCGCTGGCATCTTGGGCCCTTCTGGTCGCTAGCTCGGTTTCGTGGCTCATGAGCTGGTCCTCGTCGACATGCAGCAGCGCGAGCGTCACGTTGGTGTCCCCAACCGCGACCGTTTCGTACTCGTCTCGGTTGGTGGCGATCGACTGGTCGTCTCCGAACAGCACCAGCGGACCGCTCAACGTCTCGGTGCCGGCGTTCACGTAGTTGTCGACGGCCTCTTTGAGCAGGCGTCCTTTCTGGACGCTAACCATCGCGCGATCGTGGACCACCTGTTGGTCGATGGCCGAGATCATGGCGTCGTCGTCGCTGACCCTGACGCTCAGGGTCTCGTACTGGGCCTCGAAGCCGTTCACCTGCAGCTGCTCGTGGATGAGCTGCTGGCCCAGCTCGGTCGCCTGGGACTGGAGGCTCGACAGGGTCGCCGCGCCGGAGATCCTCGGTGCTCCCGCGAGCGCCACGACGAGGGAGGCCCCGGCCAGGGCGGCAGGGCCCAGGAGGCGACAGGGCGCCCAGCGGATGGACGGACCTGGACGAGCGGGGCGTCCAGCGGAGCGCACCGCCGACGCGCGAGCGTCGCTCACAATGGCTGATTTTCTAGTCGCGAAATACCAGCTGAGGCAAGCGAACCCTGCGGTTTGGGCCGCTGAGAGGCTGGTGGTGGCCAAGTTCGCGATCCGCGGCGTCCCTGCGGGAATCGAGTCGGAGCACGCCGCCCGGGCAGCCGGGACGCCCCGATAGCCACGGCGCCGTAGCCGCAGGGGAGCCCGCGCCCAAAGAGCGCTCGAGGACCGGGGCGCTCCCTGTGACGCCGGGGTCCCAAGGGTGGCCGCAAGTCCCGCTGCCTCTGAGACGATGTTGGCGTGGATCAGCTGAGCGCCCCAGCGACGCCCGACGTCCGGCTCGCTGAAACGCCCTCCAACGAGCTTGCTGTCTCGAGGCGGCCATGGATGAGACGCCGTCTCTTGGTGGCCGTGCTCTTTGGCGTGCTCGCCTTCATCGAGCTTTGGGCGCCGATAACCAAGGGAGGTTGGTTCGTCCCCTCCGATATCGGTCAGCTGTGGAGCCTGACCCGGATCCCAGGAGAACCACTGGCCCCGCACAACACCTTGGAGTCCGACGTCTACGTGCAGCTGGCCCCCTTCATGCACTTCACGAGCCAGAGCGTGCGCTCGGGGAGCCTCCCGGTCTGGAACCCGATCGACGGCAACGGGCAGCCCTTCCTCGCGAACGGCCAATCGGTGGTCTTCTCGCCCTTCAGCGCGTTCTTCTACGTGCTTTCGTTCCGTCTGGCCCTGTTGGCAGCCGCGCTCGCGCGGCTGTGGATGCTCGGGTTCCTCACGTACCTGTTCCTTGCCAGGAACGGCTTGCGCGATCTCTCCGCGGTGGTGGGCGGCACCATCTTCGCCTTCGCCGGTTATCACATCGTCTGGCTCGACTACCAGACGATCGTGAGCGTCTCTGCGTTCCTGCCCTTGGCGCTGTGGTGCGCGGCGGTGGCTCTGGGCGTGCGGAGCAGGCCACCTCCTCCTCTGTGGCGAAGGTACCTGGCGCTCGGCGGGCTGGCGGTCGGCGTAGGGGCGATGATCCTGGGAGGCAATCCCGAGACGGCGATCTTCGACCTCATCATGGTGGCCGCCTACTCGTTGGTCCTGATCGCCTTCTCGCCGAGGCGCTGGCTGCAGCGCGCGCTGCGCGCCTGTGAGCTCGCAGCCGCCGCTGTGGTTGGCATCGGTGTCTCTGCGGCGGGGCTGTTCCCGTTCCTCGCGTACGAGCACATCTCTTCAACCGCGGCGAAGCTGGCGGCGCATCCGAGCATGGTCATCCCCGGCTTCAGCGCGAACACGGCCCCCCTCGTCGCCTTCCCCAACCTCTTCGGGGGTCCGCAGTTCGCCCACGAGGATGCGGCCTTCTACACCTGGCTGCACCCGCCGACCAACTACGCGGAGCTGGGGGGCAACGCGATCGGTCTCGCAGCCGTGTGCCTGGGGGTGCTCGGCCTGGTCAGCTTGCTCTCTAGGAGGCAAAAGGCGCTGTCGCTGTTCGGCCTGGGCGCGGCCGTGGTGGGGACGCTCCTTCTCTACAGCCGCGGGGTAGGTGTCATCTGGACCCACATCCCCGGGCTCGCCAACGCGCATCTCAACCGGAGCCAGGACGTCGAGCTCATGGGGGTGGCGGTGCTGGCGGCTCTCGGTGTCGACTGGGTGCTCGCCCGGGCGAAGCGGCCGGTCGCGGTTGGAAAGACCGTGGCGGTGGTCCTGGTCGTCTTCGGCGTGGTGATCGCCGCTGCGATCTTCGGGGCGGAGCTGTTGAGAAGGCACGTGCCCGGCACCTCGGCCGTGCCCGCCGGCTTCGTCCACCGCCAGCTCGTCTTGGAAGGGCTCATCGCCCTGCTGGGCGCCGGAGCCCTGGTGGTGCTCGCCGGAGCATCCAAGCGCGGGCTGCTGAGCATGGTCGCCGGCGGCGGTCTCGCCTTCAGCGGCTTCGCGTCCAACGGCCTCATCATGCGCTCGTACAACACGACCACGGGGACCTGGGCCGCCTACCAGCGCACGCCGACCATCGCCAAGCTCCAATCGGTCACCAAGGGAAAAGAGGCGCTGTTCATGGGGGGGACCTTCGCCCCGCCGGAGACCGGCCTGTGGTTCGGCATCGATGAGGTCGGCAGCTACGACTCGCTCGGCCTGCGATGGCACGACGACCTCTACCGTGCCGTCTTTCACACGGGCCCCATCCCCGAGAACATGCCCGCCTGCATCGAAGGGCTACGGCTCTTCGGCGTGAAGCTGGTGGTGGGAGGCGACGGTCGCTTCGCGTCGGGCCCTGGGTTGGACCGGGCCGGAGAGATCAGGAGTGTTCCCTACTACGTGGTGCCAGGGGCTTCTGAGTACTCGCTCGTCGGGCGCCAGATCGTGGCGCAAGGTGACGCAAAGTCCACCGCTCTCGTGTCGAGCTGCTCCTTCGACCCCGACTCGACGGTCGTCATCGATCCGGCTTCCTACAAGCCCGACGACCAGGCCCCGCTCTCAGGAGCACTTGGCCCGGCGCATCTGGGCGGGCGTATCTCCGTCTCCTCCACTTCGGCCACGGCGCGCCGGCTGGCGGTGATCTCGGCCTCTTCGGGATGGCTGGTCATCCGACAGTCCTGGGCTCCGGGCTGGCAGGCCACGCTCGACGGAAAGGAGGTGGCGATCCGGCGAGCCGACGTGGCGTTCCAGGCGGTTCGGGTGCCGGCGGGGCGCAGCACCGTGGTGCTCACCTATCACGCCCCCTACCTCGAGACCGGCGAGATCCTTTCGCTTTGCGCCCTGGGGGCTATCGCGTTGGGCGTGCTAGTGGTCCTTGTGGGGCCCAGGCTCCTTGGCTCGCGTGGCGCCAGCGAGGATCTCAGCCAAGACCCGCTGCCGGGGCGCCGCTCAGCGCATCGATGACCGCCTCCCACCTCTCGTCCTCGCCGGGTTGGCGCAGCGCGCACCAGGGCACCTCGCGCGACAGGTTCGGGTTGTAGAAGGGGTCCTCGCGCAAAAAGGACCTGTCCCAGCGGGCGAGGAAACGCCTCGCGTCATCCATGTAGCCGGCCATCCCCCGGCTGATCGCCTCGAAGTGGGTCAACTCGGCGCGGGGCTCGTACAGGACGCGGTACCCCGCCTGGGTGGCCCTCATGCAGTAGTCGACGTCGTTGAAAGCGACCTCCAAGGTCTCGTCGAAGCCCGAGAGGGACTCGAACGCCTCGCGCCCAGTCATCATGCATGCGCCGGTCACGGCGCTCATCTGACGGGGGAGGCGGTCGAGCCCGAGGTAGCCGGTCTGTCCCTCGGGCATGCCCATGAAGATGTGCCACGCGATCCCGCGCATGCCCAGCACGATCCCCGCGTGCTGGATCGAGCCGTCGGGGTAGAGGAGCCTTGCGCCGACAACGCCCACCTCGGGACGCAATGCTTGTTGCGCGAGCACTTCGATGCTGTCTCGGTGCCGCAGCTGGGTGTCGTTGTTCAAGAACAGGAGCAGGTCGGAGTCGCAGGTCGATGCGCCCAGGTTGTTGAGCGCGGACCAGTTGAAGGCCGCTGCGTGCTCGACGATCACGATGCCCGGGTCTTGGGCGAGGCGGTCCAACAGGGCGGTGGTCTCGGGCTCCACGCTCCCGTTGTCGACGAGCACGATCTCGGTCTCGTAGCGCCCCGAGCCGGTGGAGATGGAGCCAAGGCAGTTGGCCAGCATCGCCGCCGCGTCCCTGAAGGGGATCACGATGCCGACCTTGGGCGGCGTGCTCGACCTCCTTGCAAGCGAGAAGCTCCCCTCGAAGGGTCCCGGCTCCACCCGCGCTCGGACGCCTAGCTGGCCCAGCGTGCGCTCCAGTGCGGCACGGCCGGCCTCGTAGGGGAGCGGCTGGCTTGGGCGCGCGGTGTGAACCAGCACCTCTGCCAGGTGGACCACCGATCTTCCACGTTGGGTGGCCCTGAGGGCGAGGTCGTAGAGGGAGACAGGATCTGACGGCGGCTCCTCGTCCGGCTCCATCAGCGAGAAGCGGACCGCCAACAGGTCGCCGGTGAAGGGGTGCGCCCACAACAGGTCCTGGGAGAAGCCGGGCTTGAGCGCAACGGAACCGTTCCCGGAGCCCTCCGCCACGTCCTCGTCGCAATAGACGACGTCACAACCTGGGTGCTCGCCGATGGCTTGGGCGAGGCGCGCCAGGGCGTGAGGGACGAGGCTGCTCCCTGCTCCCACGCTGAGCACGAAGCCCGGTGCATCTCCATCGAGCTCGCGGATGGGCCAGGAGCCCAGGGCTCGGGGATCGTCGCGCAGCGAGGCGGGCAGGGAGCGCGGCAACGAGCCGTCGGGAAGCGTGAGCGTCCAGGCGCCGTAGGACTGGAGGGCGAGGGACGCCAGGACCCGAGCGGCAGAGCCGTCGTGCCCCGCCGCGTCCTCTTCTAGGC
>JBOGFX010000061.1:0-1951 GCA_050743805.1 Acidimicrobiales bacterium
CCTGTTCGTGGCCCTCTTGAAACAGGTTCTCGACGTGGCGTTTGCAAGGGCCGCCAGATCGGGGCGCCTGGATCCGCCCCTGCTGATGGTCTTGGACGAAGCCGCCAACATCGCTCCGGTTGCCGAGCTCGACGTGCTTGCCGCGACCTGCGCCGGGCACGGCATCCAGCTCGTCACGGTCTGGCAGGACCTAGCCCAGATCACCTCGCGCTATGGGCAGCGGGCTCCTACGGTTTTGAACAACCACCGGGCCCGCCTCTTTCTCTCGGGGATCGCCGAGCCCTCGACCTTGGAGCACGTCCGGCTCTTGGCGGGCGACCAGGAGGTGGTGATGACCTCTTCGACGCGCGATCGACGTGGCCCGGCGTCGACCACCGTGTCGCGCTCGTGGAGGCCGATGGTCCCCCCAGGGGCCTTGCGTAGGTTGCCGCGCGGTACGGGGCTCCTCGTCTACGGGGAGCTGCCACCGGTGACCCTGCGCCTCGTCCCCTACTGGGCCCGTCGGGACCTGAAGGCCCGCGGGCCGCGCTGAGCCGAGCCCATCTGCTGCTCATCGACCACAGGGCGGGACCATGTCAGGCCCTGTGAGTGCCGAGAAGGCCATCCATGGACCTTGGCCAGGACTTTGACGCCACGCGGCTGATGCGGCGAGCATGCAGCGATGTCCCTCTCGTTTTCTACCGGGCGTTCTGGCAAAGACTCACGCGGCAAGCTGGACATCTCCAATTCCGGTTGACGTCTGATTCCGCAGCGGCTCGGTGGACAGGGGCTTCCAACCGATTGCGGCTCCGCTGGTCGTGGAGATAGAGGAGCCGTCGATGGCCGATGCAGCCACGTCGCGCTTGGCTCGATAGCCACCTGTTCGCGCAATAGATAAGAAGGTGACTGCGGAAGCTCAGCGACTTGTGCCTCGTCGAGGCGCGGACGCTGGGGGTGTCGCATCACTGTCACTCGCGCCTGAGCTTGAGCGCAAGGCTCGGTACGACGAGTGACGCGAGGTAGACCGGCCAGATCCGGGAGCTGTTGCAACGGAAGGTGACGACCGCTCCGTCGGCCGCGTCAAAGGATTCTCGGCTGCTGGTGGATCGACCATCTTTGACTTGTATCGTGTGACGCCCCGGCTCGATCGACACATCGATCGTTCCGTGCATGTGGATCGAGCCGACATCGTTGCCATCGAGCAGAACGTGGAACGTGCCACGTCGGAGCTCCGCAAAGGGCCAGAAACCCATGGCGACACCCTTTTCTCTAACCAGATGCAGTGTTGCCGTCACGTTTGTGTCCTCTCTCGTCTGAACCGATTTCGGCGTTGTTGTCAACCGCTGTGATCATGAAGGTCTCAACTCCGCACGCCAGTGATGAGCCTCTCGCGGTCGAATACGCCCGCTACTACTCGCCAGGCCAACAGGTCGACAGCCAGCAGAGCGACGGCGAGGCCGACCGCGAGAGCGGCGGACACGGCGATCACGTTCAGAGAGATCAGCGCCAGGATGGCCAGCAGCGGGAGGGTGCCGAGCACGCTCAACTGCTGGGCGACGCGGACATCGGTAGAACGAGCGGAGACGGCGATCCCCACCCAGACTCCCCAGCCGGCGAGCAAAGGCGTGAATAGGAGCTGTACCAGCACGTGGGTACCCGAATAGAGCGCCGAGACGATCACGGGATGAGCGAACTGGGCTGCGGCGGCGAGGAAGACGCCAAAGACCACATAGGCGATCACGAGCGTCGGGACGAAGGCGGCCAGCGCCTTGCCGATGAGGAACTCCTCGCGGCGGATCGGGGTGATCAGGACGGGCTCAAGGGTGCCCTGCTCGCGCTCGCCGACCACCGAGTAGGCGGCCAGAGTGGAGGGCATGAACGCCGGGATCACCAGCATGTAGAGCATCGAGACCCCGATCCGAGCGTTGAGCTTGGTGGTGTCCGCAGACGCATTGGCCAAGAACAGCTGGAC
>JBOGFX010000062.1:0-2208 GCA_050743805.1 Acidimicrobiales bacterium
AACGGCGCCATGCCCTGAGCAAAAGGCTCACCGCCATCTGCGCCTTGCTCGTGGGTGCCGGCTCAGTCGGCTTGGCATTTACAACGGCCACGGAGCAACCCGCCTTCGGAGATGGACCCGCGCCCTGCAGCGTCGGAGGGCCGCCCTACCCGTTCCAGGGGTTCTGCGCGACTTATTCGGGCGACAACACCTGGTACGGCTCATACGGGCCTGGCTTTCCCACCGCAGAGGGCTGGGCCTTCTGCGCCGATCCGCCCGCGAGCGGCGGGTACTACCCGGCTCCTGTGTACGACTACGTTGGCTCGGGACCTCCAGCTGGCTCGAACACCTCTGAGGCCTCTGCGCTGGGCTTCGCGTTCAGCGAAGCCCAAGCCCTCGGTTGGTGGGACGGCCTGAACGGACAGTTCACGGCCGCCCAGGCTGCCGTGGCAGGCAAGCTCCTCTACGACTCGGTGGTCTGGTCGGATCCAACCCCCGGTATGGACCCGGGGGTGCTCGCCGCATTCGAGGCTCTGCACGACTGGTATCTAGCAGCGGTCGGATCTTCGGGGGCCCCGCAACTGAGCGTCTCGCTCAGCGGCGGGACCACCTCGTTTAGAGGCAACGCCGAGCTCGAGATCTCCGCGACGTTCCCTGGCACCGCCAGACCGGCCGCAGGCCTGTCCGTCGAGGTGTCCGTGACGGGCGGCACCCTGGGCTCCGTAGGGGGATCAAGCTCAGTGACCGTTGGTACCGACGATTCTGGGGACGCGGCCATCGGCTTGTTCGCGGCAGAACCCGGGCCTGTCGCAGTGTCGGTCAGCGTGCCTGATGGGGTCGGCCAAAGTGGCCTGACTTTCTGGTCTCCTTCAGCCTTCGAGCCTCGCGCCCAGCAGCTCGCGGCGTTTTTCGCCCCTGAGGCACTGCAGAGCGCTGGGTCGTTCACGGCCCTGCCCACCACAGGAACGGTTTCGATCGTGAAAGGCGGTGACGACACCGCTTATTACCCACTCGCGGGCGCCGTCTTCGACGTGCAGAACTCCTCTGGAGTGCAAGCCACCTTGACGACGGGACCAGGTGGCACAACTGGCACTACTCCCGGACTCGCCGCTGGCACCTACACAATCCACGAGGCGCTCGCTCCACCCGGCTACGGGACGGCACCTGACCAGCAGGTAACGGTCCGCGCCGGGACGAACACGGTGATCTCGTTCACCGGTGCCGAGGAAGACCATGTGAGCCCCGCGACTCTGACGATCGACAAGGCAGATGCCCAAACGGCTTCACCCCTCAAGGGGGCGGTATTTCAGTTTTCCTATGACCAGGACGACACTGGGGTCTTCGACCGATTTCTGGGAACATGCACAACTGGAATGACCGGCTCTTGCTCGCCTGACGGCAACGACGGCAGCTCGCTGGTCCCGGGCCGATATCAGGTGACCGAGATCTCTGCCCCACCGGGATACGCGACACCAAACCCCGCGACCCAGGTCGTCGATCTTCTCCCTGGCGAGAATGCCGTCTTGAAGTTCGGTGATGTGAAGCTCGTCAGCGCCGTCTTCCAAAAGGTAGCGACCGGAAACATCAATCCCGCTGAGCTGACGCTCTCCGGTGCGGTGATCGTCGTCTATCAAGGGGCGGTCGGGGGCTCGGAGGCCACTCGTTGCACCACGGACCGCTCGGGAACCTGTGTCACGGGCCTAGATCTCGACTCCGGCGTTCGATACTGCTGGAGGGAGATGGCTGCTCCACCAGGGCTGAGCCCCGGGGCGACCGGATGCTTCGTTGCCGATGAGGACCAGGCGGACGAGCCCATAACCGTCACCGACCCGGGGCTCTTTGTGACGATCCAGGTCAAGAAGGTAGACGCTGCAAGCCTGTCGACGGGACTCTCACAGGCGCGCTTCGACCTGTACCGCGTCAGTGCCTTGCTTCCAAGTGTCCTCCCCTATCCCGTCGGAGCAACTCAGACAGGCGAGCAACTGGTTGCCAGCACGACGACAGGGCCCGGCGGACTCGGGACATTCCCGATGCAACTTCCGGGGTTCGTCTATTGCGCCCAGGAGGTCGAGCCGCCCCCCAACTACATCGTCGAGACGTCGCAGCAATGCACGGGTTTGCTCGAAGGGACCACCGAGGTGCCAGCCCCGGTGACCACCCTCGATTTCGAGGACTCTGAACAAATGGTCCATCTCTCGGTGTTCAAGTACGACTCGCTCACGCCAACGA
>JBOGFX010000063.1:0-4236 GCA_050743805.1 Acidimicrobiales bacterium
CGACACGTTCGATGGTCCCGCGCTCGGTCCCCAACTCGCTGCGGAGCTGACGGACGAGGCGGATCGCCTGTGCCTTCTGATCGGCGCTATAGCGACGGGGGGCCGGGTGCTTGGCTTTGTCTTGTGACGCCATGACTCCATCCTCGTTTCCAAGGTCAGGAGTCTCCAAGTAACCCAGGGAGATTCAATCGCCTCGTTCGTGGTGAACCTCTCCCTGTACTTGGCCGCCTTCAGGGCGCTAACCCCCAAACCGATCTCCAACCGACAGCTCATCCCGGGCGCGCTCATTGGCGGCGCTGCCTGGACGGCGCTCCAGATCGGGGGCACCCTGCTCATCAACCATGAGCTCCGCAACACGAGCCAGGTCTATGGGTTCTTCGCGATCGTCCTGGGCCTGCTCGCCTGGATCTACCTGGGCGCGCTGGTGACCATCTACGCCGCCGAGGTGAATGTCGTGAGAGCCCGGCACCTGTGGCCCCGCGGGGTGCTGTCGCCCCCGAGGACCGAGGCCGACCGCAGGGTCCTGGCGGCCATCTCCCACCAGTCCGCTCGCCAACCCGGACAGCGGGTGACCGTCAGCTTCGACGAGGAGACACAGCCCTACGGCTCCGAACCCCAGCCCAAGAGCACGCGGGCTCCGGGCACCTGAGACGGTCACCAAGCACCGCGTTCAAGCCGCGGCCGACGCCGGGGAGCGCCCGGACGCCTCTGGTTCCCCCAGGGCGACCGCCAAGACCTCGTCGATGGTCTCGACGAGATGGAACTCCATCTCGTCGCGGACCTCTTGGGGCACGTCCTCCAGATCGCCCGAGTTACGGGCGGGGAGGATCACCTGGCTCAATCCGTGCCGGTGCGCGGCCAGCACCTTCTGGCGCACCCCGCCGATGGGGAGCACCCGCCCGCGCAGGGTCACCTCACCGGTCATCCCCACGGCGGGGCGCAAGGGGGTCTTCGTGAGAAGGCTCACCAGCGCGCTCACCATGGTCACCCCCGCGGAGGGCCCGTCCTTGGGGACCGCCCCGGCCGGGACGTGAACATGGAACCTCCTGCCTGCCAGCTCGCCCGGCTCGATCCCCAACTCCGCCGCACGGGAGCGCACGAGAGACAGGGCGATCTCGGCCGACTCCTTCATGACCTCCCCGAGCTGGCCCGTAAGGGTGAGGCCCTCGGGGCCCGGCGACGCGCTCGCCTCGACGAACAAGACGTCACCTCCCGCTCCGGTCACCGCGAGGCCGGTGGCCACCCCGCTCAGCGGCTCGCGCTCTTTGGCTTCGAAGAAGAACCGAGGCCTTCCCAACCACCCACCGACGTCTTGACCCGAGACGACCACCGGAGGGTCGAGCTCGGCGGCGACCAGCCTGGTCGCGATCTTGCGCGTCAAGCGGCCGAGCTCGCGCTCCAAGGAGCGCACACCCGCCTCGCGCGTGTAGTCCGAGATGACCACAGAGATGGCAGCGTCTTGGACCACGACCTCGTCCTGCTTCAGGCCCGCCCGCTCTAGCTGGCGCCCCAGGAGGTGATGGCGCGCGATGGCAAGCTTCTCCGTGTCGGTGTAGCCGTCGAGCGAGATCGTCTCCATGCGGTCGAAGAGCGCGGCGGGGACCGTGTCGATCACGTTTGCGGTTGCTATGAACATGACCTGGGAGAGGTCGAGGTCGACCTCCAGGTAGTGGTCCCGGAAGGTGTGGTTCTGCGCTGGGTCGAGCACCTCGAGCAACGCAGAAGAAGGGTCGCCCCTGAAGTCGGCGCCCAACTTGTCGACCTCGTCCAGAAGGATCACCGGGTTCATCGTTCCCGCCTCGCGCAGCGCGCGTACCAGCCGTCCTGGCTGGGCACCCACGTAGGTGCGCCGATGACCCCTGATCTCCGCCTCGTCGCGCACGCCCCCCAACGCGACCCTCACGAAGCTCCGTCCGAGAGCCCGTGCGACAGAGGCGCCGAGGGAGGTCTTCCCGACCCCGGGCGGCCCGACCAGGGCGAGGATCGCCCCCGACCCCCTACCTTGGACGGCTGTCATGTTGCGTTCGGAGCGCAGCTTGCGCACGGCGAGGTGCTGGAGGATCCGCTCCTTCACATCGCTCAGGCCGTCGTGGTCGGCGTCGAGCATCGAGGCGGCCTCTTTCAGGTCGAGACGGTCCTCGGACTCGACTCCCCAGGGGACCTCGAAGATGGTGTCCAGCCAGGTCCTGATCCAACCCTGCTCGGGGCTCTGCTCGCTCGTGCGCTCGAGCTTGGTGATCTCGCGCTCGATCGCGGTCCTGACCTCGTCTCGAACAACCAGGTTCTCCAGGCGCTCCCGGTAGTCGGCGGCCTCACCGGGCTCGGCACCGCCGAGCTCACCCAGCTCCTTGCGGATCTCTTCAAGCTGGCGGCGCAGCAGGAACTCACGCTGGGACCGCTCCATCCCTTCTGCGACGTCGGTCTTGATCCTCTCCCTCAACGCGAGGTCTGCCAAGGTGTCTTTGGCCCAGCCGAGCACCATCGACAGCCGTTCGGTCACATCCAAGGTCTCCAAGACCTGGACCTTCTGCTCGAGGCTCAGGTCCGGGGAGTAGCCGGCCACGTCCGCTAGGCGCCCGGGATCGGTGATCTCTCGCAGCTGGCCGGCGATCCGCCGAGCGCCACGCGACAGCAAGATGTTCTCCAGCACGGCCCTGTACTCCCGTGCCAGCTCGGTGGTGCGTGCCTCGTCGGAGGAGGTCTCGTCGACCTGCTCGGCCTCCACCCACAGTGCATCGCCGGTTCCGGGCACGCCGGTGCCCAGAAGCGCCCTGCTACGACCGCTAACCGCCAACGCGGGCAGGCCACCCTGCATCTCCCCGCGCTCCAAGACGTCGGCGATCACAGCCACGGTTCCGTAACGACCCTCGATGTGAGGCACCAGCAAGAGCGAACCGCCGTCGGGCACGACGGCCGCGGCCGCCTTCGCCTCCTCGGTCTCCAAGCCGATCGTGAACAGCATCCCGGGGAGCACCACCCCTGAGCGGAGCGGGATCACCGGAAGGATCAGTGTCTCTGGCATCTTCCAATCACCTCGGTGCCCGGAGATCTCCGGGCGTATCTCTTGAAAAACGCCCTGGGTCCCCCACTCATTCCACGTGCCCGTCCCGCTCAAAGGGTGGTCATCCCCTGACGGTAGGAAGTCCAACGGGGTGGGGTCGCTCTCGTGGCGACTCCAGCGGCGTCGCCGAACCCGCAGACTTGTGGCCCCACCTGGGTTGCGGTGTCAAAACCCCTTGGACTGCATGAGATCAACATCCAGACCGCTGTGCACGAGCGGTCTACCTTTACTGATACGGTAAAGGAAATGTCCAGGATTTCTAGCAAGAACCAGGTCACGATTCCGGTTGCGGCTCTCAAGGAGTCCGGACTGCATGCGGGAGATCATGTGGTGGTTGAGGCGCTCGGAGAGGGGGGGCTGCTGGTCCGCCGCGGCGAGCTCGGCTTCGAGAGCGCGTTCGGAGCCCTTACGGGCACCTATCCGGCCAGCTATCTGGAGCTGCTCGACCGCGAAGACACCGAGCGGTGACGGCTGTCCTCGACGCCGATGTCCTGATTGGCGCGCTCGATAGCTCCGACGCACACCACAGCCGAGCCCGCAGGCTCTTCGTCAGTTGGGAGCGCCGCAGCGAGGTCCGGCTGTTGAGCGTCGTCAACCTCAGCGAGGTGCTGGTGGCCCCTGCCGCCGACCGACGCAGGCTAGGGGCGGCACGTGAGGCGATCGGCGCACTCGGCATCACGATCCACCAACCGAGCGAGGCGATCGGCGTCGAGGCCGCGCGCCTGCGCAGTAGGTACCCGATAAGCCTCCCCGATGCTTACTGCCTGGCGACCGCCCGCCACACCAACGCCCGAGTCGTCTCTTTTGACGAAAAGGTGCGACGCGCCGCAGAGCGAGAAGGACTCGCCACCATCGAGCCGGGCGCGCGACGACAACGGCCCCACTGACGGTCGGGTTGGGAGGTCTCGAGGTGCTCCGCATTAAACCTCGACCCGGTAGTCGAAGGATCGCGGATCAACCTCGCCGGCCTGCAGGCCAAGGTCCGCCGTGAGGGATACCGAAGATGAAGAGCTCAGATCAGAGGCGCGAAACGAACTCCGCCGCAGTGAGGCCGGCCTGTCGGAGGATCGATTGGAGGGTGCCGAGTGCAAGCTCCCGGTGCAAGGGCACGACGACCGTACGGCCTTCCCGACGGAGCTTGGCGTGACTGCCGCGCTGGCTCACCTGTACGAAGC
>JBOGFX010000064.1:0-4789 GCA_050743805.1 Acidimicrobiales bacterium
GATTCCTCACCGGCGGACGGCACGATCGTGTTTTGGTGCCCTACAGCTCGCCGAGAACGGGTGCTCGTCCTCGTATGCGACGCCGCGAACCGGTTACGACGTACCGTCGTGGTGGCAGAGGGTTCGATCGATCGCTCGCTTTTAGCAACGACGGACGATCGTTCGCATTGGCGCACAATCACCCGAGCGGGGATCCAGAGCCCAGCGAGAGCGACCGAAAGGCTACGGTCGAAGTGGCCGCTGGTGCCACGATGGTCGGGCTTCGGTTTCTTAGCCATGTGGTTGTGGCCGGACAACGTTGGCAGGTGGTCAGCCCAGATCAGCAAAGGCTTCATTGAGCGCAGCCGGCACAAGAGACCTAATCCGGGCACCTACAGAGGACCGATCAGCCTGCGCTTGTTCTAGGCCTTCAATGCGCTGAACCATCCTCCGCTGCTCTTCCATTGAAGGAAGCCACACTTCGTAGGCGAGCAGAGCCTCAATCGGAATCCGTTGACGACGAACACCAAGCCCCTTGCTGGACCCGCCCAATTCCGCCCATCGCTCCGGTGACCGCAGGTAGGTCGCTAGCCACTTCGCATCCAGCTGTTCAGGATTCGGATCAAATGCTGGGAACTCGTTCGAGACAAAGTTGCCGTCGAACTGTCGCTCGACGCAGGCGTATGCACCCTCGAAGGCGAAGAGCCGGCTGTAGATGAACTGATCTGCGTGGATTCGATTAAGGATCTTTGCCGACGTCCGAGAACCCTCGATGCTCGGCTTGGCGAACAGGCCCCGGCCGTAGCTGTAGATCCCCAGATTCGGATAAGACTTTTCGCTGTCGACAGTAACGACATTGCTTGCCGGTTTCATTACTTCTCCCAGCGCAACTCGACGCCATCCTTTACGACTTTTGGCATCAACGCCAAGATCCGGCCGAGCCGCTAGAGACACAGCGAGAGCGTTTGACAGTATCTCTCGGTGATCCGAGCGGCGCTCCAAATCGACAGCTCCAGCCCTCATCCGATCCAAGTAATCCGCAGCAGACAGTTGCTCTTCGACCGGTGGTAACGGAATCTCCAAACCTTCGAAGCGGTCGATGGCGAGCGTCCGATTTCGGTCTGCCGATCCCGGCGACGCTCTTTGGATTAACTCAAGACCCGATTCGCTGAGGAAATACCATCGCGCCCATCCAACATCGATGCGGTTGTCGATTGGAACGTACGTGAGGAACCGATTCGATGCAAGACAATCGGCATCGAGGATCGACGATACGGCGACTGCCCCTTCCCAGCCTTTGATGTTGCTGATTACGAGCCGATCTGGCGGCAGCTCGAAGAACCTGAGGCTTCCGAGCTGGTTCCCCGGCTTGGGCTCATAGTGGAAGATTCCCTTCCCAAATGACCGGACACCGATAGTCACGTACTCCAAAGCCGGATCCGGTACGACTGGCCAGCGTTCAAGACGAAGGACCTCACCAACACGCAGACGTTCGACCATTACTGGTCGACCTCGATCTGAAGCTCCTCAAGAAGCGCCAGGATGCCCTTTTCGATATCGACGAGCTCGGAAAGGAGCACCGTCGGGGGTCGATGTGCGAGATCGTCAGGGCGGTTGGGGTTGCGGAGGTCGAGGTTGTAGCCGTTCGCTTCGAGGTCTGCAACCGGAAGACGCCAGGCTTGCTCGTTTTCCTCACGATGAGACCACCATCCCTGACAGTCGGCGAACTCCTCAAAACGCATTGGCTTCGTCTTGGAGTACTTCTTGCGGCCCTCGGGCGGTGCGATCTCGTAGAACCAGACCTCCTTCGTCCGTCCGGTCTTCTCGAAAAACAGAAGATTGGAGGGGATGTCGGTGTAAGGGGAAAAGACGCCATCAGGAAGCCGAACGACGGTGTGGAGGTTGCATTCGGCGAGCAGCTGTTGTTTGATCCGAGCACCAACTCCGTCTCCGAAGAGGACGCCGTTCGGGACGACGATGCCGCATCTACCGCCGCTCTTGAGCTGACGGACGACGAGCTGAAGGAAGAGCCATGCCGTCTCTGAAGTTTGCTTATCTGCTGGGAAGTTAGCCTGGATAGTCTTCTCCTCCTCGCCGCCGAAGGGCGGGTTGGTGAGGATGACATCGACACGATCTGCCCTGCTGATCTGGGTGATCGGCTTCGACAGCGCGTTGCCGCGGATCACGTTCGGCTGGCCGACATCGTGCAGGACGAGGTTCATCATTCCTAGGAGGTACGGCAGCGGTTTTTTTTCGACGCCCCGAATATTGGTGTGCAGTGTCCGACGCTGCTGAGCCGTCCGCACCTTCGATCCCAAGTGCTCAAGCACCTCGACAAGGAAACCGCCGGTGCCGCACGCCGGGTCGAGGATTACCTCGCCGAGCTTCGGATCCACCTGCTGGACGATGAAACGAATGAGAGGCCGCGGCGTGTAGAACTCGCCCGAGTCGCCGGCGGCGTCGCGCATCTCTCTCAACATCGACTCGTACAGGTGAGCCATCGTGTGGATGTCGTCGGCTGACGCAACGTTGATCTCGTTGACCTTGTTCACGACGTCGCGAAGAAGGTAGCCCGAGAGCATGCGGTTGTTCGTCTCCTTAAAAACCGCAGCGAGCACGTCGCGCGGATCGTGTCCGCTCGTGCCGGTAAGCCCACGGAGGTACGGCAGAAGCTTGCCGTTGACAAAGTCGAGCAGCGACTCCCCCGTCGACCCGTTCGGATCGGAGGCCCAGTCGCGCCAGCGATAAGGGGCCTCGATGGCAGCGCGGAACTCACGGTCAGGGACCTCGCAGTTCCGCTCCAATCCATCAAAAGCCTTGAGGAACAGCAGCCAGGCGAGCTGGGGTATCCGATCGATGTCGCCGTTCAGCCCGGCGTCCTTGCGCATGGCGTCGCGAGCTGACTTGATAGCGGCTGCGAGCTTCGCTTGCGGGGAAACGGGCACAGTCGCCTTCTTTGGTCGGGGCATTCGTCAGGCCTCCTCGGTGCGGAACATCTCGGCCCACAGCTGGCCCACTAGGGTCTGTGCGGCGGTGAAGGTCGGAGTAGCGATGTGGTGATCGGCCACCAGACGCTCGTAGCGCGGCGGCCACGACTCCGGCAGCGCGGGCAGCGCGGTCGGCGGCTCGATACCGTCACGCTCCGCCCACACCTGGCGTACCGACTCAGCCACGAGTGTCACGGTCAAGAGCTGGTGCTCGACCAGCAGGACGAGGTCGACGAGATCGCGTACCCGCGTGTTCTCCCGGTCGCCGAAGTCACGAAGCATCGCGTGGAGCTTCTCGGCTGCGTGACGATTGACATCGACAACCTCGACCTCCGTCGCCGGGATGCCGGCGAAATCGAGCAGGTTCGGCATCGTCAGGCGCTCAGTTGCGACAAGCTCGTGGGCACGAGGTGAGATATCCAGCTGGATGCCGCCGAAGCGTCTACCGGCGAGGTTCGAAGCGACCCTGAGGCGCCAGGTGACGTGCCCCGCCCCGTCCGCGCCGAGGATTTCGGGCGAGCTAGCGGTGAACTCAAAACCGTCCCCGTCCCGATCGACTCCGAGCGCGTCGACCACACGCTCTTGAAGGTCGTCTGCGTCGTCCAGGTCGGCCCGCAGCCCGAGGTCGATGTCCTTGGTGAGACGCGCTTCATCGCGCAGACGGACCTCCAAGGCCATGCCTCCCTTCAGCACCCATTGCCCGGGTTCAGCCGTCACCAGCCGAGCGATAACGCGTTCGAAGAGCACCCTTCGCCGGAGTCGGTCGAGAGACACTCCGGATTCGACCGAACGGTTTCGGAGCCGGTCCTCAAGCGCCGCACGGAGTGCCTGCGATGTTGCGTAGGTCACGGCGCCGCCACCGTCAGGATGGCCCGTTCGATGTAGAAGGCAGCTCGCACGTCGACCACCTCGGCCCGAGCACGCAGGCTCCGGAGGGTCAGGAGGCCGTTTCGCTGGGCGTCGGCGATAGCCCTTCCAAGATGTTCTTCCTCGGGAGCAAGCGCTGCGACATCAATGAGCGACCGCACTGGGGTGGTGACACGAAAGCCCGTGCGCTGGAGGACATCGGTGCCGGGTAGGTCGGCATGGTGTAGGACAAGGGCGTCATCGCGCATAGTGAACTGGGGCGGCACGGTCAGATGGACGCGGGCCGTCTCGAACTCGCCGATGCCGTGTACCGCAAGGGCCGTCTCGTGCGAGACGACGGCACGTCCCTTCGACCACAGGGTCCAGCGGGCGAGGTCGTCGTGGACGTCCGCGATCCACTCGGTCAGTCGGAAGAGTCCGCGGTCGACGCGAATCCAGTTGCCGGCGGCGACGTGGTGAGCCTGGGCCTGGTAGGAGTAGCCGATCGCCTTGGCCTGAGCCGCGCTGAAGTATCCGGCCTGTTCGGAGGCCAGGCTGAACAGCCTTCGTCGGAGGTCCCTCCGGTCGGTGGGCACCCTGGAATCCTATACGCCAGCTTTATCTTGGGAACTACCTAATCAGCGAAACTATAGTTTTTGCTGATTATCAAGCAGCGTAGAGTAGCCCGGCCAAACGGGCCACCTGTGGGTGCCGAGAAAGCTATCCCCGGGCCCTGGCCTGGACTTTGACGCCGCGCCGCAGAAGCGGCGAGCATCCGGCGATGTCCCTCTCATTCCTCTACCGGGCGTTCTGCCGCGTCCTCCAGTTGGCCCGGCTCTCTTGTCGTATTGACACGGACCTCGCGATTGAGGTCGTCATGCTCCGCCACGAGGTGGCGGTCCTCCGACGCCAAGTGGACCGTCCGGCGCTCCAGCCCGCCGACCGTGCCCTGTTGGCCGCCTTGGCACGGCTGCTCC
>JBOGFX010000065.1:0-4014 GCA_050743805.1 Acidimicrobiales bacterium
CCGCCGTGGGGCTCAAGAACCGTGGCGTCGAGTGGTGCGTGCCTCGATAAGCGTTCCAACACGCCCGCCCACCTCCACTTCTCCGGCCGCCAACCCCAGGTCGGCCAGGGCCCCCTCGACGAACCATGTGGCTCCGGACCCTGCGAGCCTGGGAGGCCTGCCGCTCAATCTCGCGAGCGTTTCCCGCCAGACCTCGAGCTGGGGGGCGGTGCGAAGGGTCGCCTCGACAAGGTCGTTGCCCTGAGGGTCTTCCCCTCCACGCAGCTCGTCGTCCAGATGGTCCCAGGCGGCATAGACGGCTGCTGTGTCCACGTGGACAGGCGGGACGAGAAGCGTGAATGTCTTCTCGAGATCGGCGAGCGGCTCCACCACCTCTCCCACCCCCGTGACGCGGGCCCTACCGCCGAGAAGGCAAAAGGGCACGTCCGAGCCGAGGCTCAATGCCACTGCGAGGTCGCTGCAGCGGGCCCACCGCAAGATCGCCGCCGCGTCGGTCGAGCCGCCCCCCAGCCCTCCACCGACCGGGATCGCCTTCACGAGCCGGACGTGCGCCGTCTTGTCCACCGCGCGCAACGCCCTGGTGATGAGGTTGGAGGGCCCGCCTTCAAGGTCGCTCGCCCCCTCCCCCGCCACGATCGTGAGCCCCTCGCCCGACGGATCGATCTCGAGCACGTCGGCAAGGTCGATGGCGACCATCTCGGCGTCAAGCTCGTGGAAGCCGTCAGGGCGCAGACCGAGCACCCGCAAGGAGAGCGTCAGCTTTGCCGGCGCCTGGACCCGCTCGATCAACTCGGTCCTCGGGCCAGGGCCGCGAAGCTGGCGACGTCGAGCTCTTGGGCCCGGGCCGTGGGCGAAACGTCAGCAGCTGCGAAGGCCTCGGGCGGCACCACCCCGACGAGGGAACGACGCAGCATCTTGCGGCGGTGGGCGAACGCCGCCCGCACGACCTCTTCGAACCTCTGGTACGTGACGACCGAGGGATCGAGCGGCGGCCTCACACGTTCCAAGCGAACGATGACAGACTCCACCTTGGGTTTGGGCACGAACACCGTCGAAGGCACCCGGCCGAGGACCCAAGAGCGGGCGAAATAGGCGATCTTGACCGACACCGCCCCATAGCTGTGATCGTCAGGCGACGCACACCAGCGCTCGCCGACCTCGCGCTGCACCATGACCACCATCTTTGCGATGGTGGGCACCTCCTCCAGGATGCGCAGGACGATGCCGGTCGCGACGCTGTAGGGGAGGTTGGCGACCAACGTGGCGGGCCCTTGGGTTGTCATGACCGACGACCAGTCGAGGCGGAGTGCGTCGGCGCAGATGACCTGGACGTCCAGATCGCCTACCGCGGCACGCAGCGGCGCGATCAGCTTGGGGTCCACCTCGATGGCGATCACAGCTACGCCCCTCCTCGCGAGCGCCGTGGTGAGCGATCCAGTGCCAGCGCCCACCTCGACGACGGTGGAACCCTGCGACAACTCCGCCAGGTCCACCATGCGCTCGACCGTGTTCGGGTCGACCACGAAGTTCTGCCCCAGCGCCTTGGTGGGCCGGACCTGATGCTCGGCGAGCAGGCGACGAAGCGGGCCCCCGGGAAGAGTCACCAGGAGACGGCGACCTGGATCACTCCCTGGCTGAGCGGGGCCATTTCCTCGAAGCCCGACGGCGAAAGATCGACCACCCTGCCGGGGTCGTTCGCCTCCCTGTCGTCGACGAGGCAGGTGATGCTCACCCCCGTGGTCAGGTCGACGACCGACAGGACCGTGCCCTCGGCCAACCACGGGCTGGCACAGCGGCCAGGCGGCGCCTGCGCGTACCAGGTCGCTATCCCGAGCGCTCGGTCGCTCGGGATGGTAGTCGGAGGTGGCGCGGCGGCGGTGGTGGTGACCGGGTCCGGAGTGGTGGTGACCGGGGCCGGGGTGGTGGTGACCGGGGCCGGGATGGTGGTCACGGGCGTCGTGGGCCTCGGGACCTCGAAGTCGAGGGGCAGGTTGGAGACCACCTTCGCCTGGGCGCGTCGCGCCGCCGTCGCAGCAGTCCGA
The DNA here is from genome assembly GCA_050743805.1 of Acidimicrobiales bacterium. GTDB lineage: Bacteria > Actinomycetota > Acidimicrobiia > Acidimicrobiales > RAAP-2 > Palsa-461. The sequence continues at coordinate 2,043 of JBOGFX010000065.1, forward strand.
CCACCGCCTGCGCCGCTCGAGCCGACACCTTCGGGCGTCGCTCCGGTGCCCAGAAGTAGGAGAGGCACCACCACGAGCCCGGCACTCAGGATTGAGCCGACGAGCAGGCGCCTCCCCCCGGAACTTTGCGTCCTCAGATCCTCCGCCCTTCTCAGGACTCCACCCATGCCGACCAGGGGAACGGCGACGGGCCGAAGGGATACTAGGAAGGGCGGTGAACCCCTGCAAATGTCAAGGCCGCGCTCAGGCGGCCAGGCCGCCTGGCCCCGGATGCCCACGGAAGACCGAACGGGCGGACGCGGTCGTCAAAACGGCCAAGGCTTCGTGGTCCACGCCTTTTAGATCGGCGACGAACCTGCCCACGATGGCCGCCATCGCGGGCTCGTTGCGGCGCCCCCTGTGAGGCACCGGTGCGAGAAAGGGGCTGTCGGTCTCCACGAGGAGCCGGTCCATCGGGCAAAAGAGGGCGGCCTCCCTGACCGAGGCGGCGTTCTTGAACGTGATGAGCCCGCTGAAGGACAGTAGGAAGCCGGCATCCAAACATCGGCGCGCCTCGACGACCCCGCCGGTGAAGCAGTGAAGGACCGATCTGTGCGGGACACCAGTCGTGTCCAGCACGGCGAACAGATCGTCCCACGCCTCGCGTGCGTGGACGACGAGGGCGAGGTCGTTGTGCAAGGCCATCTGGACCTGGGCGGCAAAGACCTCTCTTTGAGCGGCCCGCGGCGAGTGCTCGTAGAAATAGTCGAGCCCGCATTCGCCGATAGCGACGGGCCTTCGTCCGGCTTGAAGAGACTCATCGATCAGCGAGCTCAGGGCCGCGATGCCCCCGGAAGCCTCGTGGGGATGGAGACCGACCGTGGCTGAGATCCGGGGAGCGCCAACCGGCGGTGAGCACGCCAGGTCGAGCGCCTGGCGAGACGACGCGGCATCGGTCCCCACACACACGATGTCGCCGACACCGGCCGAGACAGCGCGATCGAGGGCACCGCTGCTCGGCTCGAAGTCCTCCTGCACATGGCAGTGGGTGTCGAACCACCCGTGATCGTCTTGTCTCATTGCTCTTTGCGGCGCGGGAAAAGCGGATCACCCCTGACCACCGCGAGGCCGCCGGGATAGCCGCCCCACTCAGCATCCTCGGGCAGCGACGCGTTGGCCGGAGAGCCCGAAAGACCGATCCGGCGCCATATCTCGGCGGCCGCGGCGGGGATGGCGGGAGCACTCAGAAGCGCCACCAGCCTGAGCACCTCCAGGGCGCCACCCAGGACCCGGTCAACCTCGGGACCGGGGTCCAGCTTCCAGGGCTCGGCGGCCTCCAGCTCTGCGTTGGCGGCACCGATCAACTTCCAGGCCTCGCCTAGTGCCTCGCTCGGGGCGAAGCGGTCCCAAGCCTCACCTGCCGCGGTAGCCCCAATCCGGGCCGCCTCGGCGAGGGCGCCACCCATCGGCGCGCCCGGGCCCAGGCCGCCACATTTGGACGCGACGACGCTCGCGACACGAGACATCAGGTTCCCGAGGTTGTTCGCCAGATCCGCGTTGTAGCGGGCAACGATCCGCGCGTAGGAAAAATCGGCGTCGGGCCCGAGCGGCATCCGCAGGAGGTGGTACCGGATCGGATCCACACCCAGGTCCTCTGTGAGCAGCTCGGGGGCCACGTCGGCGAGCGTCACGCTGTCCTGGTCCTTGCGTAGCTGCTCGAGCATCGTCTTGGAGAGCTTCTCTCCGCCGAAGAGGAGCCAGCCGTGCACGAAGACGTCGGCTGGCGGATCTATGCCGGCGGCCATGCACATGGCCGGCCACCACACGCAGTGGAAACGGATGATCTCCTTGCCGATGAGGTGGTGGACGGCCGGCCACCACCGGGCGAAGCGCTCGTCGTCCTCGCCGTAGCCGATGGCCGTCAGGTAGTGGACCAGCGCGTCGTACCACACGTAGAAGACGTGGTCCTTGTCCCAGGGGACCGGGACACCCC
>JBOGFX010000066.1:0-2665 GCA_050743805.1 Acidimicrobiales bacterium
GCGACGGCGCCGAAGTCATGGGCCTCTTGGCTCTGATGCTGCTCACCGAGGCCCGTCGCCCCGCACGCCTGGACCCGGCCGGGCGGCTCATCGACCTGCCTGACCAGGATCGACGTCTCTGGGATCGATCCCTCATCGCAGAAGGCGTCGATCTGGTAACCGAGGCTCTCCATAAGGGCCAGCCGGGCCCCTATCAGCTCCAGGCAGCCATCGCGGCGGTCCACGACGAGGCCAGCGGCCCGGACGACACCGACTGGACCGAGATTCTCCTCCTCTACCAGCTGCTCGATCGGATCGCACCCAACCCGATGGCAACGGTGAACCGAGCGCTCGCTCTCGCGATGGTCCAAGGACCCGAGGCGGGCCTACGCCTACTGGCTACCCTCGACAACGACAAGCGCGTTGCCGCCCACCACCGGCTCTTCGCCATGCGCGGACACATTCTCCAAATGGCCGGCAAACCAGAGGCCGCCGCCGAGGCCTTCGAGACTGCCGTACGCCGCTGCACGAGCATCTCCGAACGCGCCTACCTCCAAGAGCGGGAGCGGGCTTCCCGGCGCGGCTGAGAATCCTCAGCCCCGCCGGCATCTCGGTAGCCTCTTCGTCCAGCCGGCAACCGTGCTTCGCTCGCACCGGGCCCTCGTCACCAAGCGCTGGACCTAAGCGCACGCCCGGCCCGGCCGACTGGGCATCCCACAGGCACGACCAAGCGCCGGTTCATCGGCCAGAGATTCACAGACATGAACTGCTACGCCAGAGCCAAAGCCCGGTCATCGAGGACATCATGCGGCGCGCGGAAGCCTGGGCAGTCGAATCACGGATCTCTCCTCACGGCACCTGACCACCGCGCTACACATTCGGGACCCGGCGGTATGCAGCAGCATCCGTAAGCGAGATCTGAGGCACTGGTGGGACGGTTCAGACCCGCCGGATCGTGACTCGATCGGCATGGCTAGCCAACGCGGTGAGGTCCTCGTCGTCGTCGTCGTCGGTGAGGACGGTCCCAGCCGGCTCCGCGATAGCAACGAGAATCGAGTCCACGGCAGACCCGCGTCGGGCCCGAAAGCGAAGCTCGCCTGCTCGCCGGGCCAACGCTTCGGGCAACCCCTCCACGATGTCGCAAGTCTTCAACAGCCGGTTGACGCTCGCGTCGTTCCGCTGTCGGCCAGTGATCGACTCGACCAGTACCACGGAGGGAATCATCGGTGGCCACAGGCCATCTCGAACGAATACTCGGATGGCCTCGAGCCTCTACGCCGAGGGGCGGTCCGTGGAGCGAGTCGCCGAGGAGCTCCGCCGAGCGTCGAGCAAGTGCGGCAGGCATTGAAGGACGCGGGTGTCACCCTGCGCCCGAAGCTGCGTCAACGGCGGTGCTGTTGACCTTGTTCACCTCCGCGATCCGTGCGGATTGGCGCGCAAAGAACTCCTGCAAGACAGCGCCGAACGCCGAATCTCGAGCGTGTGGCGGGTGTGAAGGTGGGTCGGGGACGCACGTTCTGTGCGTCTACCGGTAGACGTCACGGCGGTGGCCGAGCGTCACGACCACGATCAGCATGCGGTCGTCTTGAATCGTGTAGATGATCCTGTAGTCGCCGACACGCACCCGGTAGCCGGGGCGTCCGGTGAGCGGACGGGATGCCGGCGGGCGCGGGTCTTCAGCCAGCAGGGCGATGGCACCCTCGATACGGGGACGAATGCCGCGACCGAGCTTACGCAGCGCTCGGATGGCGGCTGGCCGAACCTCGATCCGGTATCGGCTCACGACCAGCCGAGGTCGACCTTGACCTGTTCCCAGGGAATGTTTTCGCCTTCTTCGGCCATCGCTGCGTCGAACGCCGCGATGTCTTCAGCCTCCTCGAGGGCGTCGAGGAGCTGTTGGTAGCGCTCCGGGCTGACCAGGACGGCCGCCGCTCGGCCGTAGCGTTCCAGGATGACCGCCTCGGACCGCGCCACGTCGATGACTTCGGACAGCCTCTCGCGTGCCTCGCTCACCCTAAAGGTCGCCATGGGTCGTATTGTACAACTCCCGCAGTGTGTTGTACAGAATTTCGGTTTGGGAAAGGCGACCTCGGCCAGCGGGAGCCGGCTGGGGCGACGGCCGCCACTCTCGCCTGATCAGCCCGTAGACCCAGGAGTCAGAGACCTCGCCGTTCACGACGCAGTCCTCCCGCAACGTCTCTTCACGCTTCTCCAGCACACGGGCGGACGCCACATTGCGGGGGTCGGTCTCTGCCTGGACGCGCTTCAGGTCCAGCGTGTCGAATGCCATACCAACACGACGCGCGCGGCCTCCGTCGCGTAGCCGTGGCCCCAAGCTGCATTGTCGAAGTAGCTCAGCTCCGGTATTCCGGATTCCACCGACTCAGGCTGCACTAGCCGATGAACGCCCCATCGGAGACGCGATTCACGGCCAGCCGCGCTCCTGCGCCCCCCCTGCCATCTCCCCGCAGGCCGTGATGAACTGCACGGCCCGCACACGTCCGTGGGATGTCCATGCAGCCGCCTGGGCGCTGCCCTACTCAGATTCGCGGCTACGCCAGCCGGTGTCCCGAGAAACGCGGGCAGTTCAGGGTCGATGATCGGCGATCAGCTCGCTTCGCGGACTCGGAGGTCGAGGTGCAGTCCCGCCGCATTGAGCATTTTAACCAGGTTGTCGTTGCTGAAG
>JBOGFX010000067.1:0-7139 GCA_050743805.1 Acidimicrobiales bacterium
GCATTCGGTCTTGTCGGTTCCAGCCCAGCGCCCCGCACGCGACTGCTCGGCGTCGCTCACCGCCCGGGTCGTCGGCGCACAGCCGATCGAGCGGTAGCCCTTTGCCATCAGGGGATGCACCGGAAGCCCGCGGTCGCCCTCGTAACCGGCCACGTCGGCCTCGGTCCATGTAGCCATGGGGTTCACCTTCACCAACCCGAAGGAGTGATCGAAGGAGACGATGGGGATGGACGCACGCGACGGCGAGTCACATCTCTTCAAGCCGGTGATCCATGCCGCGCGGCCCTCGAGCGCCCGCCGAAGCGGCTCTACCTTGCGAAGCTCGCAACACCTGTCGCTGCCGCAAGGAGATCCCTCGGCTTCTCGAGAAGGGGTCGTCACGGTGAGGTTCAGGTCGTAACGAGCACGGCAGGTCCGGACCATCTCGAGCGTCTCTTCGAAGTGAGCGCCGGTGTCCAAGAAGACGACCTCGATCGAAGGGTCCCGCTCCACCACCAGTTCGACGATCACCGCGTCTTGGAAAGAGCACGCCACGACCACCGAGCCGACGAAGCGCTCGAGCGCCCAGTCGATCGCCGCCGAGGCCGACTGGTGCTCCAAGGACCGGTCGACTGCTTCCAGCTCTGCGATGAGCTCGTTCGTGGCGGGGATCGTCATAGATGGTTCTCCAAGCTGCTCGCGGGCCGTGGTCAGGACCGCACGAATGAGCGACTTGTCGGGTGGCCTCCCCGCTAGTATACATGACCAAGTAGGTCATGTTTCGACCACAGCCTGCTCGCCCAAAGATGACGACCACCCACACTCACAAGAGCTCCCCCCCGACGAGGGTCCTCTCCGGGGATCACCTGGACCTGTTGGAGTCGCACGCGATCTTCGTGCTGAGAGAGGTGGCGGCCGAATCTGAACGACCGGTCCTCTTGTTCAGCGGCGGCAAGGACTCGGCCCTGCTCATCCACTTAGCGCTCAAGGCGTTCCGGCCGGGACCGTTCCCTTTCCCCGTGATGCACATCGACACCGGTCACAACTTCGATGAGGTGATCACATACCGAGACAAGGTTGTCGAGGGCATCGGTGAGCGGCTGATCGTGGCGAAGGTCCAGGACTCGATCAACACGGGCCGGGTTGTCGATCCGGGCCCGGGCCTGTCCCGCAACCGGCTGCAGGCGACGACACTGCTCGACGCGATCGCCGAGCACGACTTCGACGCCGCCATCGGAGGGGCCCGGCGCGACGAGGACAAGGCCCGGGCCAAGGAGCGCATCCTGAGCTTTCGCAACTCCTTCGGCCAATGGGACCCCAAGCGTCAACGCCCAGAGCTGTGGCACCTCTACCAGGGGCGGGTACTGCCCGGAGAGCATGTGAGAGCGTTCCCGCTGTCGGACTGGACCGAGCTGGACGTCTGGCAGTACGTCGCGCGCGAGCACATCGAGCTCGCCCCCATCTACTACGCCCATAAGCGTCGGGTCCTTTCGCGCGACGGGATCTTGCTCGCGCTGAGCCGCTGGATCACCCCCAAACCTGGCGAGCGCGTCGAGGAGGCCAGCGTCAGGTTCCGCACGGTGGGGGACGCGACATGCACCGGGGCCGTGCGCTCGAGCGCGGTGACGGCGGAGCAGGTTGTGGCCGAAGTGGCGACCGCCCGGACCTCCGAGAGGGGGGCCACCCGGGCCGACGATCGCTTCTCGGAGTCCTCGATGGAGGACCGCAAGCGCGAGGGGTACTTCTAGGCGATGGCGCCGGCACAGGCGTCCGGCGCGTCCCCGCCCGAGCGCTCCGGAGCCGACCTCTTGCGCTTCGCCGCAATCGGATCCGTCGACGACGGCAAGTCGACACTGATCGGCCGGCTCCTGGTGGACTCCCGGCAGCTCTTCGACGACCAGCTCGACGCCTTGGACAAGGCCTCCCGGCGACGGGGGATCTCCCAGGTCGAGCTCGCTTTCGTCACCGACGGCCTGAAGGCGGAGCGTGAGCAGGGCATCACCATCGACGTCGCCTACCGCTACGCGGCGACTCCACAACGCAAGTACGTGATTGCCGATTGTCCCGGGCACGTGCAGTACACGGCGAACATGGCTACCGGCGCATCGACGGCCGACCTCGCCCTGGTGGTGGTCGACGTGACGGCTGGGCTCAAGGAGCAGACCAGGCGTCACGTAGCGATCGCCTCACTGCTCGGGGTCGACCAGATGCTGGTCGCGGCAAACAAGATGGACCTGGCGCGATGGGAGAAGGCGGCGTACCTCAGGACCACCGAACAGATGAGCGATCTCGCCCAGCGCCTTTCGATCTCCTCGCATTGCGTGGTGCCGGTGTCCGCGTTGGCGGGCGACAACGTGGTAGCCACGACCGCCTCGGCGCCCTGGTACGAGGGCCCGAGCATCTTGGAGTGCCTGCAGGAGGCCCCCGCGGGCGGATGGGCCGCTGCGCACTCGGCCGATGGGGCGTCGAGACTGGCGGTCCAATGGGTGTTGAGGGAGACAGCGAGACGGGCGTACGCGGGGGTGGTCGGTGGGGCGCCCCTGCACAGGGGCGACAGCGTCGTCGTGCTGCCTTCTGGCAGGGCCAGTTCGATCTCGTCGATCTCAACTTACGACGGAGACCTCGAGGAGGCACCGGTGGGGATATCGGTGGCCGTAGAGCTCACCGACGACATCGACGTCTCGCGCGGCGACCTCATCGCGTCTGCCGCCGAGCCGCCCCTCGTGACCACAGAGCTGCAGGCCACCGTCTGCTGGTTCGGCGCACGTCCCTTGGAGCAGGGAGCGCGGCTCGCCTTGAAGCACACGACCCGCACATCGCCCGTCCGGGTCCAAGAGGTGCTGGGCCGATTCGACGTCAACAAGCTCGAGATGTCCGAGGCCGAGTCCATCCAAGACAACGAGATCGGGGTTGTCAGCTTGACCACGGGCACGCCTCTCGCGGTCGATCCCTACCACTCGAACCGGGTGACCGGCAGCTTCGTCCTCGTCGACCCGGCCACGCACGCCACACTCGCTGCCTGCATGGTGGGGACGCCGCTCCTCAGCCGCCCAAGCCCCCTGCGATGAGCGCGGGGCACCGGGTCTACCCGGTCGCGCTGCTGTTGGAGGCAAAGCGCTGTCTCGTTGTCGGCGGGGGCCCGTTGGCGGCGCGAAAGGCTGCCCAGCTGCTCGACTCGGGGGCAGAGGTGACCCTGGTCGCACCGAGGCTCGACCCATCGGTCGAGGTGCTGGCAAAGGATCGTGGCCTTCTCGTCGAACGCCGCCCCTACACAACGGGCGAGGCAGGAGGCTACCGACTGGTCATAACCGCGACCGGCACCGAGGTCGACAGCACGGTGGCGGCAGACTCCGAGGCCGCTGGGGTCTGGGTGAACGCAGCGGACGACACCGAGAACTGCACCTTCTTTCTTCCCGCGGTGCACCGGGAAGGGGCGGTAACCATCGCCGTCTCGACCGGGGGAGCCAGCCCTGCCCTGGCCGTGTGGCTTCGAGACCGCGTCGCGACTCTCCTGGGAGGCGGCCTCGAGACCGCGGCCTCCCTCCTGTCGCAAGCCAGGACGACCTTGAGAGCCGCGGGCCGACGTACGGACTCCGTCGACTGGCGGTCGCTCTTGGACGGGCCGTTCTCTACCCACGTGCACGAGGGGCACATCGCCGAGGCCTCTGCTCAGATCGCAGAGCTGCTCGACTCTCCCCCCGGCCGCCCAAGCGTCAGCCCGGGCGAGAGACCATGAGCACGGTCCCCGCGACGAAGATCGCTCCCAGCAGCTGTCCGAGCACCACGAGCAGCTTGGCGTCGCGCGCGATCGAGGCTCTGGGCGGGCCGCTCAAGTCGTCCGCCGCGGCGAACGCCCGTTGTACCCGGCGCTCGGCGGGCCAAACCACCAGCTCGGCGGCCAGCGCAGCCGTCGCCCACAATCCAAGCCCGGCGGCCGCCCAGGCATCGCTCAGGCGCAGCGAGCCTCCCGAGTCCACCAGCAACGCCCAACCGAAGATCGGGACTCCGTAGATTGCCCTGCCGGCCCAGTTGGTCCCCGGGGCGAAGTAGCGGCGCAACCCATCGGTGGGCACCGGGACCGCGCCAAGGCGCCAGGCTTGGATCGCCGTCGTGACTAGCGCCCCGAAGCCCAGAACCGCGCAAAGGACATGGGCCACGAGCAGAAGGTCGAACCCCACCTTCCCGCTGGCCGCGGCGGGTCCTATGAGCAGGTGCGCCATGGCCAATCTTGGCTCGCCCGTCGCATAACTGGACGCGCGCGCGCTGTACCGTAAGAGAGGTGGGCATCGGCGCAAGAACCGCAGGCAGCAGCCCCGGCGCGAGGGCAAGTCGGTGAACCAGCTACGCCTTGACCCGCTCTCGGGTCGCTGGGTCGCCGTCAGCTCGATCAGAGCGGACCGTCCCCAGGCCTTCGCGCTCTCGAGCGGGGCGACCCTCGAGCCGAGCGACCGTCCCTGCCCGTTCTGCCCGGGCCACGAAGAGTCGAGCCCTCCGGCTCTCGAGACCTATGGTCCGAAGGGCAACTGGCTGGTCCGGGTCGTGCCCAACCTCTACCCCGCCTTCGAGGGAGACCTGCCCTTCGTGGTGGACAATCGCGGCCCCGTGTTCACACAGGCGACCGCCGGGGGCATCCACGAGATCCTGGTTTTCTCCCCGGAGCACGACGCCTCGTGGTCCGACCTCTCAGACGAGCAGTCGGGCCTGGTCATGGCGGCTTTGAGGGACAGGCTTGAGGAGCACTCCCAGCGAACCCACCTCCGCTACAGCCAGGCGATCGTGAACTGCGGGCGTGAGGCGGGTGCGTCCTTGGAGCACCCCCATGGCCAGCTCCTGGGAATGTCCTTCGTGCCACGTGAGCTCGCGGAGGAGGTGGGGCGCTTCTCCAAGTTCGCCGGCAGCTGCCTTTTGTGCACGACGGTCGACGCAGAGGAGAACGCGGCGTGCAGGGTCGTCTACGCCGACGACAAGACCGTGGTGATCTGCCCCTTCTGGAGCGCGGTGCCATTCGAGATGCTGGTCATTCCCCGCGTCCATGCGCCCCATCTGTACAGGAGCCCAACCGATGACCTGGTCTCGGTCGGCAGGGCGCTGCGGGACTGCCTCGGCCACTTGAGGGAGAAGGTGGGGGCAGTCTCCTACAACCTGGTCTTCCACTCCGCTCCCTACCGCGTGAACGAGCCCTACCACTGGCACGTCCATGTCTGGCCCAAGGTGACCACCACGGCCGGCTTCGAGCTAGGGACCGGGGTCGCGATCAACATCGTCGCCCCAGAAGCGGCCGCCGAGGAGCTGGGGGTCGCCGTCGCCTGTCGCTGACTGGGGTCTCCACACGTACCGAGCGGCCAAGGCACCCCGAACCCGGCGTCTCTCACGATGCGTTCTCCCTGGCCCTCGCGAGCGTCTCGATCAACCCTTCGGCGAGCTCTCGATCGCCCACCAGCTCCTCGATGCCCGCAGCCCCGAGATAGGAGGCGACGAGCGCGTCCCGGTTGCGCGTGACCCATGCTTGGGCGGCCTGCTCGAGCCCCTGGCGCATCGCCGGGTCCCTCTCCTCCAACGCAGCCTGGGCGACGTGGCGGAGAGACCAGACGAGATCGGCGACATCGGCCAGCGGCGTCCGAAAATCCGGTGCGCCCCGCTCATCGACTCCGCCTGGCAACCAATCGGAGATCACCCACCCCTGGTTGGTCCGGGCGGTACGGCCCAGATGAAGGTCACCGTGGGTCCGAAGAGCCGTGACATCGCTCGACGGCTTCTGATCGCGCGGACCCAGATCCGTGGCGCCGAGCTCGACGAGCTCTTGGGCCACGCTCTTGAGGCGGCGGCCAAAGGCCTTCTCGGTCGCCAGGTGCATCCGGGACGCCATGGTTCCCAGGGCAGCGGCCTCCAGCAGGAAGTCCCCGCCCGCGGATTGCGGATCCCCACGGGAGCCGAACAGGTCGCGCAACGAGCTCAGGGCGAGCGCCCAGCCGTCGGCGCTCTCGGCGAGCCTCTCCTGGAGGACGCCCAGGTCTCTCCCCCGGCGCCGCCAGATGATGATCGGCGCGGCCAGGTGGTTGAAGCCGACCTCGTCGAGGCCGACCAGCATCTCGACGCCGGGATTGGGATGCCCACTCAGCCAGGGGAACACCGAGAAGCTGCATTTGTCGCCCACGTCCAAGACGACGGCGTGGTCGTCTTCTCTTGCGATCGAGACCACGTCGGTCTCTAGCCCTCCGATGGTCTGAACGAGCAGGGCTGCAAGATCGGCGTCCAGAAGTGCGTCGGCGGCGACGAGGCTTCCCAAATTCCCCAAGACCCCGTCGTCGCCGGGGTGCAGGGGCCTCACCGGAGCCTCGGTCGGCCGCAGGCCGACAACCAAGTGGGCGACATCGTCCCCTGCGGCTGCGATCACGTCCACCAAGCCGAGAGGACCGTCGATGAGCCGCTCGGCCTCCAGCATCTCGACAGGGGGCCCCGACTTGTCCCTGCGCTGCAGCCAGGCCTGAACGATGGACACGAGAGACCCGGCTTCGAAGGTGCCAAGAGCGGTGCTCATGACCCCTCGCCGCTGGCCAGCTCGAACCAGAGGTACCCGTACGGTGCCAGAGAGATGGTGTAGGGCTCCTCGCTGATCGCAGGGAACGGGACCCGTCCCAAGACCTCGAGCGGAGTGGACCCCGACCACTTGGCAAGGCTGAGCTCTGCGGGCTGGGCGAAGCGGCTCAGGTTGTGGACGCACAGAACCGCCTGTGACCTCTGCCCGGCTAGAGCCTCCTCCCCCATGACCGGCACAACCCAGGGCATCGTCTCGGTCATGGCGGCCGGCTCGCCCCGAACCGGGGCTCCCCAGGGAGGCCGGATGAGCCCATGGGTCTCCGCCACCTCCCCGGAGCGGACATACGCCAAGACCGACGGGTTCGGGCAGACGACCTGGTCCATGGTCCCGACCCCGAGGACCGGCATGGCACGACGCTTCATGAGCATGCCCCGGAGCCAGTGAAGGAACGAGCTCGGATTACGCAGCTGGGCTTCGACGTTCACGGCGTCCGCACCGTAGACGGCATCCATGATGGGCGGCAGGTAGAGCTGGGCGAAGTCCGCCTTGGAGAAGCCGCCGTTGCGGTCCGGGGACCACTGCATCGGGGTGCGCACCGAGTCGCGGTCGCCCAGGTAGATGT
>JBOGFX010000068.1:0-3342 GCA_050743805.1 Acidimicrobiales bacterium
GCTCGCCCGCTCGACCTCCTCGCAACATCGCGCGGTGATCCAGGCAAAGGCCTTGCTGCTGGCGGGAGACGGGGTGGCGATCTACGAGATCGCCCGTCGTGTCGGTGTCTGCTCCAACAGCGTGCGCACCTGGCGGCGCCGCTTCGAGGTTGGAGGCGTTGCCGGGGTCGGCCGGATCGACAAGGGTCGGGGGCGCAAGGCCTGGCTCCCCGAGGGAACCGTGGCCGAGATCGTGCGGGTGACGATGCACGAGCTCCCCGAGGACACCTCGACGCACTGGACGACGCGGACCCTCGCCGACCATCTCGGTGTCGGCAAGGACACCGTGGCCCGTGTCTGGCGGGACCATGGACTGAAACCTTGGAAGAGCGAGGGTTTCAAGATCTCGGGCGATCCCCTGTTCGAGGAGAAGCTCGTCGACGTCGTCGGCCTCTACATGGACCCACCGTCGCGGGCCGTCGTCTTCAGCTTCGATGAGAAGACCCAGGTGCAGGCCCTCGACAGAACCCAGCCGAGCCTGCCGCTGAAGCCCGGTCGCGGTAACACGATGACCCACGACTACAAGAGGAACGGCACCACGGACCTGTTCGCGGCGATGAACATCGCGACCGGCGAGGTCCTCTATGACTGCAAGAAGGGTCACAAGGCCACCGACGTGCTGGGGTTCTTCAAGCTCATCGACCTCCACGTGCCACGGGATCTCGAGATCCATGTCGTGCTCGACAATCTCTCCGCCCACAAGGCGCCGCCGATCGCCGACTGGCTCGCCGATCCCAAACGCGCGCGCTGGCACCTGCACTTCACGCCGACCTCGTCGTCGTGGAGCAACCTCGTCGAGCGTTGGTTCGGTGAGATCACTGAGCGGCGGATCCGCCGCGGCGTGTTTACTTCGGTGCCGAACCTCATCGAGGCGATCGAGACCTGGGCCGAGCACTGGAACGACGACCCGAAGCCGTTCGTCTGGCACAAGCCGGCCCAGGAGATCATCGAAAGAGTCCGTCGCGGACGGGCCAAACTCGCTCAAGTCAAATCCGCGACGGGGCACTAGCGAGCGCCGCAACCCCAATCGCTCGCACTGGTGGCGTGGCGGATATCGTCACCTGATGGCCAAGGGCGCCGTTCCCGGCGATGCCCACGAGTGGGTGAGCTTCGAAGACGACGATGAGGAGCGAACGTGGGTCTTCGACGTGACCTTCCTCACCTCGAGATGGACCTGCATATTCGGCCGCGGCTGCAAGGGAGTCATGACCGAGGACGCGAGCTCGCTCAACCACGGATGCTGCTCCTACGGTGCGCATTTCACAGACAGCAAGGACCTCGCGCGCGTCAAGAAGGCAGCGGCGCAGCTCACCGCGGATCAGTGGCAGTTCCGCTCCAGGGCGGCCAAGTCGGGCTTTGCGCGCACCAACCGCTCGGGGGAGACGGTGACCCGCCTCGTGGCCGGCGCCTGCATCTTTCTCAACCGCAACGGGTTCCCCACAGGGCCCGGATGCGCCCTGCACCAAGCCGCACTGAGCAGCGGTGCCAGACCGCTCGACCTGAAGCCAGACGTCTGCTGGCAGCTCCCGCTGCGCCGAGACGACTCCGTCGGCGACGACGGCCACGTGACGAGCACCATCGCCCAGTGGGACCGCGAGCACTGGGGTCGCGGCGGTGAGGAGTTCCACTGGTGGTGCACCGAGTCGGCCGACGCGTTCGTAGGCAAAAGGGCCGTCTACGAGGAGATGGGCGACGAGCTGATCGAGATGGTTGGGCCGGCGCCCTACAAGGCTCTCAAGGCGTACCTGGACGACAGACGCCGCCGCCTGACCGCCAGGGTCCCGCTCCCCCACCCCGCGCTTCGCAAACGCTGACCACCGCCGAAGCGGGGCTCAGTCCTCCAGGGGGTCCTGGTCCTCGTCAGATGCCCGGTGCGCGTCGGTTGGCAGGATCGGGCCCAGGATCCTCTCGTAGGTGTCCTCCTCCGCGCGGCACCAAGAGGCGTGTACGTCCTCGGGTTCCGAGCCGCACTCTGGGCAGCGACCTTGGGAAGTGGCGATCGAACGTTTGAGGCTCCGAGCCTCCTCGAAACGCCGGTGACGTCCCTTCTTCACGACGACTCCTAACTGCCCGCGGGACCGGCCCGCCTGCGGCGGCGCGGCACCCTGCGGACACGACTACCAGGTGCGACCTGTGGGGCGAAGCCTTGCGCACCTCGCCCGCCGACAGGGCCATTGTAGTGCTGGCACGGACCCTGCGGGCCAGGTCCACAATGGAGGGGTGGATCACGCATTCAACCCAGAAGCGATGCTCGAACGGTTCGCCAGGAGGGCCGAGGCGGTGAAGCAGAGAGGGCTCCCGCCCGTCGAGGGCCCCGAGCGCCAGCGGTTCAAGGAGCAGGCCCAGCTCGACTTCATGGACTTCGCGATGATCGCCGACTGCTCGGCGTCACTCGACGACGGTGTCCTCACCTTGAGCCTGGACCTTCGCTCCGACCAAGGCCACTGATCAGCCGCCGTAGCTCATCTTGGTGTCCTCCATCCGCAGCGGCTGAGCCGTTCGGGGGCCGTCGGCTCCGACATCTCGCACCCGGCCGATCGCGAGCACGTGGCTCCCGAGGGGGGTGAGCGAGTGCAGCTCACAGTCGATCCATCCAAGAGCGCGACCGAGCACCGGGGCACCGGTTCCGACCACGCTGACGCCTTCGCCGGCCATGGTGAGGGGAACGCCCGCATCGTCGAAGGTGATCTGTTTCGCCGGCTTCACGAAGTGGCGCACGAGAGCGCGGTCCTCGCGCCTCACGACCGATACCGAGAAGCATCGGCCGGCCGCTATCAGCGCTGCGGTCAGCGCGTCGGTCTCTACCGCAACGGCGATCAGCCTTGGCTGGGTGGCGACCTGGACGACCAGGTTCGCCGTCATCAGGTTGTAGCGGCGCCGGCCTTGGTGCTCGCCCGTGCTCCCGATCACGTAGAGCCCCGTCGGCAACGACCAGAGCACCCGGCGCGCAAGCCTGTCGGCGGGATCGTCATCGGCGTGGGGCTGAGGTCTCGGGCTCACCCGAACAACCCCCCGACGGCGGGCTGGGTGGTGGTGGTCGTAGACAGAGACTTGGCGGCCAGTTGCTCGAAGCGCTCCAGCGCCCGAGCGAGCTGGGCAAGGGACTGCGCGATCTCGCTGCGGGCACGCGCGGTCAGCACCGCGTCCCCTGCTGCCGACGAGTAGCAGTCGTTTCCCGCCTCGTAGGCCGAGGTGTAGGCGGACGACAGGAGATGGGTGAACTGAGAGTCCGGGGTCGGGAGCTCGCCGTTGGCCGCCTGAGCATCCACGACGAGCACCCCGCACACGGTATGGACCTCGGCC
>JBOGFX010000069.1:0-2327 GCA_050743805.1 Acidimicrobiales bacterium
GCTTTGCAGCAGGGCCACCATGTCAGAATGAATGCTGGGAATCTCTGAGAGAAACGTTACGATTCTCCGACAGGTCAGTGAACCTGCCGTGGCCGGCACCGGCCTCCCTGGGCGGGTCCGCGGCGAAACCTATAGCTCACCTTTAGATCTGTTCAGCCAAGGTGTCCGGTGAAGCCAGCGAGGCGGTTGCCCAACGGGAACAGGGGAGACGCCTTGCCGGTGCGCCGCTCGCTCACGTCCCCCAGCGTCCGCATGCTCCAGATGAGCTGCGCACCCAGGTAGCGGAGCGGTTCGGGTTCCCAGCGCCTCGCGGACAGGCCCACCCAGGGAAGCCTGGTCAGTTCGCTGTCTCGGCCCAGAACGAGGTCGGCGAGGGTGCGCCCAGCCAGATTGGAGATGGCCACGCCTTCACCCACATAGCCCCCGGCCGCGCCCAATCCCGTGGTCTGGTCCAGGCTGACGCTCGGAGCCCAGATCCGATTGGTGCCGAACACCCCCTGCCAGGCCTGGCCGATGGTCACGTCGGCGAGCGGGGGGAAGAGCTTGACCAGCTCCCTGTGGTACGTGCGGCTCACGCGCTCCGGGGGAGGACCGTCGGGGCTGGGAGCCGAGCCGTAGCGGTATGGGACCCGGTTGTCGTCACCTCCGATGGTGATGCGGTGGTCGGCCGTGTGCTGGAGGTGAAGGAACGGATGCTCCGCGAGCAGGGCCTCCCGTCCCGCCCAGCCGATCTCCGACAAGATCGCCTCGGAGATGGGGTCCGTCACGATCATCGATGTGTACACCGGGATGATCTGGCGACTCTCGGTCGGGATGGTCTCTGTGTAGGCCTCGGTGGCCCGCAGTACGTACTTGGCCGTAACCCCGCCCGCCCCAGTGGTCGCAAGGTGAGGTGAGATCGAGGTCACCCGGGTCTGCTCGTAGATGACGGCGCCGAGACGCTCCACTGCCTGTGCCAACCCGCGCACGAGGCGGCCAGGATGGATGCTGGCGCAGTGGGGGCTGAACCTCGCCCCGATCGCTCCGTCGACGTGCACGCGCTCTTCCAACTCGTCTTTGGACAGGTAGCGGCTGTCCTCGGGCCCGAAGCCCCAGAGCCGGTCCTCTTCGACGGTGTGGCGGAAATGGTTCGCCTCGAGCTCGTTTCGGGCCGCCATCAGCACCCCGTTGGCGCTGTAGGAGCAGTCGATGCCCTCGCGCTGTACCGCCTCTCCGATGCAAACCACCGCTTGCTGGGCGGCACGCTCCATCGCTATGGCACCTTCGCGCCCCCCCCGCTTGGTCCAGAACTCCCGCGACCCGTTCAGCTGGGCGATGACTGCACCGCCGTTGCGTCCCGAGGCGCCGTAGCCTGCGACCTCGGCGTCCAACAGGACGACGGAGAGCTGAGGATCGCCACGCAGCAGCTCGTACGCGGTCCATAGGCCGGTGTACCCAGCCCCGACGATGCATACGTCGGCCTCTCGGTCGGCATTCAACGAGGCCCGCAGCGGCTGGTCGCCATCTTGTTCGAGGATCTGACGCCACCAGTGGGAAATCTTCTGTCGATTGTCGACCACGCTTTCACCTCTTGTGTGCGAATGGATCCCGAGGACGGGCGTGAACCTAGCAAACTCCATGGGCGGCCCAGCGGTGGGTGAGTTCCCTGAGTTACCAGCGAGGTGTGTTGCCACGGGCGGCCACGGCCCGTGCACGTGGTCCTCCGCCCTGAAAGCGCCATTGCCAGGAGCGGGGAAAGAAGTGCTCAGCCACTCGGTCTGCGATGGTGAGGGACCCTTGGTCGAGGGCTCAGCGTCGGGGTTAGCTGCGGAGATGCTGGCGGTAGCGCAGGCTCGTACGCGCCCAAAGCTCATCGACGACCCGCTCAACCCCGGCATGAGGAGTCTCCTGGAGAAACGGAACCAGACGGTGTAGAGATGGCCCTGCAAAGGGGGTTCAGGATGACCATCGAGCTCACGGCCAGATTCCCCGAGATTTCTGCGCAGGGCTTCGCTCACCCGGCCGATAGGGCCGCCACCGCAGCCATCCACACGGTCCCCGGGCTCGACAGGGTGATCAAGCTCTTGAGCGAGCACGGTTACGAGCGACGAGTCCGTCAGCTCTATCTGGGCAATGCGGTACACCTCGGCGAGGACCAGCTTCCGGCAGTGTGGGCGCTCCAAGCGCGCTGCGCCACCGTGCTCGATGTCAGCCCCTGCCCACGTCTGTACGTGACCCAGGAGCCGGTCGGCAACGGGCTCAGCTTGGGAACCAACGACCCGTTGACGCTGGTGAGCTCCGGCTTGGTCGGGTCCTACTCACAAGCCGAGCTCTGTTCTGTCCTGGCC
>JBOGFX010000070.1:0-9066 GCA_050743805.1 Acidimicrobiales bacterium
GGATCGAGGTGTTGTGGATAGCGCTTACGGCGAGGCCTAACCCGGTGCCGTTGAGGGAGCAGCTGGCGCTGTTTGGGCCATGGGTCTGCGATGGGCACGTTGCAGCGAAGCTGGGTGCAGCCCCGAAGGCTGCCACGCCTGCCACCCCGAGACCACCGCTTATACCCAGAAGTGCCAGGCGGGATAGGTGTGAGCGGCTCCGAGCTGATCCCGCTCCGAAGCCCTGATGCTGAGGCGGCGTGAAACGTCCTCCGCTCGCCCTCTTCTCGCGCTTATTGTTTTTAGTCTTTGCCTTCATTTCCGAAAGCTCCCTCCCTGGACCGGGAATTCGATGAGTGCTACGACCACACTTAGATAATGGAGCTGGGCATAAATAGTCAAACCATCTCTGTAAGAGTCTCTGGAAAAGATCTGTAGGAGCGCGGTACGAGGCTCTGTAAAAGCTTCTGTAAACAACGCTGTAAACAACGCTGTAAACAGCTCTGTAAAAGAGGCTCTACAAGAATCTATGTAAATGCCTGTAAAGACACCGCAGAGAGAACGGTTCACCGACCGGATCGATAGTCACTCCAGTCGGACGCCAGGCTCGGGTCTCACGATGCGGCAGCTCGGCGGCACGATCCGGCTGCCGGCACGCCCACGCTTCGCGGATTCCGATGATGGCGCCGCGCAGGCCTTGAAGGGCGAGTGGCCGGCTCGGGGCCTAGTTCGGCTGATCCGCACCGTCCTCGGGCGCTCGGCGCACCGTCCCTATCGGTTCCTCGTCAAGCTCGTAGCCGCTTGAGCGGAACTCGTCCTGGGTCATGGGTCTTCCCTTCACCGTGGTGACGACCTGCTGCTCGGGACGCCTTTGGTTCTCGGTTGCCTGAAGGGCGATCGAGACCTGGTCGGCCTTCGTGAGCGGCGGCTGGACCATTCCCCTGGGCCAAAGGTGTCGCTGAAGGACCGTGTTCATCTCGGCCGAGTAGACGGTGACCTCTGCTCCGATGTAGATCCAGGCGATCAGACCGAGAACGAGCCCGAACATCCCGTAAGTGGCGCTGGCGCCCTTCAAGTCGTGCCCAACCACATAGCCACCGAAGGCCTGGAGGATCGTCCAGACGATGCCCCCGAATATCGCACCGGGAACGAGGCATCTCGTGGCAACTTGCTTCGGGGTTAGGACGCGGAACGCTGCCATATAGAGCGCGACGTTCACGATCGCTGCCACGGCTTCGCTCGCCACGGCATACCAGAAGCTCTGGCCACCAAAGGTGCCGAAACCGGACAAGAACGTGGTGATGATCAACCCCGTTCCCAAGACGGCCAGAAACAGGGCACTTCTTCCCATCCGCTTGATGTAGTTCGGACGAATGGCACCCGGGATGTTCCATATCTGCTCCATCGAATAGAGCCCACTCTGGGCCAACCCGGTGGTGCCGAAGAGGATCCCGATGATGCCGACAGCGAGGCCAAAGGACGAATCTCGTCTCAGCGCATGCACGTTGTGGGCGAGCTCTTGGCCGACGACCGGGAATTGGCCGAACGCTGAATGAGCCACTCGCGCCTGGGCTGAGGCGTCGCCTGCAAGGACGATTCCGAGAATGGTTATCAGTAGCAAGAGCAATGGGAAGACCGTGACGAACATCGAGTAGGTGAGCTGAACGCACAAGTTCCCACCATTGTCGTCGCCGAATTTCTTGATCACTCCGAAGATGAACGCTGGTACGAGATGCCGCTGCTGTAGGGCGTCGACCTTGCGGACGTTCTTCTCGATGACGTTCACGTGATCTCCTTGGGCTTGGCCCGTGCGGCTGGCTTAGTTAGCTATTCCCCGAATCGCTCGGTTCGCTCCCAAGTTCTGCCGGCTGGCAGGCACGGCTCGACTGTCGCGGCGCAGACAGGGATGCCAACCATCGGCCTCTGTCGTGGTCGTCCGGCCGTCGCCTGCCTGTTAGTCTCGGTTTCCATGCGATGAGCAACTGACCCCGATACCGGCCTGTCTTCTTCGGAGGTTTCGTTGCACGTATCTGTTCTTGCGACCTTGGTCGCGTCCCGGATTTCCTGCGAGCGCGGGGGAAAGCGCGTCCTAAGCGACGTCTCGCTGACGGTCGCACCCAAGAGCCGGCTCGGTGTGGTCGGGCCCAACGGAGTTGGCAAGTCGACCTTGCTTGGTGTGCTGGCCGGTCGGGTGCCCCTTGACTCAGGGACGGTCGAGTTGGCCCCGCCGGAGTCCACCGTCGGGTACCTGGGCCAGGAGCCCGAGCGCCGACCGGGGGAGACCGTCCGAGCTCTTTTTCACCGCTTGACCGGAGTCGCTCTGGCAGACCAAGAGCTGCGCCAGGCCGCCGAGGCCGTTTCACGAGACGACCAACACGCGGGAGATTCCTACGCCGTGGCCTTGGAACGTTGGCAGCGTCTTGGCGCCGGCAACCTCGACGCAAGGATCGACGCGGTGATGGCCGACCTCAGCCTCGCCCCACCCCTAGCTGATCAGGAGATGACCACCCTGTCTGGTGGACAGGCGGCGCGCGTTGGCCTGGCTGCGATCGAGCTGTCTAGCTTCGACATCACCTTGCTCGATGAGCCCACCAACGACCTCGACTTCGAGGGCCAGGCGCGTCTGGAGGGCTTTGTGAGACGAAGGCCGGGCGGGATGATCATCGTCTCGCACGACAGGGCCTTCCTCGACAGCACCATCGACTCTGTCCTCGAGCTCGACGGACACGACCACACCGCAAAGCTCTATCGGGGAGGGTGGTCGGCATACTTGGAGGAGCGTTCCACTGTTCGCCAGCACGCGCGGGAGACATACGCCGATTACGCGTCCAAGCGGCGCACCTTGCTCGACCGTGCGCGGCGGGAACGAGAGTGGGCCACAACCGGGGCTAGTCGCGAGAGGAAGCGCCCGCGAGATCACGACAAGGCTCAGCGAGACTTCCGGCTCAACCGGACCGAGCAGCTGGCATCCAGGGCCCGCAGAACGGATCGGGCGCTCTCGCGACTGCAAGCCGTGGAGAAGCCTTGGGAAGGTTGGGATCTTCGGTTCTCCATCGCCGAGGCGTCCCGCTCTGGCGCCGTGGTCGTTCGCCTTGACGCGGCCGTCGTCCAGCGCGGCGGCTACCGCCTGGGTCCGATCGACCTGGAGATCTCACATGGCGAGCGCATCTGCCTCGCGGGCCCGAACGGCTCGGGGAAGACGACGTTGATCGAAGCGCTTCTGGGCAGGACGCCCCTTGCGAGCGGGACGCGCTGGCTTGGCCCGAGTGTGGTGGTTGGAGAGCTGGACCAGCGTCGCAGCGCCTACGCGGGTCAGGCCTCCATGCTGTCGATCTTCACGGGACGGACCTCGCTCGAGGCAGCCGCGGCCCGTTCGCTCCTGGCCAAATTCGGCCTCGGTGCGAGCCACGTCGACCGCCCCGCGGGGTCACTGTCTCCCGGGGAGCGGGCTCGTGGGGAGTTGGCCACCTTCCAGGCCCGCCAGGTCAACTTTCTCGTGCTCGACGAGCCGACCAACCACCTTGACCTGCCTGCGGTCGAACAGCTCGAAGAAGCGCTGGCCAGTTACCGGGGGAGCCTGTTGCTGGTCAGCCACGACCGCCGTTTCGTCGAGGCTCTGGACACCCAGCGCACCTACGACCTGGGCGAGCGCCAGGCGCGGGGTCCACACGCCTGACACGAGGCCGTGGCGCAAAGAGGGCGTGGCGGCCGTGGTGCCATTGGCCCGGGCGCGCGCACTGCTTGTGCCGACCCCCGAGATCTCGTCGGCTTGGGTTGCTCCAGCTCGAACGGCGCAGAACTGGAGCTCGAATGAGGCAGAACTGGGCGGGGTAGGAGACTCGGGCCGCGGAGGTTCGCGGCACCAGGGCCGGCCGCTCTCAGGAGGTGGAACGTCGAGATGGACGATCCGATCAAACTCGCTTCAAGGCCAGCATCGCGCCACGTTGGCGGCCCGATCCTCGATGACCGAGACGGTTCCACGGTGCTCGGGGGGCTCGCGAGCAAGACCGTCGCGGACGTGGGCGGGTTGGTTAGAGCAGAGCTCGACCTCGTCAAGGCCGAGGCGCTGTCCGATCTTCGCCAGGCAGGCAGGGTGGCCGGCGCACTGGGTGTGACGGTCTTCGCCCTCTACCTGGGCGCCGTTTTGCTCGTCTTCGCGGCGGCATGGGCTCTGGCGCTCGTGCTCCCCACCGGGGCTGCCTTCGCCATCATTGGTGGCGCTCTCGTGCTGTTCGCCGGACCTCTGCTACTGGTCGCACGGAGAAGACTTCGCCGCCTCGAGCCCTTTTCCGTGACCAGGAGCACGTTGCATAAAGCGGCCCGACTTTCGCACAACACCAAGCGCTGAACGCCCTCGGCGTTTCCCAAAACGCCGCTGCGGATTGGTCGCCCGGCACCAGCACCCTCGGCGGGCTATGACGTTGGGGCCGCGACAGCGTATGCGCCCGGTCCTTGGATGTCAGCGGAACTCGCCGGCACGCATCGTGAGACCCGTGTGTGGAGCCCCACATTCCTCGTTGGAGCACGTGAGCGCGATCATGTATGCGTCTTGGGGCTCGGTTCTGGAAAGGAAGCCAAGGTAGAGCCCATGTCCCACGTTGAAATCGCCGTGCCCGCAAGACCCGCAGCACCAGTGCTCGTCGGAGATGTGCCCGAGCACGCGCCTTTTCTCGGCTTTGCTGAGCGCGACAAGGTCGGGGCGGGGGATGCCGGTCTCGAGTGTCTCGCCGTGCGGTCCTGGACCGAGATGAACAGTGCTCGTGGGCATGGCGTACTTCCTTGTCGTGGGGGTCTTGACGTCGTGGGGGCCTTGGTCGCTCCTTGCTCCCATTCCCGTTCCGGCCCCGAGCTAATCGACGATGACCCCTTCGATCCGCAGCACCCCAGCGTCTTTCAAGGCCTTCTCGCTCGGCGAGCGATCCCGACGGGCGGTATCGTCGGAGGCGAGGAGATATGCCAACGACTGCGCTGTCGGCGCCCGTAACCCAGGGTCGCATGACGCGTCGAGGAGAGGACTATGACGAGCGTCTCAAAGGTCTACGACCCCCGTGGCTTTGCACCGACGGTGGTCAACAGGACATTCGCCCCGAGATTGAAGAGCCTCGAGGACAAGGTTGTCTACGCAGTCATCGTGCCCTTCGCCAACACCCCGACCTTCATGGACCAGCTGCGCGC
Organism: Acidimicrobiales bacterium; assembly: GCA_050743805.1. Lineage (GTDB taxonomy): Bacteria > Actinomycetota > Acidimicrobiia > Acidimicrobiales > RAAP-2 > Palsa-461. Next base: position 5,155 of record JBOGFX010000070.1, read on the forward strand.
CGAGTTCGCCGAGGCTCTACCCAGGACCGAACTGCGGATCGTCTCTGCCAGCGGTAGGGACAAGTCGACGCTCGAGATGAAGGAGGAGATCGTCGAGTCGGCCGATGCGGCCGTTGTGGGCATAGGCCTCTGAAGCATGTGCGCCCCGGCGGTCGTCGGGTTGGCAGCGCAGCTGGAGTCCGAGGGCATCCCCACGGTCGGGATCCAGGCGACCACGTTCAAGCGGATCGCAGCATCTGCGTCGCGTGCACGGGGGATCTCCGAACTTCCCCAGATCTTCGTTCCTGACAAGCTCGACGGCCGTACGGCGCAGGACTACCGCGGCTTCATCCGGGGTTCTGACCCCGTGCTCGGCCGTCCCTTCCTCGAAGAGCTGATCGAGGGCATCACCGTCGAGGTGAAGGAGGGCTCCGGCGGGCCTGCCTTCATCCCCAATGAGCGCTTCGTCGACGTCAGCGATGCCGAGTCGGCTTTCAATCTGTTCGAGGCGAGGGGTTGGACGGATCACCTGCCGATCGTCCTTCCCACTCCCGAGCGTGTGGAGGCCATGCTCAGCGGCACATCGCACTCGCCAGACCAGATCGTGGCGCGCGTGGCTCCCGCCTGGTCGAGGGTCCCCTGGGAGTTCAACGTCGAGCAGGTTGGTGTCAACGCGGTGATGGCCGGGGCCAGGCCCGAGTACCTGCCGGTGATCCTGGCGCTCATGTCGACCGGCGAGAGCGCCCGGATGAGCAGCCTCACCTCCATGGCCACCATCGGAATCGTCAACGGCCCCATCCGCACGCAGATCGGGATGAACCCCGGAATCGGCGCAATGGGGCCTTTCAACCACGCGAACACGACGATCGGGCGGGCGTTCGCGCTTTGTTCCCAGAACCTGGGTGGTGGTTCGGAGCCCGGGGACACCTACATGGGCACGTTGGGCAACCCCTACAACTACTCGGCCGTCTACCCCGAGAACGAGGAGGCGTCTCCTTGGGAGCCTCTGCACGTGAGCGGGGGCGCATCGCCCGATCAGAGCATGGTGAACCTGTTCATCGGGGGTTGGGGGACCATCAGCTTCTGGGGACCGCGCAGGAGCGGCTGGGAGGAGATCGACCAGATCGCGATCCAGGCCGTGGACCCGGGGATGCCGCCGCTGGCGGTGCTCGATCCCGTGGTTGCCAACGACTTCCAAGAGGCCGGCTTCGACAAGGCGAGGCTGGTGGACTGGGTGGCCACCAGCTCGCTCATGCCTGCCGGGCGCCACTGGCGTCAGCTCCCCTCCGGTCCCGACGGCAAGACCCGCGCTCCCGATGAGCTGGTCCAGATGTACCTGCCCGAGCAGATAAACGTGGTGGTCCTGGGCGGCGGGACGAAGGGACACGCGAAGCTGATCTCCGCGCGCCATCTCGCCTCGGCCTCGGTGGACGACTGGCGATAGAACGGGCGCAGCTGGGATCTAGAAGGCGAGCGCCCTCATGGCTTCGGGCACGACATTGCCTTGTGGAGGTATGTGCCCGATTGCACGCAGACCATGCGGACCAGGTTGCCCAGGGCCAGGTTTATGTCGTCGAGGTGGTAGCCCCAGCCCGGGCCCAGTGCCTCGGTGAGATGCGGGCGGGTGTCGTTGGAGCCTCGGATGTCTGAGACCTGGAGCCATGTCGCGCCGCCAGCCTGGGTGCAGGTGCCTTGGAACAAGTCCGGGTACTCCACCCAGGGGGTTGTGACATTGGGCTGGTTGGTGCCGCCCGAGAGCAGGTTCTGATCTGTGGGGAAGTAGGTCGCGAGGTCGGCGCTGCCCCCTGGGAGCGCGGCCGGATTGGTGCATATGACCGAGCCGGACGCCGCTCCGCTCGAGGTGGGCCCGTTCGGGTAACCGAAGATCGAGCCGGCCGGAGGCATCGAGGGGTAGCTCGAGTAGGCGACCGCGCAGTGGATCTGTTTGTTGGAGCGGCAGGGTGGGAGTTTCGAGAAGCTGCCCGTCTGGAGGTTCCCTCCCGGGACGATGACCGACACGATCCTCTTTCGAACCGAGGGGTCGTATTCGATCTCCTGACTGATGAGCTGGATGAGGAGGAAGGATCCCTGGGAGTGCCCGATGATCACGACCCCGCGGCCGTGGTTGTAGTGGGAGAGGTAGTCGTTCCAGGCGGCTTGCACGTCGCTGTAGGGCTCGGTGAAGTTGGCGGTTGGGGTGCCCGGGGGCGGCTGTGATCCTGTGATGCCGGTCTGGGAAAGCCCGCTCAAGGTCAGCTGCCTGTAGAGCGGCACGTACATCTTGCAGACCGCCGAGAAGCGTTGTGCCTGAAGCTGCGCTGCAGCGACCACGCCGGGGTCGGGGATGAGCGCAGCGTTCGGGGTGCTCTGTGTCGACGCGGTGGGGTAGACGTAGAAGCAGTCGATCGGGGCGCGTTTGGCGGACCTCGCGCGCACGATGGAGGTCGTGCCGTTGGCTCGCATCACGGTCGTGGTGAGATTTCCGGTGCACGGGTCGTTGGCCTGACCCGGACGGCAGAGCCAGACGGTGTTGGGCTCCCCGACCACCACGGTGTTCGGGGAACTCTTCGCCGCCCCTGCCCCGATGGAGCCGGCGACCACCGCCACCATCACAAGAGCCGCGGCCGCGGCGACCTTGGGTCCCCTCACGCGGCCGACCTCGGTCTGTCGGCACCCTTCCTTTGGTGGGAGAAGAAGAAGGTCATCATGAGATTGGTGGCATCGATCTGGGTCGTTTCCGGGCCGAACGTCTTCTCCATGGCCCGGACCGGTTGCCCCGGCCATCCGTGGCCGCCGCCATCTACTATGTATAGGACGGTTGCGGCCTTGCAGCCAGCCCAGGTTCTCTTCTGGACCTGTGAAGAGATGCGGACGGTGGTCGCGTGGGGGCGGCAGCCGTTGTGGACGGCCCAGTCCTGCATCGACTCGTCGATGCCCATGGGCGCCGGCATCCCGGGGGGCGGGTCGCCGTGCCAGTAATAGAGGTCGGCGATCTTGGTCGCGTTCAGGCCGCCGCCGTCGTAGGGGAGGATCGGGTCTGCCGTGCCGTGAAAGGCGAGTATGGGCTCGGGCTTGCCGGTACAGGGGGTCAGGTACTCCTCGCCTTCGACGGGCGAGATCGCCGTTATGGTGCCGGCGAGCCTGCAGCCGAGCAGCGATGACATCTGTGCTCCGTTGGAGATCCCCGTCGAGAAGACCTCTTTTGTGTTCACGCACATGGTCGCCTCCAGGTGGGCGACGAGGTTGGATATGAAGTCGACGTCGTAGTTCTGCGCGGTCGGGGCGGCGTACCAATAGGGGGCCCCGGCGGAGAGGAGCCCCGAGGGAGCCACACCGATGAAGTCGTAGGTAGCCGTGTTCACATCGAAGCGCACCACTGATGGCATGTACTGGTAGGTGATGCTGAGCGGATGCAGGGCGAGCACGATGGCGAACGGCTTCTTCCCCGTGTAGTTGTAAGGGATGTCGAGCTCGTAGGTGCGTTCCAGGCCGTCGGACATGAGCTGGCGTGTGGTCACCCCCGGGCTCGGCGTGCTGTGGGCCTGGCAGCCCGCGGACGCCGTGGCCTTGGGCGCTCCCGGGTGCTTGCTCGCCGCAGCGGCCGACGTGGTGATGACGGCGGGCAGCACAGCGGCGAGGAGCGCCGCGGTGGGCACCGCACGCGAGCACCATCTGGCGAGTCCTCCGCCGCCACCAGAGCTGCGCGCGCCGCCGCCACGCTCGTGACGGGGAGCGCCCCAGGCGCGGTCGAGGGCAACGGGGGGCCAAGGCCCGCGCCCGACAGTCTTGACCCGGTCGCGCCGGGCCCAGGGGCTGGGGGTTCGCATGCGTCGAGCGCACGCCACGGATCGAGCCTAGGACCGTTCCTCCAAGGGCGCTCTTGGCTCCTTCGCTCTTGACCACGACCCGCGCGTGCTGCGCCGGTCCTCTCCG
>JBOGFX010000071.1:0-3618 GCA_050743805.1 Acidimicrobiales bacterium
GGACGAGCCCGAGTCGATCGGGGCTCTGGGTGTGGCCGGTCGGGAACATCTCGACCACCTCATTTTCGTGGTCAACTGCAACCTCCAGCGCTTGGACGGCCCGGTACGGGGCAACGGCAAGATCATCCAGGAGCTCGAGGCCCTCTTCAGAGGTGCCGGATGGAACGTGATCAAGGTCATCTGGGGTTCGCGCTGGGACGAGCTCGTGGCCAGAGACGTCGACGGTGTCCTGCTCGATCGGATGAACACCACGCTGGACGGAGAGTTCCAGAAGTACGCGACCGAGTCAGGTGCCTACATAAGAGAGAACTTCTTCGGCCCTGATCCGAGATTGCGCCGCTTGGTGGAGCACCTGAGCGACGACGAGCTTCGCACCTTGCCCCGGGGGGGCCACGACTACCGAAAGCTTTATGCCGCCTACAAGCTCGCCACCGAACAGCGGGGAGCCCCCACCGCGATCCTCGCCAAGACCATCAAGGGCTGGACGCTCGGTCCCGAGATCGAGGCGCGCAACGCGACCCACCAGATCAAGAAGATGACCAAGGCCCAGCTTGTGGCCCTGCGGGACCGCCTGTACCTGGGTGACGAGATACCCGACGCGATGCTGGAGGAGCACCTTCCCCCCTACTACCGCCCGCCCGAAGGCTCCGAGCCGCACCAGTACCTGATGGCCCGCCGGCAGGCGCTGAACGGGCCCCTGCCCGTCCGCTCGGTGCGCCCGGTCCCACCGGTGGTCGCCGACGACAAGGTCTACAAGGACTTGCTGGGGGGGTCCGGCGGCCAGGCGGTCTCGACCACCATGGCCTTCGCACGCCTTCTGAGGAACCTTGTCCGGGACCCCAACATCGGAGAGCTGGTGGTACCCATCGTCTCGGACGAGGCGAGGACCTTCGGCCTGGAGTCGATCATCGCAGAACGCAAGATCTACGCCCCGGGCGGCCAGCTCTACACGCCCGTTGACGCGGATCTCCCACTTCATTACGCCGAGAGCGAGTCCGGCCAGCTGCTCCAAGAGGGCATCACCGAGGCCGGGGCCATGGCAAGCTTCTCTGCGCTCGCGACCGCGTACGCCACCTGGGGCAAGCCGATGTTCCCGGTCTTTCTCTTCTACTCGATGTTCGGGTTCCAGCGTGTAGGCGATCTGATCTGGGCGCTGGGCGACCTCCGCGGACGCGGCATCCTCGCCGGGTGCACAGCGGGGCGGACCACCCTTCACGGTGAAGGGCTCCAGCACGACGACGGTCACTCCCCTCTGCTAGCGACCAGCAACCCTGCTGCACGGATCTACGACCCTGCCTTTGCCTACGAGCTTGCGGTCGTGGTCCAAGAGGCGATCGCAAAGACTCTCGGCCCCACGCCCGAGGACCGCTTCTTCTACATCACCCTTTACAACGAGAATTACCCGATGCCTCCGATGCCCGAGCATGCCGAAGGCGAGGTCGTGAAGGAAGGGATACTTCGCGGCATCTACCTCTTCGAACCGCGCACCGAGAACTTCGAGCGCAAGGCGACAATTTGTTTCTCCGGGCCGATGTGGAACGCTGCCAGCGAAGCGAGGGCTCTCCTCGCGGAGACCTGGGGGGTCGATTGCGACACCTGGTCCGCCACCTCATTTGCAAGCCTGCGGTCCGAAGCCATAAGCCTGGAGCGCCAAGGACGCCTCCACCCCGATGTCGATCCCGGGAAGCCATTCGTCACAGAGGCGCTCGGCAAGAGCGACGAGCCGGTCATAGCCGTCACCGACTACATGCGTGCGGTCCCCGACCAGATAGCCCGCTGGGTGGAACGCCCCTTCGTCTCTCTGGGCACCGACGGCTTCGGACGCTCCGATGCTCGGCCCGCACTGCGGCGTCACTTCGAGGTCGATACGGGCCACGTTGTCGTCGCGGTCCTCTCGGCACTGGCTCGCGGCGGAAAGGCGAGCGCCGAAGAGGTGAAGAAGGCCATCGTCCACTTCGACATCGACCCCGAGTCAGCCGAGCCCTTCGGGGCCTATTGAGCCAACCGAGCAGTTCGCAAACGGGACCCTCGTCAGCGGCGATCGGCTCGCTTGGAGAGTGCGGAGGCGATCGCTGTGCGCAGTGCCCGCGCGGAGGCCTCCGGGTCTGAGGAGCCGGTCAGGTAGCGCACGACGACGAAGTGTGCCGCCCCAGCCTCGACCAGGGATTCGACGCCAGCTGGGTCTACGCCGCCTGTGACAAAAACCGGCACGTCCGCGCGCTCGACAGCGAGTGTGACATACGCGCTACCGGTAGGTCGACGTCCGGGCTTGGTGGGGGTCGGGACCACCGGGCCCGCCGAGATGTAGTCGACCGGCTCACCGAGGGTCCTGTCCAGGTCCTCGACGGAGTGGGTCGACCCACCGACGATTGCGCCCGCTCCGAGGATGCTGCGGGCCAAAGACCACGGAGCATCGTCCTGACCGAGATGCACTCCGTCGGCACCCACCTCGAGCGCCAGGTCCGGGCGGTCGTTCAAGATGAACGGGACACCGTGGTCGTGGCAAACCCGACTGGCCAAGCGCGCCCTGCTGAGCAGGTCTCGCGGCGAGAGCTCCTTGTCGCGCAGCTGGACCACATCTACTCCGCCCCGAACCACCGCTTGCAGGAAACGGTCGAGATCTCTCCTGTCCGGCGTGCACAGGTAAAGACGGCGATCTCCAAGGTCAGAGCTCACCGGGCCCCGTGGGCGGCTGCCTTCATGGCCCTCTTGTGCTCGCGAACCTTGACCAGGCTCGCCGCATCGACGATGTCGGCCACAGAGCGCAAGGACCCGGCTTGCCCATAGGGTTCGCACGCTTTCTCCCATCCGAGGGGGCGAACACCGAGCTGCTTTCCCAAGAGCGCAACGAAGATCCGTGCTTTCTGCTCCCCGAAACCAGGAAGTCGCTTCAGCGCGGTGAGCAGCTCTGGGCCGCTGGAAGCCTCCTTCCATATCTCGGAGGGGTCGCCGTCGAGCTCTGCGGCGATCTTGGAGCACAGCGCGTGGACCCGACGAGCCATGACCGCTGGATAGCGATGCAGCGCCGGTTTTTGCACGAAAAGCTCGACGAGCTTGTCGGGGCCAAGGGCTGCCAGCCGGCAGGCGTCGAGGTCGTCTCCCAGCCGGTTGTGCAGCTCTAGCGGGGCGCGAAATGCCCATTCGATGGGCACCTGCTGATCAAGCACCAGACCGATGACCAAGGCGAGGGGGTTTGCACTGAGCAGCTCGTCAGCCTTGTTCTCCTGGGCCAGATGGAGCATTCTTCCAGCGTATCTGGCAATAGGATCTCCGGCCGCAGAGCTTTGACGCTCGTATCCAAGAGCTGAACGCCCCGAGGGGGTCTGGCCATCAAGCCGTGGAAAGGGGTTTCGCGGCGCTCAAAGCTGTGGGATTGTGGGGTGGTGCCCGAGCTCGTCCGAATCTGGGAAGACGCCTCCTGTGAGCTGCACCGCATGGTGGTCGGACCGATCGACAACAACGTGTATGTGCTGCGCTGCCGCCGGAGTGGGGAAGCCCTGTTGGTCGCGATCCGCTCCGAGGACGGCAAGCGCGTTCCGCGCATGATGCGCTGGGGATTGCTGCCGCATTGGGCCAAGGATGAGAAGCTGTCCTACTCGACCTTCAACGCGCGCGCCG
>JBOGFX010000072.1:0-4602 GCA_050743805.1 Acidimicrobiales bacterium
GTCGAGGTCCTTGGGAGTGGGAAAAGGCTTGCCCTGGGTCATCGAGTCCATCCAGCGATTGGGCCAGTAGGCGCCGAGCATCGCCCCGTGCAGGTGCGAGTCGTTGATGCCCGGAAGCACGCTGCCACCCAAGAGGTCGACCACCCGGGTCTGTGGGCCCGCCAAGGACTCGACCTGTGTCCGGCTGCCGACGGCTGCGATGCGGCCCCCGCTCACTGCCAGCGCCTCGGCAAGCGAGAACTGCGGGTCGACCGTGATGACCGTGCCTCCCACGAACACGAGATCGGCCTCGTTGGTCGCCGCGTTCGAAGCGTCGCTCACTGATCCCTCCAGGTCCTAGGCGTCCCGGGCTCTGGGCGCTCGTCGTCGGCGCAGCGCTTCTCCGACGGTGCCCCATCCGAGCACATCTTGGGGCCGCGATGCGAGTCGCGGGTCTGCTCAGGGCAGAGGCAGTGGGGGCGCCTCCCCATAGCTCAGGCTCGACAAGGCGTTGGGGGATGCCGACATCGTGATGAAGTCCCTCCCCCACCACGACTCGAAGTACCGGCCTGGGGTCCCTGGCATGGCCGCCAAGAGCTCGGTCCCGTTCGAGGGGGACGCTTGTTCCCCGGGGAGCGCCGCGTAGGCGCTGAAGTTGACCCAGTCGGTGTTGATGTCCAGCTCCATCGCTCGCACCGCCCCCGCTCGCGCAAGGATCTGAGCGAGATCGACGATGTTGAGCCCTGGTCCCCCGACGTAGACGAGGGCACCGTCGGCGGTTACCCCGAGACCCGAGCGCCACACGAAGACCGCGTTGCCAAGCGTCGCCCCCCATCTGGTGGTGTCCTGGGCGTTCAACCCCGGAACAGGCTGTCCCCCGTCGACGATCAGATCGAGGTTTTGCCGGACCGAGACGACCTGGGGGCTCATCGAGACGTCGCGGCCCCATTCCCCCACGGTGCAGCTTCCGTCGCGATAGACGACGAAGGAGGCCGCCCCGTCGCGCAAGGGCGCCACCATCTTGGCGTCGGTGTAGTAGCCGCCCTGCGAGGCCGCCATGAGGAAGCCCGCGTTGAAGGCCACGACCAGGTTCGTCGCCGCGCTCTGTGAGATGGGGGCCGTGTGCGTGTACGGACCTCCACCGGGGATCTGGCTGCCCGAGTACAAGGTCGCAGACAGAAGCTTGGTGTCCATCCAGGCGACCCCGACCACGTAGCTCGTGTGGAGCGCGTCGGGCCGCAGGGTGGTCTCGTAGACCGCAGGGATGCCCCCTACGCCTCGGCCGACAGGGGTCCAGTCACCCTCGCCGGGGATGGGCGGGGAGGCCAAAGGGGTCATGGGGGCCGGGGCCTCGAGGTGCGGGGGGGCATCGGGGATGGCTGGTTCGGCCGGCAGGGCCACATTGCGTATTGCACCTTTGGGCGGGGTGCCGCCCTCACGGGGCGCATGGTGGCTGTAATAAAGGTTCTCGGCCCAGTTCACGACGCTCGCCCCCCCGTTCTGGCGCGCCCACTCTGCGGCGCGCGAGGCGAGGGAGGTCCCCATCGCGGGGTTCGAAAGAGCCAGGCCGCCCGAGATCCCGATCCACATCAGCGCGCCCGCCAGCACGACGGCCATCACCGCTGTGGCCCGGCGCCTTGGGATACGGCGAGGTCCCCCGTGCGAGGGGCGCTCGGCTCCTCTGCGCCGTGCTCGGTGGTGCCTCGTCGGCGCACGCTGCCGCCCGGGGCGCAGGGCGGGGCGACCTCGGGGTTCCCACGGGGACCGATAGCGCGTCATGGGAAATGAGCGCCTGGGCCCAGCGCCCGCGGGTGGGCCGCCTCGTAGACGGCGCGCAGGTGCTCGGTGGTGACCTTGGTGTAGAGCTGGGTGGTCCCGATCGAGGCGTGCCCGAGAAGCTCCTGAACAACCCTTATGTCGGCCCCGTGGGCGAGCATGTGGGTGGCGCACGAGTGCCTGAGCGCATGGGGGCTGATCGATCGCTCGATCCCGGCCTCAGCGGCCCTGGCAGAGACCGCGCCGAAGGCGCCCTGCCTGGACAGCCGGCCGCCACGGAGGTTCAAGAACACCGCGGCAGAATCGTCGCGTCGGCGCCAACGCGCCGGTGTCATCTGGCCGCGGCCGGCCTCACCGAGCCAGTCGCGGAGCGCCTCTTGGCACAGCTTGCCCACCGGGACGATGCGCTCCTTGGAGCCCTTGCCATACAGGCGCACCAGGCCGTCGTCCCCTGCCAGATCCCCCAAGTCCAGACCGACCGCTTCGCTGATCCGCGCTCCGGTGCCGTAGAGCAGCTCGATCAGGGCGCGATCTCGCCTTGTGCGCGGCTCCAACGAGGTGACGGTCTCCAGCATGGCGGCTACCTCTGCCTCCGAGAGGGACTTGGGCAGACGTCCGGGGAGCTTCGGGGACCTCATGTCAGTCGTGGGGTCATCGACCCGCCTCGCCTCGTCGACCATAAAACGGTGGAGGCCGCGGACCACCGAGAGGGCCCGCGCGACCGAAGCCGGGCCGTGCGCGCTCGCGCGTAGGGCGCCCAGGTGGCCGGTGATGTCTGCGGAGGTGGCGCTCAGCACGTCTTTGCCATTGGCGGCAAGGGTCTCCTCGTATGCGCTCAGGTCGCGTCTGTACGCGCCCAACGTGAGCGGCGCGCGCCCACGTTCGACGGTCAACCACGACAGGAACTCCTCGACGGCCTCAGAGCCAGGCATCTGCGATCTCAGCGTCGGCGCGAGAGAGCGTCTATGGCCAGCGATACGCCCGCCAGGGTTGGCGCGTCTATCAACTCCGTCGAGACGAGCGAGACCACCTGGTCGAGTGGGACCTTGACCGTTGACATGGCGCGTTCCTCGGGACCCTCGCGACCGGTCTCACAACTCTGGAGCCCGGTGGCCAAGAACACCGTCGTGGTCTGGTTGCTCACCCCCGGGGACACCGGAAGGGTGGCCAGGCGTTCCATGGCCGCCGCCTCTAGTCCCGCCTCCTCGGCCAGCTCGCGCTTTGCGGTCGCCTCGAGCTCCTCACCTTGAACGTCACAGGTGCCCGCAGGCATCTCGAGGACGACCTCGCCCATGGGCCCTCGGAACTGGCGGACCAAGGTGACCATCCCCTGCTCGTCAACGGCGATGACGCCGACGGCGCCGGGATGGACCACGACCTCTCTGTCGAAGGCCTCGCCTTGGGGGCTCTTGAAGGAGCGCCTCTCGACCCTGAGGCGACGCCCGCTCCAGACGATCGTCGATCCGGTCCCTCGAAAGCCGGCCGTCTCGTGGTGCCCGCTCACCCGGACCCGCTCAGCGCGCCTCTAGTTCGAGCAGGTGTGGCTCGCGCCCCTCGGCTCGCTCCATCGCGGCTTGGACGAGCTCGCGGAAGAGAGGGTGCGGACGCTCCGGGCGGCTCTTGAACTCGGGGTGCGCCTGAGTGCCGATCCAGAACGGGTGGCTTGGCAGCTCGATGAACTCGACCAGCTGGCCGTCCGGCGAGTTGCCCGAGCAGACCAGACCCGTCGATTCGAGGCGGGACCTGTAGCGGGAGTTCACCTCGTGGCGGTGACGGTGGCGTTCGGAGACGACCTCGGTGCCGTAGAGCTGCGCAACCTGGCTCAGAGGCGTGAGCATGGCTGGGTACGAGCCCAGGCGCATGGTGCCCCCGAGGTCCACCACGCTGTTCTGCTCGTCCATCAAGGCGATGACCGGATGAGGCGTGGTCGAGTCGAATTCGAGCGAGTTCGCTTCCCTGAGGCCGGCGAGGTCCCGTGCGACCTCGATCACCATCACCTGCAGGCCGAGGCACAGGCCCAAACACGGGATCTTGGCCTCCCTCGAGAAGCGGGCGGCCAAGATCATCCCTTCGACGCCGCGCTCGCCGAAGCCCCCGGGGATCACCATGGCGTCGAGGTTGCGAAGGTGGTCGGTCCCGATCATCCCTGGGACCTGCTCGGCATCGATCCACTCCAGCCGCACTGCGACGCCGTGGTGGAAGCCGGCGTGACGAAGTGACTCGACCACCGACAGGTAGGCGTCGGGCAGGTTCACGTACTTGCCGATGATGCCGATCTCCACCTTGCGATCCGCGCCCGAGGATCGGGTGACGATCGACTCCCATTCGCCGAGCTCGATCTTGTGGAGATCGGGATCGATGCCCAGGGTCTCGCACACGTAGTCGTCAAGGCCCTCTTCGTGAAGCACCAGGGGGATCTCGTAGATGTTGCCTGCGTCAACGGCCGAGATGACACCCTCGACCGGCACATCGCACAGCAGGGAGACCTTTCGCTTGAGCGCGGCCGAGATCGGCTGGTCGCTGCGGCAGACGATCGCGTCGGGTTGGACGCCGCGGCTGCGCAGCTCAGTCACCGAGTGCTGGGTCGGCTTGGTCTTCTGCTCGCCGGAGGGGGCCAGGTAAGGCACGAGGGTGAGATGCAAGTAACACACGTTGCGACGGCCGAGGTCCGAACGCAGTTGACGGATCGCCTCCAGGAACGGCACGATCTCGATGTCCCCGACGGTCCCCCCGATCTCGACGATGGCCACGTCGATGTCGTCGTGGGCCAAGCGACGCACTCTGTCTTTGATCTCGTCGGTCACATGGGGGATGACCTGGACCGTCTTGCCCAGGTAATCGCCGCGG
>JBOGFX010000073.1:0-13004 GCA_050743805.1 Acidimicrobiales bacterium
CCTCTCGGTCGGGATCACGAGCTACACGGAGCCGGGCTTGGGCCCCGGCGCCAAGGGCCAACACGGGGGATCCTGCGACGATGCCGTGATGCGCGTCTACAAAGAGCTCGCGCATCAAGGCGAGATCCCCTTGCGCGTCACGGCGCTGAGCCTCTTCGGCCAGCTCGACGGCCCTAGCAATTTGAAGACGGTCTGCGAGGGGATCGACACCGTCGAGCCACCGCTCTTTTCGGGACCCACCCGCTGGCAGGTCGCGGGGCTGAAGCTGTTCGCCGACATAATCCCGTTGAACCACGGGTCGTGGATGTCCAAGCCATATGGCGGCGGCGATTGCGGCCACCTTGTCGTCGAGGGCGACGACGACGACGAGAGGCTGGCGTCTTTCCGGGAGATGATCTTTCATGCCCACAGCGCCGGCCTGCAGGTCGGCGTGCACGCGACGGGAGACCGCGCGATATCCGAGACGGTGCGCGCGTTCGCAGATGCGATCGATCGTGATGGGCGCGACGATCTGCGCCACTACGTGATCCACGGGGACCTGACCCCGGTCGAGACCTTGGAGCTCATGGGTCGGACCAAGACGGGCATCAACACTCAGCCCGCGATCCACGCGATAGGCGCCGCCCGACGCGACCCCACCGCGCCGCCGTCTGACCAGGACCTCATGTTGAGACGTGCCGTCGACGCCGGAGCGACGCTGTGCCTCAGCTCAGACGGCCCGATCGTGACCCACGACTGGCGGATCGCCATTGCGGCTTGTCTGACGCGCGCGGCGCCCGCTGGCAGCCCGGAACAAAAGCAGCGCTGCATCAGCCTCGAGGAGGCAGTCAGGGGCTACACCATCAACGGAGCGTGGCAGGACCACGCGGAGCGTTGGAAGGGCTCCCTCGAGGTTGGCAAGGTCGCAGACCTGTGCGTGCTCTCCGGCGATCTCACCAAGACGCCGGCCGAGGAGGTCCCCGGCCTTGAGGTAAAGATGACCGTCGTCGACGGGGAGATCGCTTTCGAGCGCTGATCAGGACCTGGGCGGCCCGATCCCGGGGCCACGTCGGCTCTGCGCGAGCCGCCCAACCCAGCGTGGCTCTAGGCTCTGTTCCATGGCTAACGAGGCCTCAACGTCGGGACCCGAGCTCGCCGGCTACCGCGACGTGCTCGAAGGCGAGCGCTCGCGGCTGGCCCGTCAGCTGGGCGAGCTCGGCCACGGCGAGGGCGGTGGGCTCAACTACGACTCCAACTTTGCCGACACGAGCCAGGTCACGGCCGAACGCGGCGAGGCCGAGGCGCTCGCCCAGGAGCTCAAGGAGCAGCTCTCAGATGTCGAAGCTGCGCTCGACCGGGTGGCCAAGGGGACCTATGGCAACTGCGCGCGATGCGGGCAGCCGATCACTCCGGCGCGCCTCGAGGCCAAACCCGCGGCCAAGCTCTGCATAACCTGCGCGTCGCGCTCCTAGCCCCGTGACCGACGGCCCCTCGGGCCCTCCCCACGGCCGGGGGGGCGCGTACTACTACCCGCCGGGGGCGACGCCGGGGGGGACCCCCAGACGAGACCTACCACCGAGGCGGCCTGCCCCGGCCTCTCTGCGCCGATGGATCTGGTTCGCCATAGCTCTCGGCTTTGCGATCCTCTTCGTGGGCTCGCTCAAGATCAGCAGGGACGACGTCGTCCTTTTCTGCGTGCTCGTTCCCTCGATAATCCTCCATGAGATCGCGCATGGTTGCGTGGCTCTGGTCTTCGGGGACGACACGGCCAAGCGCGCCGGGCGCCTGACCCTCAACCCCCTCGCCCACGTGGACCTCGTGGGGACGATCATCCTCCCGCTCATACTCATCTGGGGCGGCTTCGGCTTCTTCGGTTGGGCGAAGCCGGTCCCGGTCGACGTCGGCCGTCTGCGCAGCCCGAGGAACCATGGCGTCCTGGTCTCGCTGGCGGGCCCGGCCACCAACGTGGTCCTGGTCGTGATTTCCGCGGTCGCCTTCCACGTGCTCGGAGGGGTGTCCGCCATCGAGACCCCGCCCAAGCCTGCCCTCTGGGCCCTGATCCTGTTCTACCTGGGCCTGGTGAACGTGTGGCTCACGGTCTTCAACCTCATACCCCTGCCGCCCCTCGATGGCTCTGTGCTGCTGGAACGGCTGCTACCGAGCTCGTGGTGGCCCGCCTACCTTCAGTTCCGACGCTTCACCCTTCCCTTGGTGATCGCGGGCGTGGTGATCGCCTCAATCGTGCGGATCGGCGACACGTCAGCGATCGGCCGGCTGTCGAACGGAACCGAGAACTGGTGGTTGTCCGTCCTGGGAGTCACCTGAGCGCCCTAGGTCAACCGATGCAGCGCGGCTCGGGCAGGAGACCCTCATCTCCTCCAAGCAAGAGAAGGGCTGGGTGGCCTGGCACGATGCCTACGACGACCCGAACAGCGCCTTGTCCTGGCGCCCGGGGCTCGTCCGCCAAGCCGTCCGTGCGGCGATGGAGCACCTGACCCGGCCGATCCGAGCCATCAGCCTGTGTGCTGGTGAGGGCAGTCACCTCATCGGGGCGGTGCAGGGACATCGGCGTCGAGCAGATCCGAGTGCTCGTCCAGTCGAGCTGGACCCCAAGATCGCGCGGCACGCAGCTGGGTCGGCTGGGCACAGCGGGCTGGGTCAGATCGAGGTGGTCCACGCCGACGCCTCTGACGCCTCGACTCTCGCCGGTACCCGCAGCGCTGATCTTGGCCTGCGGGATCTTTGAGAACATTCACCGACCACGAGATTGGCACCACGATGTCTTTGCTACCCAGCCTGGCCGCGCGCGCGGCCGTGGTGATCTGAACGCGCCATCGGGACAAATCAGAGAGTGGTTCTCCATGGCGGGGTTCGAGGAGGTCGCCTTTGATCGCCATCGGAGCCTTCCCCAGACGGTCGGCACGCCCCGACTGGCTCGCGAACCCGACCCCTACCGCCCGGCATCAAGATGCCGATTTGCTCTGACACGACCCACACCGAGAAGAGGGGAGCGTCCCGCTCCGGCCCCCCAGCGCTGCTCGTGGAGTTCCACGGTGCTCAACTCTCCCACAGACCCGGGGATCGTCAGCCCGAGGGCCACAGGCCGACGGCTTCCGCGGCCTCTCGGTAGGTCTTTGCCGCAACCGAACGGGCTCTTTCGGCGCCCTCGGCCACGACACGAGCCACCTCGTCGACGTGCTCGCTCAGCTCGTGAGCCTTGAGCCGGATCGGGGCAAGGAGCTCGACTATCACCTCTGCCAGGTCGCCCTTGAGCGCGCCGTAGGAGCCGTATCGCGAGGCGATCTCTTGGGTGGGCTCGTTGGTCGCGGCGGCGAACAGCTCGATCAGGTTCGAGATGCCGGGTCGAGATCCTGGGTCGTAGATCACGTCGCTAGAGGTGTCTGTCACGGCGCGTCGGATCTTGCGCTCGATCTCCTCGGGCGAGTCCAGGATGCCCAGGGTCCCCATCGGGGAGTCGGCCGACTTGGACATCTTGGACTCGGGGCGCTGAAGGTCCATGACCCTGGCCCCCAGGCCCGGCACGCTGGCGCTGGGGACCGTGAAGGTCTCGCCATAGCGAGAGTTGAAGCGCATGGCCAGGTCGCGGGCGAGCTCGAGATGCTGGCGCTGGTCGTCTCCCACCGGGACCTCGTCGCTCTGGTACAGGAGAATGTCGGCGGCCATGAGCGCCGGGTAGGTGAGAAGCCCCGCGCTCACCGACGGGCGCTGCGCACCCTTCTCCTTGTACTGGGTCATCCGGCTCAGCTCTCCGACGCTCGCAGTGCACTCGAGCAACCAGGCGAGACGGGTGTGCTCGGGGACGTGGCTCTGGACGAACATGGTCACAACGTCGGGGTCGAGGCCGATGGCGAGAAGCAGGACGGCGGCTTCGATGCTTCGTCGGTTGAGCTCTTCTGGATCGATCGGCAGGGTCAGCGCGTGGAGGTCGACCACGCAGAAGTAGCAATCCCTCTCGGCCTGGGTCGCGACCCACCCCCTGAAGGCCCCCAGGTAGTTGCCCAGATGGAAATCGCCAGAGGGCTGGAAGCCCGAGAAGACCGTCGTCATGGGGTGTCATGTTAAGGCCGGGCCTGGGGCGCAGAGATGCGCGTGATCGTGTGGCGCGTTCGGTAGGGTCGTTCCATGGGGGTGAACGTCTCTACGCCGGTCTTCCAAGGGCCGATCGACATTTTGCTCCACCTGGTCAACACCCATGAGGTCGACATCTTGGACGTTGCGCTCGCACCGGTCGTCGACGCCTTCGTTGCCGCGATGCGCGGGGCGCCAGAGGACATGGCCCTCGACAGCTTGAGCGAGTTCGCGCTGGTGGCCGCCATCCTGATCGAGCTCAAGTCCAAGACCCTGCTGCCAGGCCCAGACGAGGTCGACCCCGACGAGGAGCTCTGGGGCCTCGACGAGAGGGACCTGCTCATCGCCCGGCTCCTCGAGTGCCGTGCGTACGCGGCCGCGGCCGACAGGTTCGTCGCCCTGGCCGAGCGCTCTGCATTGTCGGTTCCGAGATCCTGCGGATTGGACGAGGGCTTCGTCGTCCAAGCGCCGGATCTGTTGGCCGGGGTGACCCCAGGCCAGCTCGCAGCGGCCTTCAGGCGCGCCATCGAGCCGCGGCCTTCGGTGCGTGTGGACCTCTCGCACGTCACCGTCGACGCCCTGACCGTCGCCGAGGCAGTCGAGGAGCTCTGTCAGTCGCTTCCATCCCGCGGGAAGGCCACCTTTGCAGAGCTCACGGGCCACCTCGCCAGCCGCATCGAGGTCATCGTGCGCTTCTTGGCCGTCTTGGAGCTTTGCAAGCTCGGTAAGGTCAACCTGGGCCAGGGAACCACCTTCGGGCGTCTCGAGATCGAGTGGGTGCAGGGCGGCGAGCTGTTGGCGGTCGGGGGTTCTTCGATAGGGGAGTACGAGGGCTAGAGGTGACCGACGAGGAGCTGCGCCAGGCGATCGAGGCGGTGGTGACCGTGGCGTTGGAGCCCGTCCCCCCCGGGCTCTTGGCCGAGCTCTTGGAAGAGCCCACCGAGCGTGTTGAGGTGGCGGCCAGGTCCCTGGCGGACGACTACGAACAAAGTGGTCGGGGGTTTTGCCTGGTCAAGATCGCTGGCGGCTACCGACTGCAGTCCCATGCGAGCCAGGCACACTTCGTGGAGCGCTTCGCCAACCGTGAGGTCTCCATGCGCCTGTCGACCGCCGCGCTCGAGACCCTGGCGATAGTCGCCTACCGTCAGCCTGTCTCGCGTTCGCAGATCTCCGCGTTGCGGGGGGTGAACGTCGATGGCGTGGTCCGGTTGCTCCTCCAGCGCGGCTACATCGAGGAGCAGGGTCGCGCAGAGGGTCCCGGTCAACCGGTCCTCTTCGGGACGACCGAGCTGTTCTTGGAACGCCTCGGCCTCGACTCTCTGGGCGACCTGCCCGCGGTCGAAGACTTCTTCCCACCTCTCGAGGCGGTGGCCGACCTCGAGGACTCACTGCGCGCGGCCAGGGGTGACTGAGCCAGCGTCGCCCGGTCAAGACCCGCAAGGGACCCGGCTGCAGAAGGTCTTGGCACGCCTGGGGTTCGGAAGCCGCCGTGCCTGTGAGGAGCTGATCGCCTCGGGTCGCGTCCGCGTCGACGGCGCCCCGGCTGCCTTGGGCCAAAGGATCGACCCCGCCACCCAGCGTGTTGAGGTGGACGGCGTGGTGGTCGCAAGCGCACCGGGTCTCGTGTACTACCTGGTCAACAAGCCACGCGGGGTGATAACGACAGCCAAGGACACGCACGGCAGGCCGGTGGCGACCGACCTCGTGCCCCAAGAGCCCCGGGTTTTCCCGGTCGGACGACTCGACGCCGACACCGAGGGACTGCTGCTCCTGACCAACGACGGGGACCTCGCCTTTTGGGTGGCTCACCCCTCCCATGGGGTCGAGAAGGAGTACCTGGTCCAAACCGAGAGCACTCCGGGGCCCGGCGCCCTGCGCGCCCTGCGTGAAGGCATCGAGCTCGAAGACGGAAGCAGCGCGCCGTGCAAGGTCGGCGTGCTCTCGGTCGGGGTTCTTCGGATCGTCGTCCACGAGGGGCGAAACCGTCAGGTCCGCCGGATGTGCGAGGCGATCGGGCACCCGGTCACCCGGTTGGTCCGGACCAGGCTCGGACCAATTTGTGACCCGGGTCTCGCGCCCGGGGCCTGGCGCAAGCTCGAGCCGTGGGAGGTCCGTAGCCTGGAGGTGGCGGCCAGGGGCCCAGTTGAGCGAGCCGCTGGCGAGCCTTGACCGGTAGCATCGCCCTCTATGTCGGGTGCCTCCACACTGCGGGCGCTGCGCGGCGCGACCACGGTCGATGCCGACACCCCAGAAGCGATCGCGGAGCGCATCCAGGAGCTGCTGGCCACGATCATGGACCGCAACGGCCTGCTGCAAGACGATGTCGTGAGCATCATCTTCACGGCCACACCCGACATCACCTCGGCGTTCCCCGCGGCCGGCGCGCGCGACATCGGGTTCGGCGGGGTGCCTTTGATCTGTGCTAGCGAGATCGGGGTTCCCGGAGGGACGCCCAGGTGTCTTCGGGTGCTCCTGCACGTGACGACCACTCGTTCGCGCGCGCAGTTGCGCCACGTCTACCTGCACGGCGCCCGAGGGCTCCGCGATGACCTTCCCGTCTGAGCCGCGGCGCTGGGCGGGTGGAGCAAAGATGAGCGGCACGCGCAGGGCCCTCATCATCGGCACGGGTCTGATCGGCGGATCGGTCGGCCTGGCTCTCGGTCGCCGTGGCTGGCACGTGAGCGGCTCCGACGCCAATCCCGAGCAGCTCGCCAGGGCCTTGGAGCGCGGGGCCGTGGAAGTGGCGGGCCCCGCGCACGACGCGGAGCTTGTCGTCGTCGCCACCCCGGCATCGTCCACGCCCGAGACTGCGCTGTCGGTTCTTGGCGATCCCGAGCGTGTGTCGACGGTGGTGGTCACCGACGTCAGCGGGGTCAAAGAGCCCATAACGAGCGCCCTGGGTCATCCCCGCTTCGTGGGCGGGCACCCGATGGCGGGCTCCGAGCAGGCCGGGATAGAGGGGGCGGACCCCGATCTGTTCGTGGGCGCCACCTGGGTGCTGACTCCGACCACCCAGACCGATCCGGCCGCGTACGCGATGGTGGCGTCGGTCGTGCGGGACCTGGGCGCTGACGTGGTCCCCCTGTCGCCCAAGGACCACGACGCCATGGTTGCGGTGGTCTCGCACGTCCCCCATCTGGTCGCCGCGACGCTCATGAACGCTGCCGCCGACGGCGCTCGCTCGCATGGTGCGATCCTGCGGCTCGCCGCCGGGGGCTTCCGGGACATGACCAGGATCGCGGCCGGCCAGCCCTCCATCTGGCCTGACATCTGCGCAGACAACGCCCAGGCGATCGTGGCCGGTCTCGACCGCATGGTCACGGATCTCGGCGCGCTGCGCGAAAAGGTTGCACGCGGTGAGCGCGAGGCGATCTATGAGATGCTCGAACGTGCGAGCATCGCACGACGGGAGCTCCCTGCGGGCGTGACCCGCCCGGACCGCCTTGCGGAGGTGCGGATCCTGGTCCCGGACCGCCAGGGGGTCCTAGCCGAGTTCACCGGGCTCGCCGGCGACCTCGGGATCAACATCTTCGACCTCGCCATCGCGCATTCCGGCGAGGGCCCACGCGGCGTGCTCATCCTGGTGGTCGGCGCGAAGGAGGCGGATCGCTTGAGAGGCGCGATCGAAGAGCGCGGGGTCGCCTGCACCACCACGGAGCTGTCTTGAGCTCCACCCAAGCCCCCTGGGCGGTCGAGATCGCCGGCGGGCGACCGCTCGTTGGCACCCTGCGCCCGCCGGGGGACAAGTCCATATCGCACCGCGCTCTCATCATCGGGGCCCTGGGGGAGGGGACGACCTCGGTGCGGGGGCTGTGCGGCGGCGACGACGTCGCCCGCACCAGAGCCGGGTTGGCCCAGCTCGGGGTCGTTTTCTCCGTCTGCGCCGACACCGTGCTGGTGGAGGGGGGCCGATCGCTGCTCACAGCGAGCGCCGAGCCCATCGATTGCGCCAACTCGGGCACCACGATGCGTCTCCTGGCGGGGTTGGCTGCGACGCTGCCCTGGAGGACGGTGCTCGTGGGTGACGCCTCGCTGCGCGCCCGGCCGATGGGCCGGATCGCGGAGCCGCTTCGCGCGATGGGTGCCGCCGTGGGGGGCCGAGGGCCGGCCACCCTCGCCCCCCTCTCCGTCGACGGTGGTGACCTCAGCGGCATCGACTGGACCCCGCCCATGGCCAGCGCTCAGGTGAAGTCGGCAATCCTGCTGGCCGGCCTCCAGGCGAGCGGCGAGACCGTGGTGCGAGAGCCGGTGCCCACCAGGACCAGCACGGAGGACCTGCTGGCGCAGGCCGGGGCGAACATCTCGGTGCTCCAAGACCGCGGCGTGCGCGTGGTCAGGGTGTCGCGCTCGAATCTCGGACCCATCTCCTTGGACGTGCCAGCCGATCCCTCCCAGGGGGCGTTCTGGCTGGTCGCTGCGTGCATCGTGCCGCAAAGCTCGGTTAGGGTGACCGACCTCTACGCGGCACCGCAGAGGACCGGCTTTTTGGAGGTCCTGGGTCGCATGGGTGCCCGGATCTCCTCTGGCGCCGAGGGTCACCTCGGGCTCTCGGTTGAGATGTCCAGTGCCGCGCTCCACGGGACCCAGGTCAGCGCCGCCGAGATCCCATCTTTGGACGAGGTCCCCATTTTGGCGGTCGCCGCGGCCGCAGCCGAGGGCACGACGACCTTCTTGGACGTTGGAGAGCTGAGGGTGAAAGAGAGTGACCGGCTGGCGACCACGGTCGCCCTGGTGAAGGCCATGGGGGCCGGGGCCGTTTGCGAGGGGGACGATCTGATGGTGCAAGGCGTCGCCGGACATCTTGTGGAGAGGCTCGACTATGACTGCCAGGGTGACCACCGGCTCGCGATGGCGGGGGTGGTCGCCGCCCTGGCCTGCTCGCAGGGGGGTGTGGTTCGGGATTTCGGGTCCATCTCCACCAGCTATCCCTCGTTTCTGGCGGACCTGGAGCTGCTGTGCGGCCGGGGCGCCTCGGGCCTGCTTGGAGAGGACCGACGCTGATGGACGCCCGAGGTGCGCTGGCAGGATCCACGGCCAAGGTGGCCGCCCCCCTGATCGCGATCGACGGCCCGGCCGGTTCGGGCAAGTCGACCGTCTCCCGGGCGGTGGCGCAGCGCCTCGGCCTCGATCGGTTGGACACCGGCGCCATGTACCGCTGTGTCGCGTGGGCCGTCATGGAAGAGGGGGTAGATCCCAAAGACACCGTCGGCGTTGCCAAGGTTGCCCGTTCGTCGCGCATCGAGGTTGGCCACCGCGTGTGCATGAACGGAACAGATGTCACCCGTGCGATCCGCACGCCCGAGGTGAGCGCGGTGGTCTCGGTGGTGGCGGCCAACCCCGACGTGAGACGCCGTCTCGTCGTTCTGCAGCGGGCATGGGCGGACGCTCGGGAGGGGGGGGTCGTCGAAGGCAGGGACACAGGCTCGGTGGTCTTCCCCCACGCGGACCTCAAGGTCTTCCTCACGGCGACGCTCTCGGAGCGCTCCAGGCGCCGTGGCACAGAGGAACCCGCTGACATCCTCGCCTTGCGCGACAGATTGGATTCGACGAGGGCGATCTCCCCGCTCCGCCAGGCGGCCGGCGCTCATCTCCTCGACACGACGGGACGCGATGTCGACGCCGTGGTCGACGAGATCCTCTCTTGGCTGTGAGCGCGCCACACGAGGCCGGCGGCACCGATGGACGCCCCGAGCCCGACGCGCTGAAGAGGGCGAGGACGGCCGCGGCGACGTTCAGGGTCCAAACCCACCGATCGGTCCTTTACATCGGGGCGAGGGTGATCTTGATGACGGCGCTGCGGGTCTGGTTCCGCCCCGAGATCGAAGGGCGCGCGCACGTTCCCCCAGACGGCGCTGCGATCATCGCCCCCGTGCACCGGTCGAACATCGACTTCGCCTTCATGGCACTCATCGCCGACCGCAAGCTCTTCTTCATGGCCAAGCAGGAGCTTTGGAACGTCGGATGGTTCGGCCGCCTTCTGGAGAGGTTCGGGGTCTTCCCGGTGGAGCGTGGCGGGGTCGACCGGGCTTCGGTTCGCAGAGCCGAAGAGGTCCTCTCTGCCGGAGCGCTGCTGGTGGTGTTCCCCGAAGGCACCCGCAAGAGCGGCCCTGTCGGTCAGCTCCTGGACGGGGTGGCGTTCCTGGCGGCACGCAGCGGTGCCCCCGTGGTGCCCGTGGGGATCTCGGGGACCGAAAGGGCGATGCCCAAGGGCTCGGTCCTGCCTCGGCCGGTCAAGGTTCGGGTCGCGCTGGGAGCGCCGCTATCCCCGTCCAACGGGGCCGGTACGCCACGTCCCAAGCTGAGCGAGGTCTCCGCGATGACGGCCGAGCTTCGAGGGAGCCTTCAGGACCTGTTGAGCGAGCTGGACCCTCCAGAGCCCCCCCGCTCGCGCAGCCAGGTCCGAAAGAGCACGCGCGCGTAGGAGAACCCGAAGGTGATGTTCGAGCCCTTCTTGGAGCTGCCCGAGGCCCTCGGCCGCCAGATGGTGGGGCGCTCGGTGACCCTCCAGCCTCTCGACACCGCAGTGATCAAGAGCTCCGCGGTCTGGTATTGACGCTGCTCCAGGGAGTCGAGGACGTCTTCGAGCAGCTCGATGCGCAGCGCTCGGAACCCGTTGGATGTGTCGGTCAGCTTGGAGGCGGTGAGCGTGTTCATCAGCCAGGCGAAGGTCACCACTCCGGCACGCCTGAGCGGGTCGCTCGTCTGGTCCACGCCGAGGCGCCTCGAGGCGACCACGAAGTCCGCCTCGTCCTTTACCAGTGGCTCGAGCATGAACGGCAGCTCGGCCGGGTCGTTCTGTCCGTCCGCGTCGAGGGTCACCACGTAGCGTGCACCACCGGCGATCGCGAGCCCGTAGCCCACCCGAAGTGCGAGGCCATGACCCAAATTGGTGGGCAGCACGCAGGTGAGGGCCCCTGACTCGATGGCAATACGCGCGGTGGCGTCCTCGCCGCCGTCGACGATCACGAGCGGGCCGACCCCCAAGTCCCAGGCCCCGGTGGGTACGGCCTTCAAGACGTCGGCGATGTTGTCGGCCTCCTCGAAGGCACAGATGAGGGCAACGACCGGCGGCATCTGAGCCGCGGGATAGCGGTGGGAGAACTCGGCGATGGCCTGGTCGATGACAAGGCGCTCCAGGCGCTCCAGGCGTGCGTCACTACCCCTGGTCATGGCGTCGGCCGCTGGGCTCTTGCGATCGGCATGGTCGTAGCGTTCCCTCAGCGGCGTGTGCGGAAGGAACCCGCGGGCTCGACGGGCACCGAGGACCCGGCATCGTCTCCTGGCGATCGTGGGTCGTCGCTGCGGCTCCTCCATCGGCTCTGGACCGAGAGCCGTGGTTGCCCCGCGGTGAGCGCCCCGAGAACCTGGGCGGCGGAGCTGTCACGGTCGCTCGAAGACCTGTCACCCGAGGTGCTCCCGTGCCGGCCGTTCAGAAGTGAGATGGTGGCCGCCAAGGCCTTCAGGAGGTCCCGCAGCTCGGGCGGGGGAGGGAAGTACTCGTCCTCTTCGGTGACATGGACGACCTCGACCCCATTTTCGGGCGACAGGGCCGCAAGCACCTCTCTCACCAGCTGCTCGGGCGCGGATGCGCCAGCGGTGACCCCAACCACGCCTGCGAGGTCGTCCGGGAGCTCCTCGGAGGCATCGACCCTGACCACCCTGGCACAGCCCGAGGCCCTGGCCACCTTCTCTAAGGCCGTGGTGTTGGAGGAGTTTGCCGATCCGATGACGACGACGGCGTCAACTCGGGTAGCGATCTCGCGAAGGGCCGCCTGACGGTTGGTGGTGGCGAAGCACAGGTCGCTGCGACCCGGGAGCCACAGGTCTTTGAAGCGGGCGAGCGCCGCCTCCTTCAAGCCCCGCCACTCGTCGTGGCTCAGCGTCGTCTGCGCGAGCAGCGCGACCGGGGTGTCGGCCTCGATTCCTTCGAGGGCATCGAGATCCTCTTCGGACTCGACCAGGTGAACCGAGTCGGGCGCCACGGCCATGGTGCCCACTGCCTCCTCGTGGCCTGCGTGGCCGACGTAGAGGACCTGGTAGCCCTTGGCGCTCCTCGTCTTGAGCTCATGGTGGACCTTGGTCACGAGCGGGCACACCGCATCGATCACCAGGGCGGCCGTGGCCCTCGCGGTTTCAAGAACCGAAGGGGCGGTCCCGTGAGCGCTGAGCATCAGCGGGGCCCCTTGGGGCACCTGGGCGATGTCGTCGACGAAGACCACCCCGAGGGAGCGGAACTCGTCGACGACCAGCTGGTTGTGGACGATCTCGTGGTAACAGAAGACCGGCGGCTCAAAGACGCGGACCATCCAGGCGAGCGCCTTTATCGCCTTCTCGACCCCGGCGCAGAAGCCCCGGGGCTCGGCGAGCAGGACCTTGTCCACCTCCACGGGCTCAAGGCTACCGGCCCTCGAAGAAGGGCTGGGAGCCGGGTTGACCCGGCCACCAACCCACCCCACTGGTGACACCGGAGCCGCCGCCAGACACCGCGATCGGGAAAGTCGCGAAGCTTTCAATGGGGTACCACTCGTCTCTTGCCAGGACCCCTGGCCGCTTGCCCGGTGAGGGCAAGGTGCTCATGTGGTGAGCCGACGAGGATCGCTCACGCGTGCAGTTCGAGCAAGGTCCTCGCGGCGAGTGCCTCCAGCCGGCCCAATGATGGGGCACCGCCACTTCGGGTGCCACGAGCCATCGATGATAGAGAGGTTCCTCGCGATTGAAACTTGTCCGATCGAAAGAGGAACGGCCATTGCTCAGAAGAGCCCGCCTGCCCGGGGACCCACCGGCGGTTCTTGGGCGGCAAAACCGTACGCGGGCTCCCAGCTCGAGCGTCGCCGTCGGGGCCATTGCGCACGAAAGCGACCTTGCGCAGGGGTCTAGGTGAGCACGACCCCAACGATCCTCCCCGCGGCCCGGCCACGGCTCGCGGCGCTCACATG
>JBOGFX010000074.1:0-3412 GCA_050743805.1 Acidimicrobiales bacterium
TCGTCCGACTACTGGCGCACGGCGACCTACGCGTCGGTCGGTTGGAACGATGCCAACAACTTCGCCCTTCGCAAGGTCCTCTACTACGAGGACGTCCCATCGGGCACGGTCCATGCCTTGCTCGCGACAGCGCTCGCCACCAATCGATCCCTGGTGAGCGTGCTTGACAGCAGCTACGACCCGCTGCGCAGCAAGACGGCAGCCATTGCCGCCATTTGCGGCGGGGATGATCGATCGCCGGAGCAGAAGGCGACGGCGGTCGCCGCTGTGGTACCGATTGCGGATCCTGAGCGACTGGCCCGCGACCTCCGAGTGCGTCCGCTCGATCTGTTATGGGCGATCAACGGTGACGAGGCCGACGAGTCGATCGACACCGCCGGTGCGATGGCCCCTGTCGAGCTGCTCAGCCTGGTCGGCTCGAAGGGCCTCTCTGCGCACCACGTCATCGTCGTCGGCTGTGACGACCTCCACCTCAAGCGGGTCTCCCGGCTGACCTTCTTCGTGGCGCTGACCCGGGCGCGAAAGAGCCTGCATCTCATCACGAGCCTGAAGGCGGGAGGCGCCAGCAAGACGCACGACTTCATTCTGGAACTGCCGGAGGTCTGCTGCGAGTACGTGGCCAAGACGAGGCGGGAGCTAGAAGTCTTGTCCGGCGCCCAGGCTTTCGTGCGTACCCTGGGTCGATGGTCGTACGGCGCTAGTCAGAACCGGACACCGCGGCGGGCCAGATGAGCGTCGAGGGCGGGAGGGACATGATGTCGAGCAAGGAGGACGGGATGCGACCGGCTCCTGATCTCACCGTGATGGACGATGACGACCAGCACCGCGAGGTCTATGCCTGGGCCGGCTTGGCGCTCTACTACGCCCAAGTCCTCGAGCAGGGGATGATCCACGCTGCGTACGTGGCACAGATCGACGACAAGACTCTGGTCAAGGGATTCACTTCAGCTGAGGAGTTCCAGGAAGTCGTGGATCGCCAGACTGCGGGGAAGATCATCCGCAGGGTCCGCGAGCATGTCGCCCTCTCCCCGGAACTTGAAGCCATTTGTCTGGCCTGTGTCGATCGGCGCAACTTCCTGACGCACCACTTCTTTAGCGAACGCAGCGACCTGTTCGCTCGCCTGGAAGATCGCCAGCTGATGCTCGAGGAGCTGCGAGAGATGATCGTTGGCTTTCAGACTGCCGATGCCGGATTGGAACGGGCGATGTTCGAGCATGGAGAAGCGATCAACTTCACTCCTACGCTTGTGCGCCGGATCTACGAGACGCGGAAGGCAGAGCTGGAGTCGGGGAGCGCGCGAGCGCCTGAGGAAGTGATGCTTGAGGTTCTGCGGCGAGAGCGCCCCGAATGGCCGAGCGTGCGCGCTGCCCAGACCGAGACGGACGACGACTCCTAACGAACGACGCACGTCGTCCGATTGACCCGGAACGACGTCGCCTATGTCTCGACATGCACATCCTGGTGGCAAGTTGGCGACCAGGTCCCTCGCCTGGTTAGGAGCAAGGCGACGCTGGATCGAAGAACGGCGACCAGTGGGTCGATCGGATGGACGGGAGGCTCATCCGGGCCCCCGGCATGGCCGCCAGGTTGGTTAACGCCGCGCTTACCCTGCCGGCGCGAGAATCCCTCCGTGCCACGCGCCGGTCGTCCATCATCTGCTCAGCCTTCCTTCCACCGCCCCTACGCGCTCGTGGTGCCCCTCCACCCTCCGCGGCATCTGGCCACCTCGCGCGCAACGGCCAGCGGAGCGGGCTGGGGCGAAGGTGAGGACGCTGCCGCTGCATGCAGGGATGTGATAGGTCGGTCCATGTCGAAGAGCGGGCAGAGGGACAGCTAGGAGAAGATGTGGGCGGCGCCGGACGCTACTGAGCGATTCAAGCCGGGCGACCATCTCGCGGTCTCACGCGGCCTATACGACCATCATGGTGTCTACGTTGGCGATGAACGAGTCGTGCAGTTCGGAGGTCGGATCCTCGACAAGCCCCGTGCCCGGATCGAGGAAGTGTCGTTGGCCGAGTTTGAGCGCGGGGGCTTTGCACGTGTCGTCAATCACAAGAGTGAACGATTCCTTCGGATGTGGGGGATGACCGAGACCTTGCCACCGGAGCGGATCGTTGCTCGCGCGCGTTGCCTCGTGGAGACGCAACCGCACGGCGTCTACAACCTCTTCGGCCGCAACTGCGAAACCGTCGCTTTGTGGTGCGCTACCGGCGTTGGAGAGAGCATGCAGCGGCAGCGGTTTCAAGTCGTGAACGCCACCGTTGGGGCGGCGGCGGCGCTCTACACCTCGTGGCTCTTCGGCCACCGCAGGGACAAACTCACCCCGCGCCGAATGATGCTGATCTGGGCTTGGACGTTCTTGCGGATGATCCCACTAGGCCTCTACTACCTGCATAACTACAGGTTCTACCGGGACGTCCGGGGAGTCTGCGATCAGTTCTGAACCAGCTTCACGCCAACTTCCGCGACCGAGCTACGACGCTGGGACCGCAGCTATATCCAACCCATCGTGAAGCGAGCGTACAGATATTCGTCAATGTATTTCAGCATGGGCTTTGGAAATGAGGATATCTCGTTGAGCGTAGTGATGGCTGGCGAAGGGGAGCTCTTGTTGATGTTCTGGGAGACCAGGCGGCACCATGCCATGAGCTCTAGGTAGCGCTCCCCTGCTTGGGCAGGCCATCCAGTGGCGATGCCCAGGGAGCGGGCGATCTCGTTATCCCAGAGCGGGAAGCTCGCTGGCGCGAGCATGTGTAGGACTTTTGCGGCGGAAACTGGACTCTGGCGGCGCTCGCGCGCCTTACGGGTCGTGATAGCGCATGCGTCGAGCATCGCGTCGAAAAGCCTTCGCACTTCACCGTCGTCCCTTGCGGACAGGAAAATTAGGTCTGTCCTCCGGAAGCGTTCGATTGTCGTGGCGTGAGTTGCGACGACTTGCTCTACTCGGTCGAAATCAAGTGGCCCGTACCTATAGAAGGCCTGGTTCCAGGTCAGCAGCAACACACCGAGTGCATCGGCAACTTCCTCATGACTTCCCCAACTCCCGTCGATGAGCTTCGTGGCCACCTTGTACATGGCATCTCTCGGCTCATTAGCGGCGAACGTCCTGGCACCTCGTTCCAGATCTGCAAGCGTGATAGATGTCGCGGGTATTCGCACGTCGACCTCCCATGGAAGCGAGCCCTTGAGCACTTGGGTGGGCCCAACCCGATCGGCTCAGGCGCGCACGGAACGCCCTCACGGGGCGGGGTCGGAGCGCCACCTGAATCGGAAGGAACCATCCGCGGGAATCCGATCGTGCCAATCCGCACGGAACGCGGTCTTCGCTGCCTGCCGATGGGAAAGTTTACTCTGGCCGCCGACACCGGAACCCCGGTCCTCTGGACGAGGCAAACGATGTCAGATCAGAGG
>JBOGFX010000075.1:0-3978 GCA_050743805.1 Acidimicrobiales bacterium
ATGCGCTTCAGCGCATCACTTGCTTCCACGTGTTCACCCCTGGTTCGGTCCCGACGGGATGAGTCACCATAAACAGAATCGAAATGTTGGAAAACCCTGCTTAATTGCGGTGGTACACCCTCAGCCCTCAACACGCTGACCCGCAGAGATCCCCGTGGGCCCCTGAGCTTTGCCTCGCCCTACCCTCGCGATAGGGGCCTCTCAGACGCCACTTCTCGGACGCTTACTGTTGTGGTCCGCAAACACCTTCGCCAACATTGGAAGCTGCTCCAAAGCCGTGTCTCTCATCTGAGACCCCCAGCTGTATGCGTAGTCGAAGGACGGATGAGGAACAAGGTGCTGCCATTTCACGAGCATTCTGCGCTCCTCGGCAGGAGTTGGGGCAAGAAAACGCCCTCCATTGCCATCGTCGTAGAGCCCCCCTCCGAACGCCTGGAAGACCGGCACAATCTCCCGGGGTTCAATTCCCACTGCTTCTGCCGCCGCAACATAGCGGTTGATGATGGACAACCTGCAGCCACCGTATTCGCTGCGGCATGGATAGGGATCGATTCCAAACAGATCTATATGGGAGTTCTTCCGGTTATACGTGTGCGTGTAGCTCGGATGTTCTGGGCTTGATCTATTCAGTAGGACAATGAAGGTCTTAGCGCTCTCATCGTGTTGGTGGATCCAGTCCGACTCGCTTCTCAGTTTCGATGGCGCACATCTCGGCTTAAAGCCACCCAACGCGTCTGGCTCGTCCATGAGGTAAAACCCAAATACAAGAGGGCTCCTTATGTAGGCCGCAACCTTGGACACGAACGAACGTGTAACCCCGGCACACGAACCCACGTATACGAGAGCTCTCACGTTCGTGCCCAGATATGCAAGTTGACCGGGTGCTTCCACGTCCGCCAGGTTGAATCCGAACCTCCCCGGCAGGTACTCAGTTCCGCGGAAGTTAGAATTCGGCGCGTAGTGAAGCGTCGCCACAGGCGTGGGAACCGCGATTAGATGGACCGCCCCCGGAAGAATCGCGAAGGAAACCAGAGCCGAGCGAAGAGCTTGAACAGCGAGACCTTACCAGGTACCCGGTGCCCGGTCTATTCACTCCCGCAGCCACGCTAGGCCAACTCGGTTCCTACAAGGTGCGACTCCTCGCCCGGGCCGAGTTTGACGTCGGCGTACCAAGCCAGAAGTAGAGCTACAAAAGCTCCGAACAGGAGCACGTTGGTGATCCCAACAGCCGCAATAATAGGACCCACAATGAGATTGCCGAAACCGACCGTGCCACCGAAACTGACGATCCACAGTGCCATAACCCGACCACGAACGGCGTCATGCAGACGGATTTGCAGGCTCGTATTGAGTGCCGTGATGAATGAGAAATAGAAAGCTCCTAAGACGGCAACGACAACGTAGGCGGCGGTCGGCGATCTGAGCTCTGCGAACGCTACTAGAGCCATCGTGTACCCCACCAAGCCAATTCGAACGATCAACGGTTTGGAGACATGGGCAAAAAAAGTTCCAATTGAGATCGCGCCGAGGAAGGCGCCGATCCCGAAGCAGGCATAGAGGATCCCATAATCGGTCGAGTTCGGATCAATGTGCAGGTTCCGGGCCGCGACCACGGGCATCTGACCCAGAAATGCGAGCGCCAACAGCGAGAACAAGAAGACGGTCACCAGACAGCGTCCGACAACCTTGTCCCGGCGGGCAACAGCCACACCTGCAACCAAATCACGCAACGCATTACGTCGCCCGCCGCTCGCCAGTGGGACCCGAGGAACGGCGACAAGTGCGAGAGCGGCTACGACAAACAGATATGAGACAGCGTTGCCAGCGAACACCCACGACGGGCCGGCAAAATGATACGCCACCGCGCCAATCGGTGGACCGATCACTCGGGAAAGATTCATCTGAGCCGAGTTCAGTGATATTGCACCCGGGAGGTCCTCTGACCTGACCATCGTAGGAATCGCAGCTGAATACGCTGGAGCGAAAAGCGCGCTTCCGATCCCGACCATGACGACCATTAGGACCATCAAGATGAGTGAAGGCGAACGTGCGTGCACGATCCAAGCAAGCGCGAACGAAAAGATGAGCTGTTCTATCGCCATGATTATCAGTAATCGTTTGCGATCAACACGATCTGCCACCAGGCCGCCAAGCATGGAGAGAAGGAGTGTGGGGCCGAGTTGCGCAAAAATCATGATTCCGACGAACGTGCTTGAGTGGGTCAGATCGTACGCATAGGCACCCAGAACGACGTTCTGCATCCAGGTCCCTATGTTCGACGCAAAAGCACCGAAATATATGATCCTGAAATCCCGATAGGCCAGGGCAGCACGGGCCGTGCCGCGTGCGACCGTCCGGTCGCCCTCCAAAACTGCATCTTCGATCTCCTCCAAGGAGATGGAAGGTGGCGCCGGTCTCTGCCCATCCTGGCTCACGGTGTCAAAGGGTAGGGGCGTCAGTGATGAATGCTTACGCTCTGGCCCTGAACAGCCTCTTTTCGAACGACGGGGTACCTGGGAAACATCGTGATGCGAACGAAGCTCCAAGCGCCCTTCGGTCGATGTCCGGGCACAGCGCGAACTAAGGTTTCAACATTGGGCCGTTGGCGCAGTTGGTAGCGCACTTGCATGACGCGCAAGGGGTCAGAGGTTCGAGTCCTCTACGGCCCACTACATCTCGTAACTCGAACTCGGGCGAAGAAAAGAGCACGTCGAGGGGCTCGTGGTAGCTGCCCAGCGATCTTTCCGTCGCGGACTTCGATGCGGGTGAACACGGCTTGGTTGAAGCGCCGCCGCGTCGGAGCGGACGCGCCGAGGTACGCCTTGACGCAGTTGGTGGCGAAGCGAAGGCGGTCTCCAGGATTTCCTGCCACTCGGCGAGGTGCGCGTCGACACCATCAGAGCCGTTCTTCGCCGGCTCCGAACCGATCCGAACCTGCTCGGCCTTGAGGGTGGCGACGTCGATCACTCCGGAGTAGTAGCCGTCGAGGAGCTTGCACCGCTCGTTCTCTGCCTTGGCGAGATTGCGGGTGAGGAACTCTCGCTCGGACGCGTTGCGGTGCTGACGGGCAGTGATCTCGGCCCCCAGCTCCTCGCGCAGACGAGCGGGCCATGACCTCGGCAACTGGATGGCCTCGTAGAGCTGTTCGACCTGTGCTTCGAGGTCGTCGGCAGCTGTGTAGGGCTCCCGGCAGCCGGTTGGGTTCCGGTTCTTCTGCCCTAATGGGGGGCGACCACGGACTCATTTGTGGGTGAGGCTGGTCGACCTGAACCGCCAGCAGGTGAGCACTGAGCTGCCCAGAGCCTTGAGCTCTATGCCTAGATCGTGCCCCTGCCGGTCGGTGAGGTTCCCGAGCGGGGCGACGTGAGGCCAACCGCGGATTCGGCGGAAGCAAGCTTCGCGCCAAGCGGGGATGGAGAAGCCCTCCTTGCCAAGGCCATTCTCAGTCTGCTCTCTGGTCGAAACCCGCGGGTAGATCACGCAGCGCACCCTCGGCCTCCCTTTTCCCCTGGCTCGCCGATAGGACCTCTGTCCGTCGGGCAGGTCAAGGCGCTCGGCGTGGACCTCTTCGGTCCGGGCGCCTTGGGCGCCGCTCCTGGCAGACGGATCGAAGTGTTCGCTGACGTTGAGGGAGTGGCGCACTTGCGCACCGTCTTGGGATCGACCGCCAGCGAGGACACGGTCGCCGATCGGCCGGCCCGCGTGCCATGGACCAGAACTTCAACGACGTCAACCACCCCGATCGCTCTCCTTGCCACTCGTCCTCCCTCGTCGTCGACGAGGGATGTTCAACGGATGCAGCGTCGGAGCGAGTAATCCCGCCGATCAGGGAATTCCGTGAAAGGGGTCAGGGAATTCTGTGACGGCGGTTCGGGGAATTCCGTGACGGAAGATTGCGTCCCATGACTTGGTGGAAGTAACCCCGTGGTCACCCCGGTGTGGGCACCACCTTACGCGGCAGGAAGTTGGGGCTGCTCG
>JBOGFX010000076.1:0-9356 GCA_050743805.1 Acidimicrobiales bacterium
GCCGTGGCGTTCACATGGTCACCGTCAACGACTACCTGGCCACCCGCGACGCCGCGTGGATGGGCCAGGTCCATCGTCGGCTGGGTCTGAGCGTCGGCAGGGTCGGCCCTGACATGGAAGACCCGGCCGAAAAGAGAGCTACCTACGCCTGCGACATCACTTACGGCACCAACACCGAGTTCGGTTTCGATTACCTGCGCGACAACATGGCTCGTTCCAAGGAGGGGATGGCGCAGCGAGGTCACGTCTACGCGATCGTCGACGAGGTCGACTCGATACTCATCGACGAGGCCCGGACCCCTCTCATAATCTCGGGGCCAGCGGACGAGGCAGCAAGGCTCTACTACCAGTTCGCGAGCGTGGTGCGCACGCTGTCCAGGGACCAGGACTACGAGGTCGACGAGGAGAAGAAGATCGTCGTTCCCCTGGAGTCGGGCATCGCCAAGGTCGAGAACGCGACCGGACTTTCCAACCTGTACGACGCGGTCGCGGTCAACTACGTCCACCAGCTCACCCAGGCGCTACGCGCGAAGGAGCTCTATCACCGGGACAAGGACTACCTGGTTGACAATGGAGAGGTGAAGATCGTCGACGAGTTCACAGGCAGGACCCTCGAGGGGCGCCGTTGGTCCGACGGCCTCCACCAGGCTGTGGAGGCCAAGGAGAGGGTGCGGATCAACGAGGAGAACCACACCTGGGCGACGGTGACCCTGCAGACCTACTTCCGGCTCTACGAAAAGCTTGCCGGGATGACCGGGACGGCCGAGACCGAGGCCAGCGAGTTCGCGAGCACCTACTCGCTCTCCGTGGTTCCCATCCCCACCAACCTGCCACTCATCCGCAACGACCAGCCCGATCTCATATTCAAGTCCGAGGAGGCCAAGTTCTCGGCCGTCGTCGACGACATCGTCGAGCGCAACGCCCGCGGGCAGCCGATCCTGGTGGGCACCGCCTCGGTGGCCAAATCAGAGCTGCTTTCCAGGCTCCTGTCCCAGCGGGGGATAGACCACGAGGTGCTCAACGCGAAACAGCACTTCCGAGAGGCCGAGGTCGTGGCCCAGGCGGGACGCCTTGGGGCGGTCACGGTCGCTACCAACATGGCCGGACGTGGCGTCGACATCGTGCTCGGCGGCAACGCCGAGCTTCTGGCGCATCACGAGGCGGCGGCCAGGGGCATCGACGTCGAGACCGATGAGGGACGCGACGAGCTCGCCAAGCTGACCGCCGACATCCCCGAGCGATGCTCGCGGGAGGCGAAGCTGGTGCTCGAGGCGGGCGGTCTCTATGTGCTGGGAAGTGAACGGCACGAGAGCCGGCGGATCGACAACCAGCTTCGGGGAAGATCCGGGCGTCAGGGCGACCCGGGGGAGAGCCGCTTCTTCCTCAGCCTGGAAGACGATCTCATGCGTCTGTTCGCGACCGGGGCCATGAGCTGGGTGATGTCCAAGGCGCTGCCCGAGGACGTGCCCATCGAAGCCAGGATGGTCACCAAGGCGATCGAACGTGCGCAGAACACCGTCGAGGGCCGTAACTCTGAGGTCCGCAAGGACGTCCTCAAGTACGACGAGGTGATGAACGAGCAGCGCAAGATCATCTACGCCCACCGGTTGTCCATGCTGGAAGGGGAGGATCTCCAGGAGCGGACAACCGAGCTGATCGAAGACACCATCGAGGAGCTCGTGCAAGGTGCATGTCCGAGCGACTATCCCGAGGAGTGGGAGCTCGAGCGCCTCATCGCCGAAGTGAACCAGTACTACCCCACCCAGTTCACCGCTACCGACCTGGCGGAGGCAACCGGCGTCGACGAGATCGCCGAATCGGTCCTGGAGGAGGCGCTCACCTATTACGAGAAGCGGTCGGCGGAGATGCCCGGAGGTGAGGAGACCGCCCGCCAGATCGAGCGGGAGGTGATGCTCCAGATAATCGACCAGCGTTGGCGGGACCACTTGAGCGAGATGGACTACCTGCGCGAGGGGATCAACCTGCGGGCGATGGGTCAGCAGGACCCATTGGTCGCCTGGCAGAGCGAGGGCTTCTCCATGTTCGGCAAGCTGATGGAGGCCATCGACGACGACTACCTGCGCTATGTCTTGCATGTCGAGGCGATCGCCAATCCCACAGCGGCACCCGATCTGGACAGAGCGGTCTATCAGGCCGCCGATGACCCGGTCGCAGGCACACTTGCCTTCGCCCCGGTGCTGGCCGCCGACGCCGGCACGAGCGTGGACCCCACGGTCGAAGCCTTGCAGAACCCTCAGCCGATGCCGGTTCCCGCCCTCGCCTCCTCTGGCTCGGTGCGCAAGCAGGCTGACCCAGGGGCCTTCGTGCCCACCGTGAAGGCTCCGCACGACAAGATCGGCAGGAACGCACCCTGCTGGTGCGGCAGCGGCAAGAAGTTCAAGCTCTGCCATGGCGCCGTCTGAGGGTGCAGCGCCTGGCGAGCGTCGTGACTTTGCCGCTGAGCTGGGCCAGCTGAGAGAGCGAATAGTCGCCGCGGAGGGATATCTAGGGATCGAGTCCGCCCGCTCAAGGCGCCAAGCGCTCGAGGAGCAGGCGGCTCTGCCGGATCTTTGGGATGACCCCGACAACGCTCGGTCGGTAACCACCGAGCTGGTACAGCTCGGCGACGACCTCAAGCGCTTCGGCTCGCTTTGGGGGGACCTGGAGGACGCGAGGGTCTTGTGCGAGCTGACCGAGGAAGCCGAGGCTCAAGGCTCACCGGACCTTTCTCTGGCCGAAGAGCTCGAAGAGACGGTCGGCTCGCTCAACAACCGCGTGGTCGAGCTCGAGCTCCGTTCTCTTCTGTCGGGGGACCACGACGAACGCGACGCGGTGGGCGAGGTGCACGCGGGCGCCGGCGGCACCGACGCTCAGGACTGGACCGAGATGCTTCTGCGGATGTACAGCCGCTGGGCCGAGAGGCGTGGATTCTCGATCGAGATCGACGAGGTGACGGAGGGAAGAGAAGCGGGCTTGCTGTCGGCGACCTTCATCGTGAGGGGCCGCTTCGCGTTTGGTCTGTTGTCGGCCGAGCGTGGTGTCCACCGGCTGGTGCGGATCTCGCCTTTCGACTCCCAGAGCCGGCGACAAACCAGCTTCGCCTCCTTCGACGTCATCCCCTTTCTCGATGATCTCTCTGCCGAGGTGGAGATCGACGAGAAAGAGCTGCGAGTGGACACCTACCGTTCGTCGGGTGCGGGAGGCCAGCATGTGAACAAGACCGATTCGGCGGTTCGGATCACCCACGTCCCGACCGGCATCGTCGTCTCGTGTCAGAACGAGCGGAGCCAATACCAGAACAAGGCGCGTGCGATGCAGATCCTGGCCGCCAAACTTGCCCAGCGTGCGAGGAACGAGCGCCAAGCCGAGCTCGACTCTTTGGGCGGTGAGCGGAGCGACAACGCTTGGGGGAGCCAGATCCGCTCCTA
The DNA here is from genome assembly GCA_050743805.1 of Acidimicrobiales bacterium. GTDB lineage: Bacteria > Actinomycetota > Acidimicrobiia > Acidimicrobiales > RAAP-2 > Palsa-461. The sequence goes on from JBOGFX010000076.1 coordinate 3,429, forward strand.
CACGATGGCTCCCTACCAGCTCGTCAAGGACGTCCGCACCAAGGTCGAGACCGGCAATGTCGACGCGGTGCTGGACGGCGACATCGACGACTTCATCGAAGCGGAGCTTCGGCGCAGGGCTCGGTGATGTTTCGCGCACGGGCGCAACGCTGTTGAACCGCTGGCATCGGTCGCCCTGGCCAATGGCGCGACGGGCCGTGCGATGCTGCTTCACGCTTTGGGCCGTCGTGGCCGCTCTCGGATGCCCCGTTGCCTCGGCCGCGACTGGGGCGCAATCGAGTGTTGCGATTGCATCGCCAGCCGGGCCCTCGGTGCCGGGTTCAACCGGTTCCGCATCGACGCCTTCAGTGGCTGAGAGCGCACCGTCGGCTCCGGCCCCTGGCATCGTGGTGGATCCGTCGAGCGGCCTCGCAGCAACCGAGAGCGTCCAGGTGACGGGTTCGGGGTTCTCCCCATCCTCGCAAATCGCCGTGGCGGAGTGCGAGACGGGGGCAACGACGGCTGGCCAATGCTCGCCGTCTGGGGTCGTCGAGACGACGACGCAGTCCACAGGCGCCTTCTCGGTTGCCTTTACGGTGACGTCGGAGCCGTCGATCGGTGGTTCCACACTGGAGTGCGGGGCGATCGGGTGTGCAATCGGAGCTGGCCAGCTACCAGCCCTCGCGACCTTTGCGACGGCTCCCATCGCCTTTTCGGCCGCTCCAGCACCGACCAAGAACCCCAACGGTCCCTACTACCTCGCCCTCGGTGACTCGCTCGCCAACGGTTTCGGGGCGACCGCCGGCCAGGGCTACGTGGACGACCTGTTCGCGCGCTACCGGGCAGAGATCCCCGGGCTCCAAGAGGTCGACCTCGCCTGTGACGGCGAGACGACGACCAGCTTCATCAATGGTGGGGGGTGCAACTACTCCGAGGGAAGCCAGCTCGGCGCCGCGGAGGCCTTCATGTCGAGTCATCCCGGGCAGGTGGCGTTCATCACCATGGACATCGGTGGCAACGACATCACCGGGTGCGCCACGGCGACCCCCGCCCTGTCCATCTCCCAAGGTTGTCTCTCTGATGCCGAGCAGGTCGCGGGGCTGAACCTTTCCGCCATCGGTCGGGGCCTGCGAGCAGCGGGGGGTCCGGGGGTCCCGATCTTCGGGATGACGTACTACGACCCCTTTGTTGTCGACTGGTTGGCCGGAGGCGCGGGCGTGAGCGAGTCCGAGCAGTCCGTGGGAGATCTCGAGACGTTCAACGCGGCCCTGAGCAGCGCCTACGAGAGCTTCGGGGCCTCGGTCGCGGACGTCTTCGGGGCCTTCCAGGCCTCGGACTTCGCCGAGGTTGTCAGCTCCCCCTACGGGAGCGTGCCAAAGAACGTTGCCCTTGCCTGTGCCTGGTTGCTGGTGGAGTGCGAGGACGGGGGGGTTGGTGCCATCAGCATCCACCCGAACGCGTCGGGCTACAGCGAGATTGCGACCGCCTTTGAGGCGGTGATCCGGTTTGGTTCGCCCCCTCCTGCACCGCCCCCGCTGAGCGGACCCCAACTCGCCTACACCGGTTTTGAGGCCTCGCCCCTGGTGGTCGCTGCGTCGTGCCTTCTCGGAATCGGCATCGCCCTTCTCGCATTGTCGAAGCGCCGCCAGCGACCATCGGGTTGAGCGGCCGAGAGCCTCGCAGCGCCATGGTCCACGGGGGCTCCTCTGGGCGGGTCAGGGCTGGCTCAGATCTCTTCGGCCAGTCCGCAAGAGCGCACGAGAGACGCCGGAGCCTTCCCCAACCACGCGTCGGTGAGCAAGGCTCGCACCAGGTCAACCTCGGCCCCATCGAGGTCTAGAACCGCGCACGCGAGGCGCTTTCCCCAATAGAACTCCTTGCACGTTCCCGGATTGTTGGCTACCGCGTCACGTATGCCGTCCGCGTCGAGCATCACGCGTAGATGGCGCTCATCGGGAACCGTTGCGAAGATCTTTCCCTTGACTCGGTAGGAGACCATCCCATGATGATCCTGCTCGGTCACCGACGGGAGGCCGGTCGCGATCGCGTCGATGTGGTCGAGACTCAGCATCGGCGCTTGGCGATCACAAGTTGGGACGGCTCTTTACCGGGGCGCCGGCGCGGGGGATCAAGGTCGTGACCAGCTGGGGTCCCGGCCCGAGAGGCCGAGCAGCCGGTCGAGCGCTGTGGAGTCGTCGAGCACCCGAACGGGCTTCGCGAAGGCCTTTCCCTCGCCCTGGTAGTCCTCTGTCAGCATCCCGGGTGCGAATGCGAGCGACTCTGCGGACGCGGCCCGCGGGGGATCCCAGCTCTGGCGCGTCGCCTTGGCAAGGTCCCAGCCGTGAACCTGGTACTCCCAAAGGATCATGCCCAAGGCGAGCTCCCCCGGCATCGAGTGCTCCCCCAGGTCAAGGGGCCTCTCGGCGGCGCCGCTCCGCAGCGCCTGATCCATGAGCTGAGCGGCCGCGGTGACCTCTCCCCCAGGGTCGGAGCTGACCACGTAGTCCGAGAGCTGCTCGCTCGGCGCCCTGCCATGGACGTCCGCGAAGCCAGCGGCAAAGGTCGTCAGCCACCCCAGGACGTGGGTCCTCAGATCTTCAACGTCGAATTCGCTGCAGGGCGTCGGATCATGGAGCTGGTCCTTCCCGATCCCGCCCACCACCACCGCCAGCTTGACCAGGACCTCGTGGAGGAGGTCGATGGTGGTGTCTCGTTTCGCCATCGCTCAAGTATCGCCCACGGGGGCGCCTGCGATCTAGAAGATCTGCGTCTGGTGGGGGATCGCTGGCAAAGGGTGCCAGGCTTGACGCATGACTTCACGGCCGCCACTTCCTGGCGCTTGCGCCAGGGCGCAGCGAGCCGCCAGCAAGCCGCCGTAGGTGCCGCTGGCTATTTGGCCATCTCCTCCAACGCGAGCACCGTGCGCCAGTTGCGCGCCGTCCCGCTCACTCCGAGAAGCCGATCAAGGAACTGTGGGGTGAGCTTCGAGCCGGCCACCCCAGATCTGTGGTCGACATAGAGGTGGCACCCGTCCAGATGGCAGTCGTTCGCTGTCAAGGCGTGGGTGCGCACAGCCTCGGTGACGTCCTTGGACGGAGTCGTTTCCAAGAAGTAGACGTGAAGCTGCTTGGGCCTTTGCAGCGCGGCATCTCGGAACGGGTTTCGTTCGATGAGGCGGGTCAACTGAGCACGCCGTCTAACCACGACCGGCGTGGTGACGCCGAAGTTTCTCGCGACGAGCGAGCCGACAAGAACGCTCACCTCGTCGGGGGCCAGGTGATCGGACTCGCTCACAACGTTTCCGCTCTGCAGGTACGTTCGAACCTCTCGGAAGCCGTTGGTCGCCATAATCTCGCGGAGCACCGGCATGGCTACCTTGTTCGTCTTGCCGAGATTGATCGCGCGCAGCAGACAGATCCACGTCGGCACCGGCTGAACATAACGAGAGATGACATCCACAGCCGCGAGACCTGGCGCATAACAGGTCGCCCCGATGGAGATTCACTCTTGAACAGGGAGAACAAGGATTGTTGCAGGATTTGGCGAGGCGGCGCCCGAGCTGGGCTTTCTTACGATCTCGTGACACAAAGATATTGGACGTCCTGGCACGGGGTGCCATCGGCCTGCTCCCCACACGACTTGCTCTGAGTCGCTAGGCTTTGGCGGTCCCATGGCATCCCGACCATTTATGGCGCCCTGTGATCGGCGCAATGTGCCTCATGCGCGAGCCGTGCCGACCTCCGAGGATCGATGATCCGCTTCGACAACGTCACAAAGATCTATAGGACCGGCACCGTCGCGGTGCGTGGGGTCTCCTTGGACATCCAAAAAGGAGAGTTCGTCTTCCTTGTTGGAGCTTCGGGATCGGGAAAGACGACATGCATACGCATGCTTCTACGAGAGGAGCTTCCCGACCGTGGCCACATCTGGGTTGCTGGTCGAGAGATCATCCAGATGCCCAAGTGGCGCGTTCCCTACCTGCGCCGCAACGTCGGCTGCGTGTTCCAGGACTTCCGGCTTCTTCCAAACAAGACGGTCTTCCAGAACGTCGCCTTTGCGCTGGAGGTGATCGGCAGACCCAAGAACGTCGTCGAGACCCAGGTGCCCCAGGTTCTCGAGCTCGTTGGGCTGCTCAAGAAGCGCGATGACCTGCCCAACGAGCTGTCCGGTGGAGAGCAGCAACGGGTTGCGATCGCCCGAGCCTTCGTGAACCGTCCTCTCATCCTGTTAGCGGACGAACCCACCGGGAACCTCGACCCTGCCACGAGCCAAGGGATCATGCGCCTCTTGGATCGGATCAACCGGACCGGCACCACCGTCGTCGTGGCGACCCACGACGCCGCGCTCGTGGACTGGATGCGAAGACGGGTTGTCGAGCTGGACCAGGGGACGATCGTGCGCGACCAGGCGAGAGGCGTATACGGCATCGATGCAACGACCGGCTCTGTCCCGAGAACCACCGGACCGGTTCCCAAGACCCAGGTAGCGGCCCAGCGGGGCTCGTAGGTCATGTGTGCACCAGGATCTGATGGGGACCCGGCCGTTGCCGAGAGGCTCGCGGCCGTGCGTGGGCCGTTCAAGGTGACGATCTTTGCAGTGCAAAGGTCCTGATGCCGCTGTCCACCGACTACATAGCCCGAGAGACCGCCACCAACCTCTGGCGAAATCGGCTGATGACCATTGCCGCCGTCCTCACCGTGGCGGTCTCGCTCGCCCTCGTGGGTGCCGCCCTCCTCATGAAGCAGGGGGCCGCCAACGCCGAGGTCGACTGGCAGAGGGGGGTCCAGGTCACGGTTTGGATGCGGCCCTCCGCCAGCGGAACGGAGGTCAAGGCGATCGGGAACCAGCTCGCCCAGCTTCCATACGTGCACTCGTGCGGGTACAAGACTCAGCTCTCCGACTATCGCGAGGCACAGAAGCTGCTACCGTCCTCCGAGTTCAGCGCCCTCACGCCTAAGACCACTCCATCATCCTTCCGTTGCACGCCGAGCCAGCCGTCAGAGGCACAGGTGGTCGTCAATCGCTTTGACGGGTTGCCCGGTGTCTTGAAAGCGACCACCCCGAGCGCGTCGATCCACGCGATGGAAGAGACGATCACGGTCTTGCAGTGGGTCTTTGTGGCGGTTGCTCTTGTGCTCCTGCTATCAGCGGGCGTCCTCATCCTCAACACGATCCGGATGGCGATCTTCGCCCGCCGGCGCGAGGTCTCGGTCATGAAGCTGGTGGGCGCCACGAACTGGTTCATCCGGCTCCCCTTCATGAGCGAGGGCCTGATCCAGGGGCTCATTGGCTCACTCGTGGCCGCCGCGGTGGTCTTCGGGCTGCATGAGCTGCTGGACAGTTTGGCCAACCCGAGCCAGCCAGGTGCGGTGCTCTCCCAGATGCGACTTTCGGGTTTGGAGATGCTCGGAACCGACATCGTGGTGGTGATAATCGGTGTGGTCATCGGCTCGCTCGGGTCCGCGGCGGCAATTCGTAGATTCTTGGACGTGTAGATCGCGTCCAAATCGGTTATCGGTAAGCGGCTGGTCATAGCGGCGCACCATCCCCGACTCGTGCCTGGGGGAGCCGTAGCGTTGTGATCGGGCCGATCAAGGGTCGGGCCTTTCGCTTGGGACTCATCGAGGTCCCGCAAACTTCAGAGATCGGCCAGGGGGACCCCTTGTCAGAAAGCGAGGAAAGGTGAGAGCCATGTTCCGAGGAGCGAGCCGTTGGCTCACCGGCCTTGCTGCCGGGCTGTTGGTCGTGGGTGGTGCCGCTCTCGTCGGGGTGTCCCCGGCGGCGGCGGCGGGTCCGTCAATCACCTACGGCACCACGACACAACCCGTGGTCCTGGTAGGGGCCGCCAGCCAGGCGGCGGCGAACCTGACCTTCACGCTGCCGAATGTCTTCACCTCCGCCAGCACCTTCACCTTGGCGGTGACTCCGAACGGTGCGACGACCAACAAC
>JBOGFX010000077.1:0-1704 GCA_050743805.1 Acidimicrobiales bacterium
CGCGGGCGTACGAAACCGGTTGCGCGGCGCACACAGGTCGACGGTACCAGACGGACTGGACATCTTGCTAAGTTATTGGTCATGCAGCCAGGCGCCGCTGCCGGCGACGAACACCGGACCTTCATCGAGACCGCCCGGCGAGCGCAGATCGTGGAGGCGGCGATCGACACGATCGCCGAGGTCGGCTACGCACAGGCGTCCTTTGCCCGGATAGCCAAACGATTGGGGATCAGCCGCGGGCTCATCAGCTACCACTTCGCGGGCAAAGACGACCTGATCAGGCAGATCGTGACCGAGGTCGTCGAAGCCGGTAGGGCCTACATGCTTCCGCGCATCCTTGCCGAGTCGACCGGACGGGCCAGGCTTCGCGCGTACATCGAGTCGAACCTTGCATTCATGGGTGAGCACCGCAACTACATGGTCGCCGTCATCGACATCGCACGTCACGGCGGCGTCACGTCCGACGGTCGACGGCGCGTCGACGGTCGAGAGCTCGACGTTGCGGTCCACCTCCTCGAAGAGCAGCTCGCTCGCTTCCAGGCCGAGGGGGAGTTCCGAGGTGACTTTGATCCAAGGGTGATGGCTGTGACGATCCGGGCAGTCATCGATACGGTGACGTACCGGCTCGCCCACGATCCCGATCTCGACCTCGACAACTACGCGAGGGAGATCGCCACCATCTTCGACCTGGCGACGCGTGCTGAGAAATGAGCGCCAGCGGCAGGCGCGAGCGGCGAGCGAAGATGAAGAGGCCCCAGGGCGCTCTCCACTCTCCTCGTCATCATCTCGACGCGGCCTGCTGATGTGACACCCGCGCGGCGTCATGGCGGCCTTTGACCTTCGCTTCACGCTCCACCGCGTCACGAGCGGTGTTAGATGGCGGCTTCATTCGGTACACGGCGACGTCACGGCGTTCTGCCGCCGCCGGGCTCGTCGCCGGTGCCTGATCCTCGTTGGCGTCCTCGTCAACGCACCTCCCAGTCCGCCAACTGGAGCGCCACATAACTGATCGTTCGGCACCCGTCCGATCCGTAACCCATGTCACGAAGCAACAGCACATAGTCGGCGATCTGCTTGGCCACTGGGCGCACAGACCGCGTCCCATAAAGTGGCTCTTCGCGATCTCGCGTGGGGGGCGGTCAGATCGGTGAACCGCTCATAGGCATCCACCGATAGGCGCCCTGCGCCTCGCATTCTTGCGGTTAGCGAACTGCGAGAACGGAGGCGGCAGGGCATGGATGACCGTAGTGGAGACGCGATCGCGCTGCTCGGGATGGCGCACATGGTCGTGCTGTCGACGACCGAAGAGACTGGCGAGCTCTACGTCTCGGTCGAGACGACGGCCGACGTAGCGGGGTGCCCGACGTGTGGTGTGCGGGCGGTGGGCCACGGGAGGTCCGTCACTCAGGTCCGGGACCTGCCGGCGGGCGGACGACCGGTGCGCCTCGTCGTGAGAAAGCGCCGGTGGCGCTGTCCGGACCCAGACTGTCCACGGCGGACCTTCACCGAGACCGTTCCTTCGATCGAGGGCTCGCTCACCACCCGCGCGGCCAAGGAGATCTGTCGCCGGGTCGGCCAGGAGGGCCACGCGGTGGCCCAGGTGGCCCGGGATTTCGGGGTCTCCTGGTCGACCGCCATGACCTGCGTGCGCCGCCACGGTGAGCCTCTGGTGGACGATCCCGGCCGGGTCGGTGTGAGTCGCTC
>JBOGFX010000078.1:0-2630 GCA_050743805.1 Acidimicrobiales bacterium
GCCTGCGCCGCACCTTCATCGACGCCGCCGTCCTGGCCCAGCGGAACATCGCCAAGACGTTGCGCGAACCCGAGTCGCTGCTCGATGTCACCGTCATACCCATCATCTTCACCCTGCTGTTCGCCTACGTGATCGGCCCGGCCATCAGCCTCCCAAGCACCAGCTCTGGCGGGTTTCACTCCTTCCTGATCCCCGGGATGCTCGCCTTCATGATCATGAACGCCACCCGAGGCACGGCGGTGGGGATCGCCGCTGACATGCGCGAAGGCATCATCGACCGATTCCGCTCCCTCCCAATGTCCCGAGCTGGGGTCCTGCTTGGTCGCAGCATCGCCGACCTCGCCACCTTGGTCCTGGCCATAGGCGTGCTGGTCGCCACCGGTCTCGTTATCGGCTGGCGTCCCCATCACGGCGTCGGCTCCACCCTCGCCGCTCTCGCCCTGGTGCTCCTTTTCGGATTCGCCTTCGACTGGCTGATGCTCTGCCTCGGACTGTTGATTCAAAGCGTCGAGGGTGCTGACCAAGCCGGGCTACTGCTCATGTTTGCCCTCGCCTTCGTCTCCACCGCGATCGTTCCTACAAACCACATGGCCAGCTGGCTGCGCACCTTCACCTACTGGAACCCCGTCAGCGTGGTCGCCACCGCCTGCCGACACCTCTTCGGCAACCCCAACCCTGCCGCTCACTCCTCCGCGTGGACCATGCAGCACCCAGAGGCCGCCAGCGTCAACTGGTCCGTCGCGATGGTCGCCGTCCTCGCACCGATGGCCGTTCAGCTCTACCGAACTCGAACGAACCACTAAACCCAACTCGTGGCCGTGGCGGTGTCTGCCCGCACCGCAGGGCTGCCAATTACAAAGGACCGAGGAAACCGCGATGAGCACCATCACCAACCCTTCAGCCGGCACGATCACCGACCGGATCTTCACGGTGGCCGCGGTTAGCAACCCTGAGGAGATCACGGCTAGGAGGCGTCGCATGTCGCAGCCAGACGATCGCCTGCCTCTCGCCGGCGACCGAGACCAGGAGACGCCGCTGTGACCCGGATCGCCAAGATGATCGCCGATACCACCTCGAAGATGCTGTTTCGGAACGCGGAGGTCATCGCGGTCACCGACCATGGTGGGAACTTCCGGGCGATCGAGCTGGCCGGTGACGCGCTGCGCAAGGCCACCTGGACGGTGGGGGACAAGGTCCAAGTGCGAACCGATCCCGCCGCCGGGCTCACCCTCCGCACCTACACCCCGTTTCGCTGGGACACCGCCCGGGGCTCCACCACCCTGCTGGCCTATACGCACGGGATCGGTCCCGGAGCAACCTGGGTCCGGGGCCTTGCACCCGGAGTCAGCTGCCAGTTGTTCGGACCGCGAGGCTCCCTGAAACTCGACGACCTGGCCGGCCCGATCCTCTTCGTCGGCGACGAGACCTCCTTCGCTCTTGCTGCCGCCTGGCGTGACCGGAACCCCGAGGATCAGCCGGTGGCCGAAGTGTTCGAGGTGACCGACCCCGGCGAGTGTCGCCTTCCCCTCGACGCGATCGGCCTGCGATCAGCCTGTCTCTTCCGGCGACAAAACGATTCCGCACATCTGGAACGACTGTCAGCGACCGTCGTCGGCCTGCTGCGCACCCACCCTGACGCTTCGCTATGCCTCACCGGCAAGGCACAGTCCATCGCGTCCATCCGCCGGGAACTCAAAGCCTCCGACCTCGCCGGCCGACCGATCCGCGTGAAGGCCTACTGGGACGAAAACCGCAGCGGCCTCGACTGACCCTTCTGCTCTAGTAGACCGTCCGAAGGCGGGCGGGACAGGCGAGGGCGTCGGGTCACGAATCCGAAGGTCGCCTCGGTCGCGGCGGTCCGCGGCCTGACAGGAGCGGCGGACGAGGGTCGCGGACCGAATGCTCGGACACGAAGTCCAGATCATGGGGCATGGACGGGGTTCTCGGCACCACCACGCTCGGATACAATTCAAGATCCGAATGGATGTCTCCGACCGTTTGACCAGAAGTATCACCGTGGCGCGTTCACCCGACGTCCTCTACGACATGGTCAGCGACGTGACTCGAATGGGCGAGTGGAGTCCTGTCTGCGCGTCGTGTGAGTGGGTTGACGGTTCCAGCCCATCGGTGGGCGCGGTCTTCGTTGGACACAATGTGACGCCGGGGCGGAGCTGGGACATGCGGTGCAAGGTGTTCGTCGCCGACCGCGGCCGAGAGTTCGCGTTCGCCACCATCGGGACGCCGGGTGGTGACGACACGGACGAGAACGGCATGACCCGGTGGGGCTACACCTTCACGGTCGTTGAAGGCGGTACTCAGGTGCAGGAGTCGTGGGAGCTGACGCCATCCGGTCTCCAGACGGTCAGTGCCATGCCCCCGGAGCAGCGCAAAGGGATCGTCGACGTGGTCATCCCCAACACGTTGTTGGGGATGGAGGAGACCCTGGCGCACCTCAAGCAGGTGGCCGAAGTCAGCTGAGACACGGACTGCTGGGCGCTCGGGGCCCCTGCTCCGGCTGCTGACGCTGAGTTTGGCGTGCGGCGCGTATGTACGACGACGAAAAACTGGCCGCTTCGTCGGGTACCCAACCCGAAGGTCGGGATTACGTCGAGTTTCTGGGGTCCCTCGAC
>JBOGFX010000079.1:0-3655 GCA_050743805.1 Acidimicrobiales bacterium
AGACATCACAGGGCGCCCCAGACAGGACTCGAACCTGCGCACCCGGCTCCGGAGGCCGGTGCTCTATCCGCTGAGCTACTGGGGCCGGGTTCACCGTATCGTGTCCTGACATGGTTGATCGCAGGAACAACCCAGCTGACGACCCACGTCACGACGCCTCGGAACCCCTGGAGCAGGGCCTGTTGCCCGACAGCGTCGGGGTGCTGTCGGGCCGGCTCGCCGTGGCTGGAGTGGACTTGATCGCCCTGGCGGAGCAGTTCGGAACACCGTTGTTCGTCTACGACGAGGAGCACATCCGGGCTCGCTGTCGTCAAGCGCGTGAAGCGTTCGGCGATGGTGTCGCCTATGCCACCAAGGCTTTCCTGTGCAAGGCGATGGCGAGAGTGGCGTACGAAGAGGGCATGTGCCTCGACGTCTCGACCGGGGGGGAGCTTGAGGTCGCGTTAGCGGCGGGGATCCCGCCCGAGCGAGTGGTGATGCACGGGAACAACAAGTCGACCCTGGAGCTGGGCCGGGCACTGTCGACCCGGGTTGGGAGGATCGTCGTCGACTCGTTCGACGAGATCGCGAGGCTCGGATCTCTCCTAGATAAAGGGCCCGCCTCGGAATCGAGGCCAAAGGTGCTGGTTCGGATCACACCGGGAGTGGAGGCGCACACCCACCAATATGTGAGAACTGGCCAGGAGGACACCAAGTTCGGCTTCTCGGTTGCGACGGGTGAGGCGGCAAAGGCGGTAGCGGCTCTAGAGCTGATGGGCGGGGTTGAGGTCGTGGGGGTTCACGCGCACATCGGGAGCCAAGTGCTCGAGGTCAGCTCCTTCGAGCGAGCAGCAGAGGTCATTGGGACCTTTGCGGCTCCCCTAGGGCTTCCCGAGCTCGTGGTGGGCGGCGGTCTCGGCGTTGGATACGTGAACGGCCAGCTTGCACCGTCGATCGCCGAGTGGGCCGATGTGACCCGCGGCGCTCTCTCAAATGCCGGGGTATCCCCGACCACTCGCGTGACTGCCGAGCCGGGGCGTTGCATCGTCGCGGCGGCAGCGATCACCCTCTACAGGGTGGGGACCATCAAAGAGCTCCCCGGTATACGTACCTACGTGGCCGTCGACGGCGGGATGAGCGACAATCCCCGACCCGTCCTATACGGGAGCGGGTACGAGGCGTTCCTTCCGCGTGCGCCGGCGGCACGACGTCCCCTCGCAGCGCGGTTGGTCGGAAAGCACTGTGAGACCGGCGACGTTCTCGTCTACGACGCGCACTTGCCGGCCGATCTCAGTGTTGGAGACGTCGTGGCCACGCCGGTGACCGGCGCCTACGGTTACTCGATGGCTTCCAACTACAACAAGGTCCCCCGTCCGCCCGTCGTCTTTGTGAGAGACGGTGATGCGCGCCTGGTTGTGCGCGGCGAGACCGTGGAAGACCTTCTACGCCTCGAGGTGTGAACCTCCCACCAGCCCTCTGCCCGGGGGGCAGATCAAGAAGGCGGTAGCGTGAGATCTCTGTGATGGCCTCCGCACGCAGCCCCGATGCAGTGCGAATCGCGCTCTTGGGACTAGGGAGCGTTGGTGGCTCCCTGGCCAGGACGCTCGTCGACGACACGACGGCCGCAGAGATCGAGCTTGCGGCCGGAGCACGCGTGGAACTGGTGGGGATTGCCGTGAGGGATATCCAGGCGGCACGGCTCCGCAGTCCGGCCGGGCTCGCCGAGCTGCTCACCGCCGATCCCAAGGGCCTCGTCGAGCGCGAAGACGTCGACATCGTGGTCGAGCTGATAGGAGGCCTGAGCCCCGCACGGGAGCTCATCGAGACCGCATTGCGATCCGGCCGAGCCGTGGTCACCGGGAACAAGGCCCTGTTGTCCCGGGCCGGCATGGAGCTCGCCCAGCTCGCCTCGACCAACGGTGTCGATCTTCTCTACGAGGCGGCGGTTGCCAGCGCCATCCCTGTGGTGAGACCGTTGCGGGAGTCCCTCTCGGCCGAGCGGGTCAGCCGGGTCATGGGCATCGTGAACGGAACCACCAACTTCATCCTGTCCAAGATGGCCGAGGAGGGGACGACTTATTCAAGCGCCCTGGAGGAAGCCCAGTCCCTGGGGCTGGCCGAGGCTGACCCCAGCGCCGACGTAGAAGGATGGGACGCTGCTGCCAAAACGGCGATCCTGGCAAGTCTCGCCTTCAGAGCCGACGTTCTGGCCGATGACGTCCACTGCGAGGGCATAACTCAGCTGACCCAGACCGACGTCGCCCACGCCGCCCAGTTGGGCCATGTCATCAAGCCCCTCGCTGTGGCCGAGCGCGTCGGGGAAGGACCTGGCATCTCGGTACGGGTGCATCCCGCTCTGGTGCCTCTGGCGCATCCGCTCGCCTCGGTGCGCGGGGAGTTCAATGCCGTTTTCATCGAGGGAGACAACGCAGGCGAGGTGATGCTCTACGGAAGGGGCGCCGGAGGCGCTCCTGCAGCCAGCGCCGTCCTCGGGGATCTCATTGTCGCGGTCCGTAACCGTGCCCGCGGTGTCTCTACGCCACCCGCCCCGCGCCAAACCGGAGTCCACGTAGTTGCGGTGAGCGAGCTGTCGTCCGCCTTCTACATGAGCATGGAGGTGGTCGACCGCCCCGGGGTCCTCGCCTCGGTGGCCGCAGTGATGGGCCGTCACGGGGTTTCCATTCGTTGGATGGAGCAAAAGGGCTTGGGCGACGAGGCGAGGTTGGTCTTCCTCACCCACAGGGCCAAGGAGGGCGCGGTCGCGGCAACCGTGGCGGAACTGGCCGAGCTCGACGCGGTGGAGCGAATCGGGGCCGTGCTGCGTGTGATCGAGGACCACTACCCACAAGGGTCCGGCGACTGATGGCGGGTTGGCGCGGAGTCATCGAGGAGTACCGCCCGTACCTTCCGATCGGCGAGGACACCGAGGTCGTGACCCTGTTGGAGGGCGGGACCCCACTGCTCGCGGCCCCGAGGATCTCCGATCGGGTGGGGGCCCAGGTTTATCTGAAGATCGAAGGTGCCAACCCGACGGGATCGTTCAAGGACAGGGGGATGACCGTCGCGATCACGGCCGCGGCCCACGGCGGTGCCGAGGCGGTCGTTTGTGCTTCGACGGGCAACACCTCCGCGTCGGCTGCGGCCTATGGACGCCGAGCGGGGCTGAAATGTGTCGTCCTGATCCCTCAGGGCCACATTGCCTTGGGCAAGCTGGCACAGGCGCTCATCCACGGGGCCGCCGTCCTGCAGGTCCGGGGAAACTTCGATCAGGCCCTCGAGATCGTGCGCGAACTGCCGCAGCATGCTCCGGTGGTGGTCGTGAACTCCGTCAATCCGTTGCGAATCGAGGGACAGAAGACGGGCGCCTTCGAGGTGGTCGACGTGCTTGGGGATGCTCCCGACGTGCACTGCATCCCTGTGGGAAATGCCGGCAACATCACCGCCTACTGGAGGGGCTACAGCGAGTACGCCAGCGCAGGACGTGCCACGCGGCTTCCCAAGATGCTCGGCTTCCAGGCGGAGGGAGCCGCGCCGATCGTCCTGGGGCACAAAGTTGAGGCGCCCGAGACCGTGGCCAGCGCGATACGGATCGGCAACCCCGCGAGCTGGTACTCGGCAACAGCGGCGGCGAGCGAGTCTGGCGGATCGATCCGCGCGGTGACCGACGAGCAGATCC
>JBOGFX010000080.1:0-5186 GCA_050743805.1 Acidimicrobiales bacterium
GACGACGGTCCACACCAACGGATTATACCACGATTGGTATCAGAGTTCGTCCTCCAGCCCGGCTACTTGCGATGATGTGTCGGTTACGCGCTGACGATGAGTCGGTAGCCGGGTCGGCGTGTCGCGCTCGAGGAGGTCTTGGTGCCGGCGTGTCCAAGCACCGGAGGCAAGGCCTGCTTGCACGTCGCCCAGCGCGACACCGGCCTGACCGGCTCGTTCCTGACCGACAGCGGCGCAACCCAGCCTTGGTAGCCGCCAGCGAATCATCTGCGTTCGACCGACGCGTGATCGCGGAGTTCCGAACCCACGACGGCATAGTCGGCGGGCGGCACGCCGGACTACCACTGCTCCTACTGACCTCCACCGGCGCGCGCACGGGACGACGCCGCACCGTGCCGCTCACCTACCTGGCCGACGGCGACCGCTACGTCGTCGCCGCTGGAGCCGCCGGAGCGAACCGCGCCTGGTACCACAACCTCCTCGCCCACCCGGCCGTCACCATCGAAGTCGGAGCGGCGGTATTGGATACCTAGCCCGGATCGCCGCTGGCGTGGAGCGCGATGCCCTGTTCGATCGGGTTCGCGGTCGAGCAGCCGCAACTCGTGACCTATCAGGCCGAGGCTGACCGCCACGTCCCGATGATCGTGCTCACCCCGGTCCCGACCCGAATCGGACGCGAGCGGTCCAACCCGTCGCTGCCGTAGGGGGCAGACATGCGTGGCAGGTCAAGCGCCCCTGGCAGATTCCCAACCGGCCCGACAGCCACGCACGGCGTCGTCCGCTGCCACGTCGTCTCCGCAGTCGAACTGCTGCGCACTCGTCTCGCCGAGCCCTGGACGCTCAACTCGTTGGCTGAGCAAGTCCATTTATCACGCTCCCAGCTCGGAAGGGCGTTCGACGCCACCGTGGGAATGAGCCCGATGACCTACCTACGCCAGATGCGGGTCGAGCGGATGGCGCGGCTGCTGGCCTCCACGGACCTGTCGATCGCCGAGGCCGCCCGCTCGGTCGGCTGGAAGAACCAGTTTCACGCCAGCCAGTGCTTCCACGCCCACTACGGCATCTCGCCCACCGAATACCGTCGTCGGCAACCAGCACCATCGGACTGACGCCGGACCCCTCGCTCCTCTGGGCGCTCAGCCCGCAGGGAGAGTTTGAGTCCAGCCGCAAGGTTTGAGTAAGACGCGCAGAGTCGGCCGTCAGTGGGGCCGGTGAGGATCGAACCCACGACCCCCTGCTTGCAAAGTCAAATCAAGATGCCGGAGGTGAACCTGAATGAACGTTGTTGCACTTCAGGCAGGGTGCCCGAACTTGGTCGGACTGCAGTGAACGGCGACAAATGTGCCATGGACCGCCTGATCGGCGCCATTAGTGGAAAGCCATGTCAGATTCAGGTGCCAAACGGTTGAACCGCCGCGGGGGAGGAATAACCTCTGAACAAGCCGGAACCATGGGGCCTTTCACTGCACCCCTCCCGACCGCAGACGCGCCATCAGCGCTTTCGCTGAGCCGTGGCGATCACTTCGACTACACCCCCGAACGGGTAGTCGGACGAGCTGTGGGTGGGTTCGCAGTCAGAGAGCGTCACGGTCGTGGTCAAGATCCCAAGAGCTGCACGACACAGAGAGTGGATCAAAGGTGCCCCGAGGCAGTAGTGGGGACCGATACCGAAAGGCACCGATGGCTGGTCCGCCGCGTGCGGTCCAGCAACGACGATTTTGACACGGGATCCAGGTGGAACCGGATTGCTACCGAGCCGGGTCTCCTCGATGGCGACTCTTTCGACCGTTCTCACGATCGGGCACTCCGACAGCAGGTCGTCGAGCTCGTGGTTGTCGAGAGCGACAGGGTTCTCGTCCTGGCCAACTGAAGCCGAGATGCAACCGAGCAGCCCTCTCACACTCAACGTGGCACCGGAGACGAGCATCGTCATCACCGCTCCGACGATGTCTCCGGTAGGGGTCGAGGCGTGCTTCAGGCGCTCGACCACCCCGTCGGGTGCGCTTCGTTTGTCGACCAGAGCGGTAACGGCTTTGTAGAGGCGAAGCGCCGCCAACCGCTTTCTAAGTGGGCTCAAATCGTTGCTGATGATCCCTCTCCCCAAAGGAATGAGGTCTTCGATCTGCTGGCCACAGAGCCCGAGGAGGCTGCTGAACGTCCTTTTCACTAGAGGCCATGCGAACTCGTCGCCTAAGCGCACGCGCCTGGGAGCGTCGTCGGGCAAAAGTTGGGCGATGGCCTCTTGAGCGTAGCGACGGATCTGTGGCTCAAGGCTGGAGAGTTGCCTTCGGCTGAAGGGGGGGGCAACAACCCTTCGGTGAACTCGGTGCTCCTCGCCAGTCATGAAGATCAGAGCAGGGACCGAACCATCCGCGAGCAACTCCTCGCCAAGAGCCGGGTTAGGTATCAGCCCAGGCGCTCTCAGGGCGGCCAGAACCTCCATATGCTCCGAAACCTCAAGCGCCGGCTCATTGGGGCCACCAGACGAATGAAGAGAGAAGGACTCCATCACGGGCCCATGGCTAGATGCCTAAGCGCCACCCGATCGATTTTGCCGTCAGCCGATAGGGGGAGTGTGTCCACCGTCCGGACGAAACGTGGTGACCAGGTATTGCCGAGCTTGTCGGAACAAAGGCGTCTTAGCTCGGCAGCAACAACCGGAAGATCAGAGATGACGAGTGCCAAGACGTCCTCTTCGCCAGCGATTCGGCTGGGGACTCCGACAACGCCCGCCTTCGTGACGTTCGGGTGCCCTTCGATGACGGCCTCGATCGCCTCAGGGTTGATCTTCTTGCAAGCTCGGACGATGAGCCCTGATCTTCTGCCCTCGAAATGGAAGATCCCGTCGGCATCGCATGACAGCACATCTCCGGTGGCATACCAGCCGTTGGACTTCCGAAGAGGGGCGATTGTTCCGTCAGGGTTCAGGTACCCGACCGCGAGAGCCGGACTCTGCACGAGACATTCCGTGTCGTCGCATCTGATCGCAACGCCCGGAACCGGTCTTCCCAGCGAGCTCCAGCGGTCACGGTCCGTGCCGGTGAAGCGCGTCGTGGCGACCACGCCGCCCAGTTCCGTGGCACCGTAGCCGGTAACGGTTCGGCACCCAAAGGTTGCTTCGATATCAGCACATAGACCCTGTGGCACCGTACTGCTCCCCAAGCCGAAGACCATGAGGGGCCAGTCATGCCCGAAGCTTCCCCGACGTGCCACCCGCAGCATGCCTTGGGCCGTCGTGGGGCCGGCAGCAAGGCTCGTGATGCTAAAGCTGCGGATCGCCTCCATAATGGCCACCGGTTCGTAACGAGGGCGGTCAACGATCTGCTCCCCACCTAAAATGGCCTGGAGGCCAAGGGTGACGCCTCCGATGCTTGCGACCGGAAGGGCGCTCAAGTAGCGCATTGGGAAGCCCGCAGCGGCGCGTGATCCATACCAACTCTCGGATTGCGTCGATGAGGGGTCTCCGACTTGGGCGAGCATCTCTGGGGCCAAAAGCTCAAAGCGAATCGCCCGAACAAGTCGGTAGGAGGCGAGCAGGGTCGATGGAGTATGCGCAACCATCTTTGGCGCAGCGGTGGTGCCCGACGTGAACAGCACCGTGTGAGGGTCTGGTAGCGAGTTAGCAGCCGCGAGCCCAGCTCCGTGGGAGATCTTCCAATCCCGCACCCGCGCTCCGCCCACGTCTTCTGCGACAGTGCTAGGAGCGAAGTCACTGAGCGCTTGATACATGAGGCCGGAGGGTAGGAGCGGCGAGACCAAGCCGATGGTTCGGTTGGTCATCCAAGCTGCGATGAGCGCAGGCAGAACAATGGAGTACCGGTCGGCGACTACGGCGACACGACCAGCGGGAAGTGGCTCAAGGAGGGCTACCACCTCTTGGGTCACACTCCAAAGCTCGTGCAAAGCTTGGACGTGGTCGTCGGTGTCTACGATCGTCGGCTTATCGCCATCCTCATCGACAAGTGCCTCGAAGAGTTGGGTTATCGGTCTCAAGCGTTTTGGACGTAGTGGGAGAAGGCATCGCAGACGGTGCGGCCCTCTGCGAGTGCCCTCTTATCGAGTACCACGCCGAGGTCCTCGATCACGCAGAGCAGCTCAAGCATCCGCACCAAGCGAGCGCTTCAACCCCTTTGTGATATGTCCGAATGACGGAGGCACCCCCTTCCATTCCTCCTGCTTCGATCGTGCGGTGGAGACGCCTGCAGGTGATCCCGTAAGTGGCGCGGGCTTGGCGTGCGAAAAGCTTTCGGAAGCTCATGGGCGTAGGCAACTAACCCCTTCGACCATCAACTTGATCGGCGTGCTTCCGATTGCCCCGAGGGCGAGAGTGAACGTCGTGGAGAGATGAGTCGACAATGCGCTCAACCTGCAAAAAAGGGCTGGAACCCGGGCTCGGCCTGCCGGTAGTGGCAACCGGAAGTGTACAGAGAAGGGTCATAGGGAACCAAACACAAAGTTCGATGCCGGACCAGCTGGGCGGACCTCCTGCAACCAGGCCTGCGGTTGGATCCGGCCTTTCCGGACCCAACAACTCGAATCGCACCGCCCGGAGAAGGTGGTCTGGCGCATGCAGGCTTGACATCGTGTGAGCAACCAGTTCCGGGGCGCCTGTCGTCCCGATGCCAAGGGGCGTAGCAGGCTGAGTGGCAGAGGTCTCCACGGGTTCCACTCGGCCGGTCTTCACAGTGGCTCGCCGCGCTCCTCGACGATAACACGGCTGGGTCCCAACCGTACGAGCCTGAGCCCTTCTCGGAGTGGGTTCGCTGACAGATAAAGGGATAACGAACCGACCGTGCGATGGGGCAGCCAGCTCGTGACCTCACGGTCTTCGTCGTCGGCGCCAAGTTCCTCGAGCATGGTGCGGACTCTGCTCATGTTCCTTGGATGTAGCCGAAGAACGCGTCGTCCACGGTACGGACATCGACCAAGGCCTTCTCATCGAGCGTGACGCCTAGGTCTTCTATCGCGCAGAGCAGCTCAAGCATCTTCACGGAGTCGAACGAGAGGTTGTCGACAAAAGCGGTATCACCCGATAGGGAGCCCTCACCGGGTTCGAACTCGTTTTCCAGATAGTTCCTAAACTCCTCGAACGAGAGCGTTCCTCGACCCGCATCAGCGCGTCTTTCAGAACGCCTCCTTTGGTTTTCGACCCAACTCGACCTGTAGTAGGCGAACACGTAAAGATC
>JBOGFX010000081.1:0-39738 GCA_050743805.1 Acidimicrobiales bacterium
GCTCGACGACGTCGTCGCTGGCAGCCTCTCGAGCGGCGACGGTGGCCAACAGCAGCTCCCGCTCGATCGCAGACTCCGGTGCAAACTGGCGGATGGAGACCACGTTCACAAGCTTGTCGAGCTGCGCCACGACCTGGTGCAGTGGGGCCGACTCCACGTCCACCACGATGGTGAGGCGGCTGAAGCGGTCGTCGTCGGTAGGGGCGACGGCGAGGGAGAAGATGTTGAACCCGCGCCGCGAGAACAACCCCGCGACCCTTGCGAGCACGCCGGCCTTGTTCTCCACCAGCACCGACAGGATGTGGTGCGGGGAGGATCCCGCGATCATCTCAGGTCTGCCTTGTTGGGGTCCGGTTGGACCACGATCTCGTCGTTCGACCCGCCGGCCGGCACCATCGGGAACACCTTCTCGAAGGCATCGGTCCGGAAGTCCACCACCACCGGCGTGTCGTCTATCGAGTTCGCCTTCTCGATCACCGCTGCGACGTCGGGCGGCGAGTCCGCCCGCAGACCGACGCACCCCATCGCCTCCGCCCACTTGACGTAGTCCGGTAGGTCCGGGGAGAGGTACACCTCCGAGTAGCGCTCCGCGTAGAACATCTCCTGCCATTGACGGACCATGCCCAAGTAGGCGTTGTTCAAGATCGCGATCTTGACCGGTATGCGCTCGGCGGCGGCGGTCACCAGCTCCTGCGCGGTCATCTGGAAGCAGCCGTCGCCATCGATCGCCCAGACCGTCGCCTCCGGCCTGCCCACCTTGGCGCCGATGGAAGCTGGGACCGCGAAGCCCATGGTTCCCGCGCCCCCCGAGTTGACCCACGTGTAGGGATGGTCGAAACGCCAGTACTGGGAGGCCCACATCTGGTGCTGACCGACGCCGGAGACCACGACGGTGTCCGGCGGCGACATGTCACGCAGCATCTCGATGACGAGCTGGGGCTTGAGTGTCCCCGGCGCGTCGCGGTCATAGGTGAGCGGGTACCGTGCCTGCCACGCCCGCAGCTCCGACCACCACGGGCCCAGGTCACCCCGGACCCCCGAGCCTGACTCTGCCCTCGCAGCGGGATCGCTGCGCGCGCTGAGCGGTTCATGGAGCGCACCTCGGGACCCCAGGGCGGCCAGGATCGCAGTGATGGCCACCTTGCAGTCGCCGACCATCGACACCTGAGGTGCGCGCACCTTTCCCATCTCGGCAGGATCGATGTCCACGTGCACCACCTTGGCCAAGGGCGCGAACGCGTCGAGTCGTCCGGTCACCCGGTCGTCAAAGCGCGCCCCCAGGGCCACCAAGAGGTCCGCCTTTTGCATGGCGGTGACCGCCGTGTAGTTGCCGTGCATGCCGGGCATCCCCAGGCACAGCGGATGCGAGTCCGGGAAGGCGCCGCGCGCCATGAGTGTGGTGACCACCGGGAAGCCGGTTCGCTCTGCGAGCTCTGCGAGCTCTTGGGTCGCCCGCGCCTTCAAGACGCCGCCCCCGACGTAGAGGACGGGCCGCTCGGCGCGCGCCATCAGCTCTGTTGCCTCTGCCACCGACGCCTCGTTCACCAAGGTCGACGGAGCGTACCCGGGCAGGTCCAGGTCCTCCACCGAGGATGGCCAGTACCAGGTCATCTCGGCGTTTGCGATGTCCTTGGGGAGGTCGATGAGCACCGGGCCAGGCCTCCCTGTGGTCGCCACGTGGAAGGCTGCGGCGACGGTCCGGGGGATCTCCTCGGCCGAGGTGATCAGCCAGTTGTGCTTGGTGATCCCCATAGTCACGCCGGTGATATCGCACTCCTGGAAGGCGTCGGTGCCGATGGAGAAGGAGGCGACCTGGCCCGAGATGACGACCAGGGGGGTGGAGTCCATGTACGCGTTCGACAACGGGGTGACCACATTGGTCGCCCCCGGACCGCTCGTCACCATCGCGACCCCCGCCTTGCCGGTCACCGCCGCATAGCCTTCGGCCATGTGGCCCGCGCCCTGCTCGTGGCGGACCAGGATGTGACGGATGGACGAGTCGAGTATCGGGTCGTAGACCGGGAGGATCGCCCCACCGGGCAGGCCGAACATGACCTCCACCCCCTGGGTCTCCAGGCTCTTGATGAGTGCTTGGGCTCCGGTGAGCCTCATCTGTCGTCCTCCCTTCCATCACAGATCTCTCGGGCCCCTCTGGGCCCCGAACATGAAAAAACCTCCCTTTTCGGGAGGTCGAGCGCGCGCTGAGATGTGCTCCGCGCGCTAACTCGTTACTACCAGGATCGTCTTGAGACCGAACATGACTCGGGTATTTTGCCATGTCGACGGCGCTCCGACAAGGCGCGCCCGCGGCCGACGCCCCGGAGGAACCACCAAAGGGAGCGAGACCCTCAGGCCTCGGTGATGGCACCTCTTTCGGCACCGCTCACCAGGCGCGCGAACTTGGCTAGGACGCCGGTTGTGTACCTCGGCTCGAAGGCTTTCAGGTGCTGTCGGCGGACCGACAGCTCTGCCTCGTCGACCGCCAGGTCGATCCGGTGCGCGCTGACGTCCACCTCGATCGTATCCCCGTCGGCCACCAGGGCTATCGGCCCTCCACGTGCCGCCTCCGGGGCCACGTGGCCGATGCAAAAGCCGTGGGTCCCCCCGGAGAACCGCCCGTCGGTCACCAGCGCGCAGTCGGCGCCGCGGCCAGCTCCTTCGAGGG
Organism: Acidimicrobiales bacterium; assembly: GCA_050743805.1. Lineage (GTDB taxonomy): Bacteria > Actinomycetota > Acidimicrobiia > Acidimicrobiales > RAAP-2 > Palsa-461. The sequence continues at coordinate 2,666 of JBOGFX010000081.1, forward strand.
CACCGGTTACCGCCAGCATCTCAGGCATCCCCGGGCCCCCCTGCGGGCCTTCGTAGCGGATGACCAGAACGGTGCGCGGCTCGATGGATCCTGCGACGATCGCCTCCATGGCCGCCGCTTCTCCGTCGAAGACCCGTGCGCGGCCGGCGAAGCTGAACCCGTCGAGGCCGGCGACCTTGACGACCGCGCCCTTGGGGGCCAAGGAGCCCGAAAGGATCGCGATGCCTCCCGACCGATGGATCGGCCTGCTGAGGGCGTGAACCACCTCGCCGTCGGGTTCAGGGGGGTCCAAGACAGCCAGGTTCTCCGCCATCGTCTTGCCGGTCACCGTGAGGCAGTCGCCGTCGAGCAGGCCCGCTTCGAGCAGGGCGCGTAGCACGACCGGGATGCCCCCGATCCGGTCGATGTCAACCATGTGATAGCGCCCGTGTGGCTTGGCGTCGGTGATGTGCGGGACCTGGGCTGCGATCCTGTTGAAGTCGTCGAGCTCCAAGGAGACCTGTGCCTCATTCGCGATGGCGAGAAGGTGAAGGACGGCATTGGTCGAGCCTCCCAATGCCATCACCGCGGCGATCGCGTTCTCGAAGGCGGACCTGGTCATTATCTGACGCGGGCGGATGTTGTGAGCGAGAAGGTCGACCACCGCCACGCCGGACGCGTAGGCGAGCTCGTCGCGCCGGGGGTCGACGGCCGGAGCCGAGGAGCTGCCCGGAAGCGCCATGCCTAGCGCCTCGGCGACCGCCGCCATGGTGTTCGCGGTGAACATGCCGGCGCACGACCCCTGGGTCGGGCACGCGTTGCACTCGATCGAGGCGAGCTCGCTGTCGCTCAGATCTCCGACGGCGTTCGCGCCGACCGCCTCGAAGACGCTCACGATGTCGAGCACCCGGTCTCCCAAACGGCCGGGCAGGATGGTCCCGCCGTAGAGGAAGACGCTCGGCAGGTTCAGCCGTGCGGCAGCCATGAGCATCCCGGGGAGCGACTTGTCACAGCCGGCGAAGGCGACGAGCGCGTCAAAACGCTCGGCGTGCATCATCGTCTCTACCGAGTCCGCGATGACCTCCCGGCTGACCAAAGACGCGCGCATGCCCTCGTGCCCCATCGCGATGCCATCGGAGACCGCGATGGTCACGAACTCGAAGGGGAAGCCACCTGCGTTGCGCACCCCATCCTTGGCCTGCTGGGCAAGCCTCGACAAAGAGAGATTGCAGGGAGTCACCTCGTTCCAGCTCGAGGCGACTCCCACCTGGGGCTTGTCCCAATCGGCATCGGTCATGCCGACAGCACGCAGCATCGCCCTCGCTGGAGCTCTCGCGGCCCCGTCGGTGACCACGTAGCTCCGTGGCTTCATCACGTTGCCTTGTGTGTTCTCGGTCACGAGGGCAGTGTAGGACCCGCTGCGTCCCCGCCCTTGCGTTCGGTTCTGGGCCCTTGTGCGTCGAGCGCACCGAGGCTCGCTCCGTCGCCCCGACGTGCTCGCCAGGGACCCCTGCGAGATCGATCACCCGCTTTCAACAACTCTCAGCGCCCTCGCCGCCTCTCGAGGCGACAGCTGGCCTCCCAGCCCGCCGAGGTCGCGTTGAGCGGGTGAACGGTCTCGCTGACGGGGCACCACGGTCACCGAGCACAGGAGACATCGAGATCGACCGAGGGGCGCGCCCGCGCTCAGCAGGGCGCACCGAGGCTCTCCAGGCGCTAATGGGGATGTCCCTGCCTGCGCTCGGCCAGCTCGGCCGCGAGTGCCGCGCCGTCTGCGCGCTTGGCGGTCAACCTCATCACCTGACCGATGAGCATCCCGGCCACCTTGTCGTCCCCCCCCAGGTATCTCTCCCACGCGCCTGGGTGCAGCGCTATGACTTCGTCCAAGGCCGAGGCCAGCTCGTTCTGACCCATGGCCGAGAGCCCGAGCTGACGGGCTATGTCCGCCGGATCACCCCCGTGCTTCATGAGGGCTCCGAGCACCAGCTTGGTCTGACTGGCGGAGAGCTCGGCCGAAGCCTCCATCAAGAGGAGCTTGCCAAGCGCGTCCGGGTCGAGCGAACGGGCTGCCTCAGCATCTGCGGCGACCTCGTTGGCCGTGCGCGCCAACGCAAGGCCGGGGGGAACGCCGTGCTCGCACGCGCGACGGACCAGCCCATCGAGGTCCGATGCGACGACCGAGCGGATCTGCTCGGCTTGGGCGGCGGTGAGGTCGGCGCCGAGCAACCCTGCGAGCGCACTCCTGCGCTCGGCCGGCATGGGCCCGAGGCCAGCCGCGATCCTTGCGAGGTCGGCCCTCCCGGGCACCACGGGGACCAGGTCGGGCTCGGGGAAGTACCGATAGTCGTCCACCTGCTCCTTCGAGCGCATCGATAGGGTCCTGCCCCCGTCCTCGTCCCAGTGGCGGGTCTCTTGGGCCACGCGCCCGCCAGATCCGAGAACCTCGATCTGGCGGGACGCCTCGTAGTCGACCGCCCGCAGCAGCGAGCGCATCGAGTTGAGATTCTTGATCTCGCAGCGGGTACCCATCGCTTCCTTGGATCTGCGCACCGAGACGTTGGCGTCGATCCGCATGGAACCTTCCTCCATCCGGCCGTCGGAGGCCCCGGTTGCGACCAGGATGGAGCGCAGCTCCATGGCGTAGGCGCGGGCTTGGGCCGCCGAGCGGAGGTCCGGGGCGCTGACTATCTCAACCAGCGGTACGCCCGAGCGGTTGTAGTCGATCAAGGCATACTCGGCTCCGCCGATCCTGCCCGTGCCGCCGACGTGGGTCGTCTTGCCAGTGTCCTCCTCCAGGTGAGCTCGCTCTATGGCGATCACGGTGCCGTCGGCCAGCTCCAGCCGGCCCCCTGTGTTGATGGGGGCGTCGTACTGGCTGATCTGGAAGTCCTTGGGCATGTCGGGATAGAAGTAGTTCTTGCGGTGGAAGCGGGACGCGACGATGTCGCAGCGCAGGGCGATCCCGATCGCTTCGGCCAGCTCCACCGCGTGGCGGTTCAGAACGGGCAGCGATCCGGGGAGCCCGAGACACACCGGGCAGATGTTGGTGTTGGGCTCCTGGCCGAACACGTTGGAGCACCCGCAGAACAGCTTGGTCGAGGTCGCGAGCTCACAGTGGACCTCCAGGCCGATCACGGTCTCCCACGAACCGAGCACTCCCCCTTGGTCCCCTTGGTCCGAGCCGCTCACGAAGAGGGGTCCCCAGCTTCGAAGCCGGGAGGCTCGGGAGTCTGGGGGGCCGCGCGCTCCAGGGCTGCCCCCAGAGCGAAAATGACGGGCTCGCCCAGTGGCGGAGCCATGATCTGCACCCCGATCGGCAGGCCCCCCTCGTCTGTCCCGTAGGGGACGGACATCGCCGGATGCCCCGCAAGGCTGGCCGGGACCGTGCAAGCGTCGGAGCCGTACATGGCGAGCAGATCGGAGCTGCGCTCGCCGATCCTGAAGGCGGTGGTCGGCGTGGTCGCGCCCAACAGCGCGTCGAACTTCTCGTAGGCGTCCGCGAAGCCCCGGGCTACCAGGGCGCGGACCTGCTGGGCCCTCACGTAGTAGGCGTCGTAGTAGCCCGCCGACAACGCGTAGGTGCCCAGCATTATCCGTCGCTTCACCTCCGCTCCAAAGCCCTCGGTCCTCGTCGCGGTGTTCATCGCGGCGGCGTCGGGGCCATCCACCCGCAGGCCGTAGCGAGCTCCGTCGAAGCGGGCAAGGTTGGAGGAGGCCTCCGCCGGGGCGATCAGGTAGTAGGCGGGCAGACCGTACGCAAGGTTTGGGATCGACACCTCCTCGACAACGGCGCCGCCGCGTGCCAGAGCCTGGGCGGCCTCCCTCACCCGGGCCCCGATCTCGGGGGCGACGGTGTCCACCAGCTCGCGAACGACACCGATCCGCTTGCCCGACGAGCCCTCTTCAAGGGCCTCATTGAGGTCGGGCACCGGTTGGGGAAGCGAGGTCGTGTCCTTTGGGTCGTGGCCGCCGATCGCCTCGAGAACCGCTGCGGCGTCCGAGACCGAGGCGGCAAGCGGGCCGATCTGGTCCAGTGAGCTGGCGAACGCGACGAGGCCGTAGCGCGAGACCAACCCGTAGGTGGGCTTGAGCCCCACCACGCCGCACAGCGCGGCAGGCTGGCGTATGGACCCGCCGGTGTCGGACCCGAGAGCGAGAGGGACCAGCCCCGCGGCGACAGACGCCGCGGACCCCCCGCTCGACCCGCCCGGGACCCGGTCAAGGTCGTAGGGGTTGCGCGTCGGGCCGGAACAGGAGTTCTCGGTGGAGGACCCCATGGCGAACTCGTCCATGTTGGTCTTGCCGACCACCACCGCTCCGGCGGACTCCAGCCTCTCTACGACGTGCGCGTCGTAGGGAGGCTTCCAACCTTCCAGGATCCTTGACGAGCAGGTCGTCGCCACGCCGCGGGTGCACAGGTTGTCCTTCAGCGCGACGGGCACTCCTGCGAGCGGGCCGGGGTCGTCCCCCGACGCCACCCTCGCGTCGATCGCGTCCGCCCTGGCGAGCGCCGACTCGGCCATCGTCTCGAGGAAGGCATGGAGGCTCCCGTCGAGGCGCGTGATCCTCTCGAGCGATCCGGCGACCAGCTCTCGGGCAGAGCGCTCCTGGGTGCGCACCTGGGCTGCCAGAGCCAGCGCGGAGCGCCTCACGGCTCCTCGGAGAGCAGACGGGGCACCTTGAAGCGACCGTCCTCGTGGGCCGGCGCTTGGGAGAGGACCTCACCTCGGTCAAGAGATGCAGCGGGCAAGTCGTCGCGCAAGACATCGTGGAGCTCGAGCGGGTGCGACATCGGCTCCAGGCCGTCAACGTCGGCCTTTTCGACCTGCGCCGCGTACTCGAGCACAGAGGCAAGCTGGTCGGTGAAGGCCACCAGCTCGCCCTCCGAGAGCTCCAAGCGCGCGAGATGAGCCACGTGGGCGACGTCCTCTCTTGCGATGCGACCCGGCGGGGTCGCCTCGGTCCCCTTCACGAGGGCGCTCCCGTGACCTTCGCCGAGAACTCGACGCTGAGCCGCTCGACCTCGGGCGCGTCGTAGTCCAAGGTCGCGACGTGGAAGCTGTGTTCGAGCCAGACCCTGGTGCACCGCTCGCCCAGTGCCGCGGCGATCATGTCCCCGTTGGCCGGCGGCACCAGGTGATCTTGACGGCTTGACACAAGCAGCACCTCGCAGTCGATGCCCTGGAGGCGACCCGCGAGTTGATCGGCGGCCTCTACCAACGAGAGCAGCGGGACCAGAGGCGTCTTGTCATAGGAGAGGACCACGGCATCTTCGCGGGCGATGTCCGAGCCGAGCCCGTCGACGACCGTCTCCCCTGCGTCGATGGCTGCAAGCAGAGCGTCGCGCTGGTCTTTGGGGATTGAACCGATGAAGGGGTTGATGAGCACCAGGCCGGCGACGTCGTCCCTATGGACGCCCAGCCACGAAGCGATCGTGCCCCCCATGGACAGGCCTACGACCACCACGCGGTCACACAGCGTCGCCAGAGCGTCGAACGCGGCATCCGCGCAGGCCGCCCACTGGTCAAAGCGGCTGTCCAGCATGTCTTCGACGCTCGTGCCGTGGCCGGGCATCAGCGGTGCAGAAACGGTCATTCCCGCCATCGCCAAGGCCTGGGAGACCCCCTTCATCGAGAAGGGGTTCCCGGTGAAGCCGTGGAGAACGAGCGCGCCTTGCCGTCCGCCTCTTGCGAAGAACGGCTCAGCACCAGCCATGAGGGCGCCAACCACGAGAGGGGATGCTAACCACGCAGGGACCGGCTCTTGGCGCAGATGCCGACGCCGGGCCCGGGGGCCATCTAGATTGCGAGCCTCGGTCCCTTCCCCGGATAGACCGGGCGCGCCGAGTTGCGCGCAGAGCAACGCATGGCAACAGAGCAAGCAGAGCAAGGAGATCCTTCGATGCCCTTCGAGTTCTTGAGCGAGGACTGGGTCAGGGAGGCTCGCCTGATCAGGGCCGAGCTTCAACAGAGCGGTCCCCCGCCCCAGGCGGTCAGGATCAATCTCGTGGTCACCCAGGTCCCCGGGCGAGACCAGCTCGAGGCTCACGTGGACACGACCGGGGGGTTGACCGACATCGAGCTCGGCCACCTGGAGGGGGTCGACGTGACCGTGACCCTCGACTTCGACACGGCCAAGGCCATCTTCGTCAACGGGGGGGGCGACACCGCAACGGCCGCGTTCATGGCGGGCAGGATCCGCGTGGACGGAGACATCGCAAAGCTGATGGCCTTCCAGGGCGGGGCGGCTCTTGGCGGCTCCTCCGAGTTGACGGCCAGGATCCGGGCCATCACCGCCTGAGCGAAAGCGCCTTTTTAAGGGCCCCGGCCCGGGAACACATCTGGGGATCGACGGGTTGTCCATCCCATGAGCGATGACACGACACATGTCGATTTCTGGTTCGATCCGATCTGCCCTTGGGCGTGGATCACGTCCCGCTGGATGCTGGAGGTCGAACAGGTGAGATCGGTGAAGACCAGTTGGAACATCATGTCGCTCGCCTATCTCAACCTCGAGCAGCACGATTCGTCACAGATGGACGAAGAGCACCGCCAGAACATGGAGCGAGCCTGGGGCCCCGTGAGGATTTGCGCCGCAGCCGCCAAGTCCAAGGGCGCCGACGTCCTGCTGCCCCTGTACACCGCCATGGGCAATCGTTTCCACAACGAGCAGCGGCGAGGCCCGGAGGCGACCGCGGAGGCGATCGAAGAGGTGGGCCTCGACAGCTCGCTGATAGAGGCGGCCCAGAGCACCGAGCTCGACGAAGAGATCAAGGCCTCCCACCAGCGCGGGATGGACCAGGTAGGCCTTGACGTGGGCACCCCGGTCATCAGCGTCGCCGGTACGGCGTTCTTCGGCCCGGTCGTCACGCCCATCCCCAGGGCCGAGGCCGCAGGCGTCCTTTGGGACGGGGTCCTGGCGGTGGCCGGCACCGACGGGTTCTTCGAGCTGAAGAGGACCCGGGACCGTCGCCCGATCTTCGACTGAGCCCATCAGCTCTGGCCAGCCCATCAGCCCTGGTCAGCCCATCAGCTCTTCTCAGGAGGTGTAGAGGTTCACCGCGGTCCCATCGTTGACCGTGGTGCCGGGCTCCGGGACGGTCGCGAACACGGTCCCGTGGTCGGGTCCATAGACGTTGCCCAGCTTGAGGCCGTCCTTGGCGAGAGTCGTCTCGGCCTGGGAGACCGAGTCACTGCTCACGTTGGGGACCTGGACAGTCGGGGGTCCCGTAGAGACGTAGACGGTCACGGTCGACCCCGGTTGTGCCTGGGTCCCAATGGCGGGGCTCGTGTGGTCTACCTGGCCCGCGGGGTAGTTGGTCGAGGAGGTGGAGGACTCCACGACCGTGAAGCCCAGGGCCTGAAGAGCGGTCTGGGCCTGGGCGAAGGTGCCACCCGCCACAGAGGGGATCGTGCGCGGGGCAGGTCCCTTCGACAGGGCTATTAGCACGGTCCCGCCGTATGGGGCCCGGGTCGCGTTCAGCTTGTTGTCGTAGGACCAGTTGATGATCTCTCCCACCTGGACCGAGTCGCTGTAGCCGGCCGCCGCGGGCGGACAGGCCGCCTTCAGATGGCTGACGGCGAGAAGTCGCGTCGCCCCGGCGCACCCGAGGCCAGTCAGCGACGGGACCCGCTCTACGGGCAAGCCGGTGGAGACGACGACGTTGACGGTGCTCCCCTGCTTGAGGCGGGCACCCGGGCGAGGGTCCTGGCTCACGATCCGACCCGCTCCGACGCTGATCGACGCCACCCTCTCGGAGGTCGAGACGCTGAAGTGGTCGGCCGCGACCGATCTGCGAGCGGTGGACAGCGTCATGGCCGTCAGCCTGGGGACCGGATGAGAGGGGGTGAAGACGCCCTTGGCCAGGGCGGCCACCAGAGCCCCGGCGATCAAGGCCAGGACCACCGTCACCACGGCCAGCACGATCGGCCACCGCCGCTTGCCGGGAGCGTGAACGCCGGCCCTTGCCTTTGAGTCCAGCGCCTCTGCGTCGAAGACCTCCCCGCTCCCAGACGCGGGACCAGAAGGACCGATCAACGCGGCGTGCTCGGCGCCGGTTTGAGGGGAAGTGATCTGGGTGGGCAGCCCCGCCAGGGTGGGGGGGCCGGCGGTGGGCCGCTGTGGAGCCGCCAGAGGCAGGGGCTCGGGGCGCGCAAGGGCCTCCGCCAACGTCTCCAGCTGGCGGGCCAGGTTGGCCGCATCAGGTCGGAGCTCCCGATCACCAGCGGCGGCGCGGCGCAAGATCGGTGCAAGAGCTCCGAGGCCCCCGTGGTCCGGGAGCACGGCGCCGATCCGGGCGCTCAAGGTGCCCATGGCAGTGTCCAGGACGAAGGGCACGTATCCGGTCAGCGCCTCGAAGCAGACGAGCGCAAGAGAGTAGACGTCCGCCCGGCCGTCGAGCGCCAGCCCCTGAGCCTGCTCGGGTGCGCCGTAGCGGGCCGTGCCCACGGTCGCGCCGACGGGCTCGGTCCACGCTCCTTCGGCGAGCGCCCTCGCGACTCCGAAGTCGGCGACCCTCACCCTGCCCTCCTCGTCGAACAGCAGGTTCGCGGGCTTCACGTCGCGGTGCACGAGGCCCCGGGCGTGCGCGTGGGCCAGTCCCCGGGCGGCCTGGGCCATGACCGAGGTGACCTGGGCGACGCTCAAGCGCTGACCGCGCTCGAAGATGTCCAGGAGGCTGCCCCCGCTCAACAGCTCAAGCACCAGATAGGGGCCCCCCTCGTCCTCGCCCCAGTCAAAAACCCGAGCGATGTGGGGATGGTTGAGAGCTGCGGCCGAGCGTGCCTCGGCAACGAACCTCTTCAAAAAGCGGCGGTCGCTCGCAAGGGCGGGCTGCAGCAACTTGACCGCGACCTGGCGCCCGAGCGACACATCCTCGGCCCTGAACACCTGGGCCGAAGCCCCTAGCCCGATCGCTGCGACGAGCCTGTACCGACCGCCTAGAACCCGGCCGATGGCATCGGTGGTGATCGACATGGTCGTAGTCAGGCTAGTTGGACGCGCGTGCCCGACCCGGCATGTCGGAAGGGTCAGCCCCTGGGGATCTCGCCGGTGTCCAAGAGGCTTTGGAAGTGCTGAGCGTTGATGATAGGGACCCCGAGCGCCTCGGCGCGCGCGAGCTTGGAGGCCCCCGGGGAATCGCCCAGGACCACAGCGTACGTGGATCTCGAGACCGAGCCCGGAGCCCGGCCCCCCCTGGCGGCGATCGCCGCCTCGGCCTCCTCTCGCGTGTAGCCCGCCAGGGTGCCGCTCACCACCACGGAGCGACCGCTCAGGGTCTGCTCCAAGGTGACGGGGCCCCGGCGCGACGTGGGCTCCTCTGCCATGTTCACTCCCGCGGAGCCAAGCGCGTCCAAGACCCGGCGATTGGTCGGGTGGGCCAGGAACACCGCGACGCTCGCGGCGATCACCTGACCCACACCTTCGACGGCCGCGATCCGATCAGCCGGCGCTTTGGAAAGGTTGTCGAGCGTGCCCATCTCCCTTGCCAGCAAGGCCGCCGCAGCGGGTCCGACGTGACGGATCCCGAGCGCGACCAAGAGGCGGCTCAACGGGCGGACCTTGGAGGCCCCGATCGCTCTCAGCAAGTTGGCCGCGGACACGTCCCCCATGCCCTCGAGCGCCGCCAGCCTCGTTGCGTCGAGCGAGTAGAGGTCCGCCGGGTCGGTGATCAAGGTCGCCGAGACCAGCTGGATGACGCGCTTGTCGCCGAGACCCTCGATGTCCATGGCACCGCGTGACGCGAAGTGGACGATCCGGGCGACCTGTTGTGCCGGGCAGTCGATGTTCGTGCAGTAGGTGTCGCTCTCGCCTTCAAGGCGAACCAGGGGCTCCGCGCACGACGGGCACTTCGCGGGGAAGCGCCATGCACGAGAGCGCCGCGCCGGAGCGGAAGGATGGCCGATCACCGGACCCACCACCTCGGGTATGACGTCACCCGCCTTGTGAACGAGCACCATGTCGCCGGGGCGGACGTCTTTCAACGCGACCTGGTCCTCGTTGTGCAGGGTGGCGAGCCGTACCGTCGAGCCCCCCACGAAGACCGGAGCGAGGCGGGCGAACGGCGTGGCACGGCCCGTGCGGCCTATGGAAACCTCGACGTCGACGAGACGTGTCGCGAGCTCCTCGGGAGGGAACTTGAAAGCGATCGCCCACCTGGGCGCCCTCGACGTCTGGCCGAGGCGACGCTGAAGCTCTATGTCGTCGACCTTCACGACCACACCGTCGATCTCGTAGCCCAGGGCGTGGCGCCGCTCCTCGAGCTCGGCGCACCTGGCGGCGACGGCGGCGAGGCCCTTTAGGCAGCGAGCCTCGGGGCTCACCGCAAAGCCCGCAGCGCGCAGGCATTCCAGGGCGCCGGACTGGGTCTGCGGGGACCACTCCGCACGACGCCCCTCCTCCCAGTTGGGAGGCGCGCCGTCTACCTCGCCGATCTGGTAGGCCCAGAACGCGAGCGGACGGCCCGCTGTCACAGAGGGGTCCTTCTGTCGCAGCGAGCCGGCGGCCGAGTTGCGCGGGTTGGCGAACAGGCGTGCCCCCTGCTCCTGCTGGCGCTCGTTGAGCGCTGCGAAGGCGGCGGTCGGCATGTAGATCTCGCCCCGGACCGCCACCTGGGAAGGAAAGGGTGCCGTCTTGGCGGACAGCCTACGGGGCACAGAGCCCACCGTCGCGACGTTGGCCGTGACGTCTTCGCCCAAGTACCCGTTGCCACGAGTGGCCGCCTGCACGAAGCGTCCTTCCCGATAGGTGAGCGACATGGCCACGCCGTCGACCTTCGGCTCGCAGCTGAACGCGAGGGCTGTGAGATCGATCTCGGGCACCAGACGCACAAGTCGCTGCGCCCAGGCGCCAAGCTCCGCCTCGCTCTGCGCGTTGTCGAGGCTCATCATGGCCACGCCGTGGTGGACCTCGGCGAACAGAGGAGATGGAGCGGCTCCGACGCTGCGGGTGGGCGAGTCGCCAGAGGCGAGCTCTGGGTGCCTCTCCTCGATGGCGCGCAACTCTTTGACCAGAACGTCGAACTCCGCGTCGGAGATCTCGGGGCTGTCGTAGAGGTGATAGCGCTCGTTGTGGTACGCAACGAGCTTGGCAAGCTCTTGGGCCCTCCTGCGGGGCCCCTCTTGGCTCACGTTGCTATGCCCCCGCCGACGACCTGGTCGGGATCTTGGGCGTCGTAGAGCGCGACCGTCTGCCCGGGAGCCACCGGGCGCACCGCTTCATCGAACCCGAGCACCAGGGTCTCCTCGCAAAAGGAGATGTGACAGTGCGAGGGACGTCCGTGGGCGCTCATCTGAGCGAGCGTTCGGCCACCATCTGGCACAGGTGCGCCGACCCACGACACGCTGGTCGCCCGAAGATCCACCCGGGTCGTCGCAACCTGTGCCTGGGTGCCGACCATGACCGTGCGCGACCGCGCATCGACGGAAGCCACGTACCTTTTCGCGCCGTCTGGCGCCAATGGGATGCCGCGCCGCTGCCCGACGGTCACGAGCTCCACGGCATCGACGGTGCCGAGAACGGCACCAGAGCGTGCTTCAACGAGCGTGCCCGGATGAACCTCGATCCTGCGCCCCAAGAATCCTGCCCTGCCCTCGGCCCGCCCTATGAAGCAGACGTCCTGGCTGTCCGGCTTTGATGCGGTCCGAAGACCCAGCTCCATGCCACGTGCCCGTGCGGCCGGCTTGGTCATCTCCCCGACCGGCAGCACCAAGGCCCCGAGCACGTCCTGGCCGAGCATGGACAGGACGTAGGACTGGTCCTTGTCCCGATCGGTGCCCCTGCGGAGCTGGTGGGGAACGCGCCCAGAGCCCTTGGTCACCCGGGCGTGGTGGCCGGTTGCGATCGCGTCGAACCCGAGCCGACGTGCGCGCTCCACCAAGTGCCCGAACTTGATGTGACGGTTGCACTCGATGCACGGGTTGGGTGTCAGCGCCCCGCGGTGAGCCGCGACGTAGGGCTCGACCACCCGGGCGTCGAACTCGCTCGTCATCTCGAAGACGTAATGGGGGATGTCCAGCTGCTGCGCGACCCGGCGCGCGTCGTCGACGTCGGCCACCGAGCAGCAGCCGGTGTCCGACTCGCCCCCCCACAGCTTGAGCGTTGCGCCGACCACCTCATGGCCGGCCTGGGCGAGAAGCGCGGCCGCCACCGAGGAGTCCACCCCACCAGACATCGCGACCAGGACCCGCATCCTGGCAGTCTGCCATCGCCGCCAGCTGCTCAGCGCGGGCGCACGCCTCTCAGTGCCTCGAGCGTGGCACTGACCACATCGACCGCCCTCTCTACCTCAGAGGGAACGGTCGTGTGGCCGAGGCTGAAACGGATCCCACTGCGAGCCGCCGCATCTGACAGACCCATCGCCTTGAGCACATGGCTCGCTCCGAGCGCCCCGCTCGCACAAGACGCTCCCCCCGACGCGCACAACCCCCCTCGATCGAAGAGGACCAGGAGCTCCTCGTGGTCCAGGCCGTCGAAGAGAAGATGGCAGTGCGAAGGCAGGGTCGAGGCGCGTGGCACGGTCTCGGTCACCCCCCCGAGGTCGAGCACCATGTCGGCAAATCGGTCGCGCAAGGCGGCAAGCCTGGAGGTCTCCTGCACGCGGGAGGAGCGCTGCGCCGCCGCCGCCGCACCGAAGCCGACGGCGCCCGCGACGTTCTGGGTTCCGCTTCGCCGCTCCTGCTCTTGGCCACCTCCGTAGAGGATCGCCTGCAGGCTCGAGGGCGGCCGCACGATCAGGGCTCCGATGCCCTTGGGCCCGCCGATCTTGTGGGCGCTCAGCGAGACCAGGTCGAAGCCCGAGGCAACCGTCGCTAGATCCAGGTACCCGGCGGCCTGGACCGCGTCGGTGTGCAGCACGGCGGCCGGAGCCGAGCCTCTGACGACGCCCGCCACCTCCGCTAGCGGCTGCACGGTGCCCACTTCGTTGTTGGCAGCCATGACCGAGACGAGTCGCACCCCGTCGTCGAGCGCTGCGGACAGCTGGTCGATGTCGATGACGGCCGCCTCGTCGACTCCGATCTCAGCGAGCTCGGCTCTGCGCGCGAACCGTCCGTCAGAGATGGCCCGCAGTGGCTCGAGGACCGCTGCGTGCTCGATGGCAGAGCACAGAGCCTTGACAGGACCACCCTCGCCGCCGGCCAGCAGCGTGCCCAAGACGGCGAGGTTGTCTGCTTCGGTGCCCCCCGATGTGAAGACCACCTCGGCGGGCCGCGCACCTACGAGCGCCGCCACCTGCTCACGAGCCTCCTCCAGGGCCCGGCGCGCCGCCCGAGCCATCGAATGAGATCCGGAGGGGTTGGCGAAGTGGCCCATGACGAAGGGGGCCATCGCGTCGCGCGCTTCTTGGCGCAGAGGGGTGCTCGCAGCGTGGTCGAGGTACAGGGGCGGGGCCCCGCCGGCCGCGCTCAGCTGCTCGCGCTCACGCCACCCAGACGGCTTTGGCGTTGCAGAACTCCCTCATGCCGACGGCCGACAGCTCGCGACCGTAACCGGAGCGCTTGATGCCTCCGAAGGGAAGCTCGGGCGTGGAAGCCACCATCGAGTTCACGAAGACCATGCCTGCCTCGATGCCCTCGATACATTGACGCTGCTCTCGCGGGTCCTCCGCCCACACGCTGGAGCCGAGCCCGAACGAGGTCCGATTAGCCACCTCGATGGCTTCGTCGATGTCCGCGACCGGCTCGATGATCGCGACGGGCCCGAAGACCTCCTCCTCGTAGACCCGCATCGCAGGAGTCACTCCCATGAGCACGGTCGGCCGGTAGAACCAGCCGTCGCCTGCAAGCGCATCGCCACCGCATGCGACGTTGGCTCCCTTGTCACGCGCGTCGTCTACCTGTGCCGCTATCTCGTCACGCTGTGACTCGGAGACCAGAGGACCGACATCGGTTCCAGGCTCGAACGGGTCGCCCAGCTTGAGAGCGGCCATGGTCTCGACAAAAAGCGGGACGAACGCCTCGGCGATCTCGTCGACCACCACGAACCTCTTGGCCGCGATACAAGACTGGCCGTTGTTCTGAACCCTTGCAAGCGCACCGACCCTCGCTGCCCGGTCGATGTCCGCAGAGGAGAGCACCAGGAACGGATCCGATCCGCCGAGCTCGAGAACGCACTTCTTCAGGGCGTCCCCGGCCGCCCTTCCCACGCTGCGGCCCGCCCCCTCGCTGCCGGTCAGGGTGACGGCCACGATCCGGTCATCGGCGATCAGGGGCGCCACCGCCTTCGATGAGATGAGCAGGCTGGTGAAGGCTCCCTCCGGGAAGCCGGCGCGTCGGTAGAGGTCCTCCAGCAGCAGAGCCGTCTGCGGCACGTTCGACGCGTGTTTCAAGAGGCCCACGTTGCCTGCCATCAGTGCGGGGGCGGCAAAGCGGACCACCTGCCAAAGAGGGAAGTTCCACGGCATGACGGCGAGCACCGGGCCCAGTGGCTCGTAACGGACGAGGGAACGGCTGGCCGAGGACGCCACGACCTCGTCGGCCAAGAACTCCTTCGCGTGCTCCGCGTAGTAGCGCATGCACAGCGCGCACTTGGCCACCTCGGCCTTGGCCGACGCGAATGTCTTGCCCATCTCCGTCGTCAGCACGCGCGCTATTTCGGGACCCTCGGCGTCACAGATGTCTGCCGCCGTTCGCATCCATGCCGCACGGTCCTCCAAAGCGGTGTTCTTGTAGGTTCGAAAGGTGTCTGCGGCGAGCTGGACCTTGGCCTCGACGTCTTCAGCCGAGAACTCGTCAAAGGTCGCTTCGACCTTGCCTGTCGCAGGATTCAATGTCTCAAAAGCCATGGAAACGCCCCGCTAGCTCGTGGTCGGTGGAGCCTCAGCCCTTGCGCTGCCGGCGCGGCTTGAGGGCGAACCACCAGATGCTGGCCATGGTTGCGAGCAGTCCCAACAGCGCAGCCACTGGCTTGACCAACTTGGAAGCCCGCACAACCATGGTCATGGACTTTACCCGCTCGGTCGAGGCGGCCACAGGGGTCGGCCGTGGCCGTGAAGGACCGCTTGACACGGGACGTCTACCCAGGGTGCCACGACCTCACCGAGGGCTCACGTCAGGCAGGCGCCCTGGTAGTGGGCCCGAGGCGCCGATCCGCCGGGCCGATACCCGGTCCACGCAAGCTCCGGCGGTCGGTCTGGCACAGGTGCCCTCGCTCGTCCGACAGCCCAGACGGGCGCCGGATCTCTCTGCCTGGGTGCGCGCGACGGCAGAGGTTCGCCAGACCCAGACGCGTGCCAGCCGCCGGCGTCCGACTTCACCTCGGCCTGGTAGAGTGGTGCGTCGCTGGCTTCGGGCTGGCGTGGCCTGTTCGAGAGCTTCCCGAGTCGGTCCAATCCGAACGGAGCCTCGACATCTTCCAGCAAGCGAACCCTCCGATGACCTCCGCGTCCTACGACGAGCGACAAGCCCAATCTGGGTGCCGCCGGCTGTCGGTCCGACTCGAATCCGCGCGCCGAGGCCTCCTGGTGGACAACTCCATCCGTAGACAGCCGCGGAGCAAGGGGTCGCAGCGATGCGCGGGGACGGCTCACCGGCGAGGCGGATTCCCAAAGCGACAGCAGCTCACGACCACGAAGGTGGACGCAGCGGTCCTCGCATCGCGCGAAGGCGGCAGCTCCTGCTCAGCCATCGCTCGATGGCTCGATCTCGGTCGGGCGAGCGACGCTCACCGAGGCTTGCTTCGGGCCCTCGGTGCGAACCAAGAGGCCCGCTTGGATCGACTCGAGCAGCGGATGCGCGACACGGACACCGCTGGGCCCGACAGGGTCACGCACGTGCAGTTGGGCGCGGACGAGCTCACAGAGGCCATCGGGCGGTGACCACGGAGGCAACGATCTCTTGCGTCCTGTGCGGGGACCCGGCGACCGAAAGCATCGAACCGCCGCGCAAGACCCTCGCACGGGGGATCGACCCGGGCGATCCGTCGTACTCGGTCACCGTGATCCTTCCCAAAGTCTCGGTCTGCGCGGCGCACGCCCACGACGTCCACCACGGAGACAGAGCAATCGGATGGTGCGACGACGAGCGTTGCCGCACCTACGGAGAGCTCGGCCAGCCCTCTGCCTGCGGCGATCCATACAAGAAGCTGAACCCGGGCCGCTCCTGAGCGGCGCGCTCTCGACATCGATCACGGCAACAACCAACAACCAACAACCAACAACCAACAATGCAACAACCAACAATGAAGAAGGAAGCAAGAACATGGCAACTGGAACGGTGAAGTTCTTCAACAGCGACAAGGGCTTCGGGTTCATCACCCCGACCAGCGGGGACAAGGACGTCTTCGTCCACTACTCCAACGTGGTGGGCGAGGGGTACAAGAGCCTCGAAGAGGGCCAACAGGTCGAATTCGACCTCGCCCAGGGCCGCAAAGGGCCCGAGGCGCAGAACGTCAGGCCCCTGTAGCCCAAACCGACCCTGGGCGAGCGTGGCCGGCCCGGGAACGTCCGAGCCTGACACCGATCGGCTCGTGATCGTCGAGAGCCACACTCCGGCGCAGGGGGGCCCCGCTGCGAGCGGGGCCGTCTGAGTCCCATAGGATGCGCGTGCGGCTCCGCTGGCGCGCGGCCCCTCTTATTCGGCGACCGCCGTGCTCACCTTCTCGATCCAGACGCGGGCGGAGCGGTCTCCGAGCGTGAGCTCGTTGGGGAGACCCGCGCCCTCCCCGAGGTCGATCTGGACCGCCAAGACCTCTTCGGCAAGCACGTCAAGGTGGTCACTCAGGGCCTCGGCACCCGATAGGACCAGCCTTATCCGGTCGGTCACGTCAAGACCGGCCTCCTTGCGCAGGTCTTGAACCTGGCGGATCACGTCGCGCATCAGGCCACGGCGAGCCAGGTCCTCATCGATGTCGACATCGAGCGCGACTACCTCGGAGCCCTGGCGCGAAACCGCCCGGCCCGGCTGGGGGCGGGCTCGCAGCTCGACGTCTTGGGGGGAGAGCTCGACGATCTCGGCCTCCAGCTGGACGCGCACCGAACGTCCCTCCTCCAAGGCACGAGCGACCTGGCCTGCATCGAGAGACTCGAGGGCGGCCCTGAGCGCTTGGACCCTGCGCCCGAGACGCGGCCCGAGCGCTCGGAAATTGGGGATGATCTCAAACTCCACGAGCTCTTGAAGCTCCGTCGCGACCTCCAGGCCGTCGACGTTCAGCTCGTCGGCAACCAGGTCTTCTAACAACGCGGGCGCACCCGGCGCGAGCAGGAGGAAGGCTCTGCGCAGGGGCTGGCGCACCTTGATGCCGGCCTCGCTGCGGGCCGCGCGGCCAAGCGACGAGAGCCTGCGCGCCTGCGCCATCTCCGCCTCGAGCACCAAATCGAGGTTGGAGGGGTCCACGTTGGGCCAATCCCGTAGATGGACCGAATCACTCTCGGCTGCCGAGGTGAGCTCCCTCCACATGAAGTCCGCGACGAAAGGGCAGAAGGGAGCAAAAAGGAGGCACAGGGCGATCAGAGCCTCCAGAAGGGTCGCATGCGCGCTCAGCGAGTCGCTCTCGGGCGCATTGGGATCCGTGTGCCAGAACCGCCGGCGGCTCCGACGTACGAACCAGTTGGACAGCTCGTCGACAAGGGTCGCCAGGTGTCCGGCCGCCCTATAGGGGTCGTAGCTGTCGAGCGCGTCGCTCACTTGAGCGGTGACCGAGGTGACCCGGGAGATCAGCCAGCGGTCCAAGGCGGGGCGCTCAGCGCTGGGCGGGATCTGCGGGTCGCTCTGATCGAAGTTGTTCGCCGCCGCGTAGGTGGTGAAGAAACTGAAGGTGTTCCACAAGGTGAGGAGGGTCTCACGCATAGTCGTGTCGATCGCGGAGAGCTTCGCCTGGGTAGACGTCCATGGCGAGCCCTGTGCGAACATCCACCACCGCATCGGATCGGCTCCCCGGGTTTCGAGCACCTCCCAGGGGTCGAGCATGTTCCCCAGGGACTTGGATGCCTTTCGCCCCTGATCGTCGACGATGTGACCCAGGCAGACCACATGCTTGTAGGGAGCCGAGCCGAATACGAGCTGGTTCACCGCCAAAAGCGAATAGAACCAGCCCCGGGTCTGGTCGATCGCCTCGGAAATGAAGTCGGCCGGGTACTCGAAGCGCTCGGATGAACCCTGTGTGCTCGGGTAGCCGACGCTCGCAGCGGGCATCGAGCCCGAGTCGAACCACGCGTCAATGACCGCTTCGACCCTGCGCGCCGCCACGGCGGGCCGCCCGCGATCGGCGCATGGCGCGCAGCCGATCTCGACCTCGTCGATCGACGGTCGATGCAGGTCCAAGTCCGAGAGGTCCCTCCCCGCCAGCTCCGAGAGCTCCGAGAGCGAGCCGATGCAGGTCACGTGGCCCCAAGAGCAGCGCCAGATCGGCAAGGGAGTCCCCCAGAAGCGGTCCCTGGAGAGGGCCCAGTCGACGTTGTTCGACAGCCACTCACCAAAGCGACCTCGCTTGATGTGGGCCGGATGCCAGTCGATCGTCTCGTTGGCCGCCAACAGGTCGACCTTGCGCGACGAGGTCGCCACGTACCAGCTGGGCTTTCCCCAGTAGATGAGCGGCGTCCAGCAGCGCCAACAGTGCGGATAGGCATGCACATGGATCCGACGCTCGAGGAGAAGGCCCCGACTCGCGAGGTCGTCGTTTATCGCGTGGTTGGCGTCTCTGACCTCCCGGCCGGCGAGCCAACCGGCCGCATCGGTGAAGCGGCCGTCAGGCCCCACGGGGTTCAAGGTGACGAGACCCTGGGCATTGCCCACCTGGCGGTCGACCTCTCCGAACGCAGGCGCCAGGTGCACCAGCCCCGTCCCCTCGTCGATGGTGACGAAGTCGGCCCCGACCACCTTGGAGCTTTCACCCTCCCCGCTCACCTCCACGAGGTCGAAGGGGCGCTCGTAACGCAGACCCACCAGGTCACGCCCGGACAGCCGGGCCTGGACCGCGGCGCCATCACCGAAGACCTCCTCTACGAGCTCTTCGGCCACGACCATCCCGTCGACTACCGCATAGGAGAGCTCGGGGTTGACTGCGACCCCTGTGTTCGACACGAGGGTCCAAGGGGTCGTGGTCCAGACCAACAAGGCCGACGGCTCACCGGCAAGGTCGCCACCTCCTTCCAACGGGAACCGGACGTAGGCGGACTCGTCCTCGATCGGCGAGTACACGTCCTCCTGTCCGAGCTCATGGCTCGACAGACCGGTCCCACAACGTGGGCAGTATGGGACGACCTTGATGCCCTCGTACAGCAGACCTTGGTCGAACAGCCGGCGGAGGTGCCACCAAACAGACTCGACGAAGCTCGTGTCGAGCGTCCAGTACGCGTTGTCAAGGTCGACCCAGTAGCCCATGCGCACCGTGAGGTCCCTCCAGTCGGCCACATAGGACTTGACCGACTCACGGCAGAGGGCGACGAACTTCGCGATCCCCACCTCTTCTTCGATCTGACGCTTCCCCCTAATGCCGAGCTGCTTTTCGACCTCGACCTCGACCGGAAGCCCGTGGGTGTCCCACCCGGCGCGGCGATCCACCTGGTAGCCGGCCATGGTCCGGTACCGGCAGAACAGGTCCTTGTACGCCCGCGCCCAGGCGTGGTGCAGGCCCGGTTTGCCATTGGCAGTCGGCGGACCCTCGTAGAACACCCACCGCGGGGCCCCCTCTCGCAGCTCCACCGACCGTCGGAAGATCTCGTTGGCCTCCCAACGACCCAGCTCAGCCTTCTCGAGCGCGACGAAGTCGACGCCGGCTGCGACAGGTCTGAATCTGTGGATCTCGGGCACGGTGGTGGGCTGTTTGGAGGCGGCGTCTAACAGGTGAGCGGAGTCCCACCCGTGAGGATGCCGTTGAGCCTACGCCCGGGACCACTCGTGCCATCAAAGACCCCGAGTCCCACGATCCCCCCAGAAGCGAAGCCTTCGCGCGTTTGTCTCATCGCTTGGACCGAGAGACCGCGACGTCGAGTGGTCGGTGGATCAAGACGACGTCGGGCGGTCCGGCACGGTCGGCCAACTGTCGCGCAGCCTCGACGTCAGTCGCTTGTACAAGGACTCGTCGGCCTCTGCGAGCGAGCCGAGAACGGCATCGGCGATCGCGAACTCTGGGCTGTGGGCATCGGCGGGGTCGGGCACGGCGACACAAACCATGCGCGCCGCCTTTGCCGCCAGCACGCCTGCAGCGGCGTCCTCCCATGCAATTGCGGCGCTCGGGTCAACCCCGAGCTTTCTCGCCGCGCTCAGATAGACGCCGGGATGGGGCTTTCCATGGGGCTCGTCCTCGGCGGAATGGACCACCTCGAAGTCCTGATCGAAGCCGAAGTGCTCCAGCACGAGGCGGATCAGCCGGTACTCGGACGAAGATGCGAGACCCAGCGCCAGGCCGTGCCTTCGGCAGAGCTCGATCGCCTCTCGGGCTCCGGGGCGGACCTGCCCGCGCTCGGTCACCAGCTCGCAGACCCGATCCACCACTAGGGTCGCGACCGCGTCAGGGGCGGGGGAGGCCCAGGGGAACTGGCGGTGCCAGAACGCCATGACCTCACGAACGAACATCCCCTTGGTGTTACGGCATTGGGTCGGGTCGATCGGGACACCGAGGGCTCCAAGGATCTCGACCTCAGCGAGCTGCCAGAGCGGCTCAGAGTCGACGAGGAGCCCGTCCATGTCGAAGATGGAGGCCGAGAAAGCTGGCTGCTGCACGAAACAAGCGCGTCCGGCGTCAGGCGGGAAGGTTCGCCTCAATCGCCACCAGCACGGCAGGGTCCTGCGGCTGGACCATGGGGCGGAACCGAGCGACAACCTCACCCTGAGGTGAGATCAGGAATTTCTCGAAGTTCCACATGATGTCGCCAGCGTTGCCTTCTGCGTCCGCGTGGGCGCATAGCTCCTCGTAGATCCGATGGCGGTTCTTCCCATTGACCTCGATCTTTTCGAACATTGGAAACGAGACCCCATAGGTCGTGGTGCAGAACTCAGAGATCTCTTCGGGGGTTCCGGGCTCCTGCCCGCCGAACTGGTTGCATGGGAACCCGAGCACCGAAAAACCGCGGTCGGCATGGGTCTTTTGAAGCCTCTCCAACCCCTCGTACTGAGGGGTGAGCCCACACCTGGAGGCGACGTTCACCACCAACAGCGCCTTGCCCTCGAACGTGGCGAGCGACGAGGTTGTCCCGTCGAGCATGCGGACAGGGAGGTCGTAAAGGGTCATGGCCGAACGCTAATCGAGCCGGGCGACCTTGGACCCGAGCACCGAGGCGACAACGAGCCCAACCTTTGGCAGCCTGGGAAGAACCCGAAGGGGAGGTCGCCCATGCGAGCGGTGGTCATAAGCGAGGGACGGCTCGACTGGCTCGAGCGCCCAGATCCGGTGCCGGCCAGCCACGAGATCTGCGTGGCGGTCCGCGCCGCGGGCCTCAACGGCGCTGACCTCCTGCAGCGTCGCGGCCGCTATCGCGCTCCTGCGGGGTCCCCACAGGAGATACCAGGCCTAGAAATGGCAGGTGAGGTGGTCGCGCTCGGTGCCGAGGTCTCGCGATTCGGCCTTGGCGACCGGGTGATGGCTCTGTTGGGAGGCGGCGCGCAGGCCGAGCTTGCGGTGATCGACGAGAGGCACGCTATGAGGGCGCCGGAATCGATCACCTGGAGCGAGGCGGGAGCATTCCCCGAGACCTTCTGCACCGCTCACGACGCCCTGTTCGCCCAATGTGGGCTCAGCGCCCAAGAGCGTGTCCTGATCACGGGGGCCGCGGGGGGCGTGGGAACCGCGGCCGTCCAACTCGCCAGTCTGCGCGGAGCGAAAGTGATCGCCGCGGTTCGCGACGCCGAGCACCGCGTCCAGGTGGGCGAGCTGGGCGCCGACGAGGTGATCGACCCCGCAGAGATCGACCGGCACGGGCCCTATGACGTCGTCCTCGAGCTCGTCGGCGCAGCGAGCCTCCCGGCCGCGCTGGGCCAGCTGGCGAAGCTGGGTAGGGTGGCGGTCATCGGCGTCGGCAGCGGCGCCCGTGTGGAGCTGGACCTCTCTCGTCTCATGGTCAGCCGGGGGAGGATCGGTGGTTCCACCTTGAGGTCCCGCACCCTCCTGGAGAAGGCGGAGGTCATCGAGCGGATCGCAGACGAGGTTCTCCCCTACCTGACCGACGGCCGCCTCAGGGTGCCGATATGGTCAACCTTCGGCTTCGATGACGCCCAAGCCGCCTACGACTGCTTCGACGCGGGAGGAAAGCTCGGAAAGGTGGTGCTGATCGACGAGCCATCCTGAGCGCCGTAGATGCCTTCCCGATGGCGCCTAAGGACTCAGGGTGTTGCCCCGGGCGACAGGCTGGCTGCCTCCCGGGGCGTACCACCCGAGGAACCCCCTTGATCCCAAAACTCCTGAGGCGCTGCCTCCGAGCGGGGAGAGGCTAACCGCTCGGCGCCCAGAGCACAATGAAAATGAAGAGGTCGTCGATTCCTTTGATGGGTCCCCTGGGGGCACGGCCACGTCCTGTGAGCCGGCAGGTCGTCCGGGCATCCCGAGTGCGAACCGCCCATAGGTTCCCACGATCCGTTTCCCAACAAGATGCTTGCCGGCACGCGCACCGTGAGGGCAGGGGCGGGTGGGAATCCGTGGAGGATGCAGACGAGCCTGTGGCCAAGAGATCGCAGGGCTTGGCGGTGGCTTCGGGCGGCGGGCTGAACCACGACCGGATCTCGCTCAACTATCAACCATCTCGACTATGGCCCGGACGGTCAACCGAAGGTGTTCGGTTCACTTTCGAGGGTCAAACGACGAATGACCCAATGGACGGCTATCCATCGCAACGGTCGAACGCACGCCTTTTGGCGTCGGGCTGATCCGGTGGCCCTCAACGGTCCCATAGACGACCTGGGTTAGCGCGGTGTTACTGCTCCAGTGGGGGGCTCGCAGGAGGCCACGACCCCGACGGGTCTCTCGCGGCGAAGCAGTTTCGGCCGGTTCGTTAACCTGTCCGTGTGGCCCGCATCCCGCTCGCTTGCTCGCTCAGCGTTCACGACGCTGGCACGCGGGTGCAGGAGTGGCGCCGGTTCTTGAACCGCGACGTGGTCCAAGTCGTCCGCGAAACCCGGATCGCCCGCCTGCGGCTCCAAGAGAACGACGAGGCTTTGCTTTGCGCTGTCGATCTCGCCCGCAGGGAGAAGAGGTGCTGCTCCTTCTTCGACCTGCGAATCGTGACCCTCCCCGACGCGCTTTGGCTGGAGATCGAGGTGCCGAGGGAGGCCGCCGCCATCCTCGACGAGTTGGTGAGCCTCCGCCTGGACTGAAAAGGACCTTTGGAAGTGCACCAGGGTGCTGCCACAATCCCAAGTGACCGAGGACGTCGGCCGCCGGGGAGAGCCGTCGGCAGGTGACCGGTTCCACCACGGTCGAGGTCCGTGGCGCCCGCTTCTAAGTGCGCGCGACCTCGTGCACATGGGCTATCAGAGCGATAGCCAAACCCACTTCACGAGAGAGCTCTCAGCTACCGGCGCAGTCTTTCGCATCCACCCCTGGGCTGGCGATCGCTGATCTCGCCGTCCACGACGGAGCACGTGAGGCTGCCCGGGTCGGCGAGCTGCTGGAGAGCGTCGAGCGACGACCGTGGCCTCACGTTTGGCGCCAGCACTAAGGGGACGCCGACAGCGCACCGTCGAGGTTGATGGCCGCCCCGCTCAAATAGGACGCGCGCGGCGAAAGCAGGAAGCTGACCACGTCGGCGAACTCCTCTGGATTGCCGACTCGGCCGAGCGGGATTCCCGAGCCCGTGGCCAGCTCCTGGTAGAAGGCCTCCAGCTCGGTCCCCCGAGCGCCAGCCACTCTCTCCCACTGGCCGCTGCGCATCAGGCCGATCAAAACGGCGTTCACCCTGACCCCAATGGGCCCGGTGTCCTTGGAGAGGGCTTTGGTGAACGCCATGCCGGCCGCGCGCGAGACCGACGAAGGCATCGAGCGAGCGCCGGGCGTCTTGGCCGCGATCGCGAGCACGTTCACGATCGAGCCGCGGCTGGCCGCGAGAGGCTCCATGACGAGCCTGCATAGATGAGCCGCCGCACCGAGCTTCAAGTAGAGATCCTCCTCGAGCTCGCGGTCGGTCATATCCATCAAGGTCTTTGCCGCACTGCGGCCGGCGTTGTTCACCAGACCGTCGATCCGACCAAACCTTTCCAGGGCCGAGCCAACGAAACGGTCCATGTCCGAGGCGCTCGTCACATCCGCCACCGAACCGAGCACCCCTGTGCCGTCACGCTCTAAAGAGGCTCGGGCCGACTCAACACGCTCCCGATCGCGACCGCAGAAAGCAACGCTCGCTCCCTCCTCGACGAGCCGTCGGCACAGGGCCCTGCCCAGCCCGTCCGATCCACCGGTGACGACAAAGGCCTTTCCCGCGAGGGCAAGATCCAAAGCTTCTCCTTCGACGAAATGTGCAACGACGATAGCTGGGCCGATGTCTGCCCGACGGACTCGACAACGCACTCGTTGCACTGGGAGCACTAGCTCAAGACGAGTTCACCACCGGGTGGCCTGCCGCTCGACGCACGACCCCGGGTGCGATCAGGGGAGCACCAGACGCGCGAGTCGACCGGCGGTGATCTTGAGGCCGACCGCTCCCATCGCGATCAGGTAGACGACGTGGCCGATCAGCGACCAGGTGAAGATCCCGAGATCCAACTGCCGTATGAGGGTCACCCCTTGGTACAGAGGAGAGATCCGGACGATCAGCTGCAGCCACCCGGGATAGACGGTCAGGGGGTAGAAGGTCGCCGAGAACAAGAACAGAGGCAGGGCCACGAGAAAGACGAAGTCGAAGTCCTGCCAACTACGCATGTAAGACGTCCCAGCCATGCCCAGCCCCGAGAAACAGAAGCCCACGCAAAGGGCTGCCGGGAAGCACAACACGGCCCACGGGGTGGCCACGTAACCAAAGGCGGCCATGATCACAAGGAAGACCCCCGAGTAGAGGCCGCCGCGAACCATCGCCCACATGAGCTCGCCGATGGCGACGTCGCGCGGACCCAGAGGCGTGGCCAGCATGGAGTCGTAGGCCTTCATGATCTTGAGCTGGAAGAAGATCTTGAAGGTGCAATCGAATATGGCCCCGTTCATGGCCGATGCAGCGAGCAGACCCGGAGCCACGAACACCGTGTACGCGAACGCATGACCGCCCACGTGAATGTCACCCACGAGCTTGGAAAGCCCCAGCCCGATGGAGATGAGATAGAAGAACGGCTCGAAGAAGCCCGAGACGATGAACTTCCATCCGCGTCGGTAGACAACGACGTTTCGCTGGAACACCCGGGCCGCGCGTCCCAGACCCAGCACCGCAAGGGGCGTGACGCGGGGCGGCGCGGGGTCGAGCAGGTCACGACGGAAGATGGCCCTTGCCGACGTGGACATCAGACAACCAGCCTGCGAGCGAACAGGCGCTTCGCGAGAACCGCCCCGACGATGGAGAGACCGATCAGGTACGCGAAGTCCCACCCGGCCGAGGCCCAGTCCATCTGGCCGAGCGCGGCCATCCGGCAGAGATGGACCCCGTGGTACAGAGGGGTCGCATAGGCGATGGGATGCATCCATCCCGGGAGCTGGCTCAGCGGGAAGAAGGTCGCGGAAAGTAGGAACAAAGGGATGAGCCCCAATCGGGACACCTGTGCGAAGCCCTGGTCATTCTCCTGGCTGGCAGCGAACGCGGAGATCACCGAGGAGAACGACAGACCGGTCAAGATCGCAGCAGGAAGCGCGACCACTGCGAGCGCAGAGCGCACGGTGCCGAATGCTGCCATCACTCCTAGATAGGTGACTGCCGTCAGCACCAGGCGCACCGTCACCCATGCGAAGTGGCCCAGGAGCACATCGAAAACGCGCAACGGGGTGGCCAGCATCGCGTAGTAGGTCCGTATCCACTTGATGGCGGCCATGACCGGGTACATCGAGTCGCTCGCCGCAACCTGCATCGCCGATGCCGCGAGGAGCCCGGGTGCGACGAAGGTCAGGTACGGCACCCCCTGGACACTGCCCACGTGATGGTTGATGAGGTGCCCCAGGCTGACCCCCATGGCCGCCAGGTAGAGGACGGGCGCGAGGAAGCTGGTCGTGAGGGACGACCGCCACGTGCGCATGTAGGTGTAGAAGTGGTACCGCAGGACGCGCACGGTCGGAGGCATGCGCGCCCCTTGTGCGTGGCTGATCCCCCAGGTCTCGAGGTCGGCGGTCGTCATCGGGGCACCTCAGTCCACAAGGGTGCGCCCGGTCAGCGAGAGGAAGACGTCCTCCAGGCTGGACCGGCGTACAAACGAGCTCGCCGGCTGAATCCCACGGGACCTCAGCTCCTCCAAGGATTCGTCGCCATCGGAGGCGTACACAAGGACCCGGTCAGGAAGGTACTCGGTCCGCTGCCCGATGCCGTCCAGCGCTGCGCGCCCGGGGCCATCGTCTCCAAAGCGAAGCTCGACAACCTCGCGAGTCGAATAGCGCTCGATCAATGCCGCGGGGGTGCCGGAGGCTGCTATGCGTCCCTTGTCCATGACCACCAGTCGATCGCAGAGCTGCTCGGCCTCGTCCATGTAGTGGGTTGTGATGACCAGGGTCACCCCTTCACTCTTGAGGCGGTAGAGCCGGTCCCACAAGAGGTGCCTCGCTTGGGGGTCGAGGCCCGTGGTGGGCTCGTCCAAGATGAGCAGGTCGGGCTCTGACACCAGCGCGCGAGCGATGGTCAGCCTCCGCTTCATCCCGCCCGACAAGGGTTCGACGGTTTCGGTCGCCCTCTCGGTGAGCTGCGCGAACTCGAGAAGACGCTCGGAACGCTCTTTGATCAGCCTCTTGGGCAGATCGAAGTAACGGCCGTAGATGAGAAGGTTGTCGAGCACGGTCAGCTGCAGGTCGAGGGTGTCCTCCTGAGGTACGAGCCCGATCCGACCTCGGATCGAGGGCCCATCGACCTCGGGATCCATTCCCAACACCCGAAGGCTCCCGCCGGTCTTGGGCGACATGCACGCGATCATCCGCATCGTCGAGGTCTTCCCCGCCCCATTGGGCCCCAGGAAGCCGAAGGACTCGCCACGGAAGATGTCAAAATCGATCTCGTCGACCGCAACCATCGACTCGAAGCGCTTGGTCAAGCCCCGGGCCCACACGACGCGGGGGTCATCGCTCGAGTGCTCGGTCTCAGGCAGGTCGATGGAGGATGGCAAGGTCACAGTCGTCGCGATGTTCTGGTCTCTAGAGGTTTGGTCCAAGCGCGGCGAGATCTTCCGCCCCCTTCGTGGGGGCCCGACGTAGCCGCGGCTCGAGCCCGATGCCACCCTAGTGAAGAGCTGGGTCGTGGTCGACACGGAAGAGGTCGGCGCATCGGCCGCAACGGCGCCACCGAGGCGATTCCAGCGCGGACATCAGGGGTCGGTGAGGGAGCGCAGGACTGGAGCTGCTCGGACCGACCTCGGACATGACCTGGGGCCGCCGGCAGATTGGCCCTTGGCGAGCCCGAACCGTCCTGATCACACAGGGGTGAGCCCTGGCTCCTGGGTGGGGCAGCGACGGTCTTCGGGCAATGGTCGCCACGGCTGAGGTGTGGTCGTGCTGTCCTTGGGTCGCGGGTGCGATGTGGGCCACCGGGTCGGCGAGGGAGCGCAGCCAGCTGGCGGCGGGTCGGAAACCGGGCTTCGGGGTCCAGCGGGCCTCGCCTGCCAGAGCCGCACACTCGACACGGCCGTGCTTGCGGAGCCGCACACGCGACACGGGCCGTGCTTGCGGAGCCGCACGGAACCCGAGGATGGCTCACGGCCGTGAGGAGCCCATTTGACGGCCGCACATTTCGCGCGCATT
The DNA here is from genome assembly GCA_050743805.1 of Acidimicrobiales bacterium. Taxonomy (GTDB): domain Bacteria; phylum Actinomycetota; class Acidimicrobiia; order Acidimicrobiales; family RAAP-2; genus Palsa-461. The sequence continues at coordinate 30,419 of JBOGFX010000081.1, forward strand.
CTTCTTCGGTCGATAGGTGGCCCAGGGACCCCTGCGGCTCTGTGAAGTGACATCAGGCACTTGGGAGGGAGCATGGCCACCACGACGACCGAATCGATGCCCGCGTCAGACCAAGCTTTCCGCGTCGAGTCCCGCGGCATCGACCACATCCCCATAGCCGAACGATGGGCGAGCGCCCGGGACGTCGGCTTCATGTGGGCGGGCGCAAGCGTCCAGGTCGAGTACTTCATCTACGGAGCGGTGCTCATGACCTTCGGCTTCAACTTCGCCCAGGCAGTGAGCCTCATCATCGTGGGCAACCTCTCGTTCTTCCTCTTGGGGCTCTGCAGCCTGCAGGCGCCCCAGACCGGCACCACGGTCTTCGCCATCAACAGAGCGAGCTTCGGACCCAACGGCTCGCGCGTCATCTCCTTCTTCAACTGGATCACCCAGATTGGCTTTGAGGTCGAGGGACTGATCCTCGTGGTCGGCGCCGCCCTAGTCCTGGAGCTCAAGGCAGGCTTCGGCACAGGGGGTCCCGCCAAGGTGGTCTTCGTCATCGTGGCGGTGTTGATCCAGGGGGTGCTGCCCTTCCTCGGCCACGCGACGATCTTGAAGACGCTGCGCTACCTCACCATCCCTTTCGTCGTTGTCTTCGCGATAATGCTCGGCTTCGCGATCCCCCACGCGACGACCCACGGTGTGGCACACGGGGTGGGATGGCAGGTCTACATGGAGGGCCTGGCCTTCACGATCATCCTCTCGGGCCTGGGCTGGACCGAGTCTGGCAACGACTACACCCGCTACTGCCATCCCAACACCTCCAAGCCCAAGATCGTCGCCTGGGTGTTCGCGGGAACCGCTGTGCCTCAGATCCTGATCATGCTGCTCGGAGCCTCGGTCGGAACGTTCCTCGTGCAGGTGGGCACCCAGGCGAACGCGTTCATAGCCTTCGCCCACCAGTCCTACATCCCGGCGTGGTTCGTCGACGTCTTTCTGATCCTCGCGATCTGCCAGCTGTTCGCGATCAACAGCCTCGATCTGTACTCCTCGGGGGTAACGCTCCAAGCGATGGGCTTGAGGGTGAGGCGTTATTGGGCGGTCGTGATCGACTGCATCATCGCCCTGGGTGTCTCGATGTTCGCCATCTTCAACACCTCCTTCAACACCTACCTGAAGGACTTCGTCGATGTGGTCATCGTATGGATCGCCCCGTGGTCGGCCATCTTCTTGGTGGACTGGTGCATGCGGCGTTTTCGCTACGTGCCCAAAGAGCTCCAGCGCACCGACCGTGGTGGCCTCTACTATCGCAACGGCGGGGTCCACTGGCCCGCGATCGTCGCCCAGCTGTTCGGGATGTACGCAGCTATCTCTGCACTTTCCACGACCTTCACCCTTCCTCATTGGCTGAACGAGGTCACCTTGCACACGATGAGCGGCCCGCACTTCACGGGCTACGGCGCTGACTTCAGCGTCTACATGGGAATGGGAGTGGCGGGCCTCGTCTACCTGGTGGTCGGCTGGCGATCGGTTCGGTCAGAGGCGAGGACCCAAGACGACCTCCTCGCGTCGGAGCCCACCTGAGCATGCCTAGCTGCGGGGGCCCCTTGTATGGAGGGCCTCTGCGGTGCTCGAACCCCCGAGACCCTCCCAGTCCTCGACCAACTCGCCCTGCGGGCCGTGACGAAACAGGGGTATAGCTCCGAGCGACCGGACCAGATCCGCATCGGCGCCGAGATGGGTGCGCCACTGGGAGCCCTCGGTGACGAGGGCCCCTACCACCACCGGCTTCGCTCCCACGCGGCGCATGAGGTTGAGCGCGGCCCGTGTGGACCCCCCCGTCGAGATGACGTCGTCGACCACCGCGACCCGTCGGCCTCGAACCGCCCCCAAGCGCGCTCGGTCGAACAACAGCGTCTGCGGGGCTCGAGTGGTGATCGAGTGCACGGGCTCAGAGATCGCATCCCCGAGATGGATCTTTGGTGTCTTGTGCAGGATCACGTAGTCGTCCATGCCCAGCGCACGGGTCACCTCGATCGCGATCGGGATGCCCATGGTGGCGACGGAGACGACGATCTCGACGTCGCAGGGGGCCAGCTTGCCGGCCAGCTCGCTCCCGGCAACCTCGGCGAAGGCCACCCCGAGGTCGACCGAGATGAGAAGCGCGATCGTGAGGTCCCGGGCGATGGGCACGAGGGGGATCTCCAGATCCTGGGACCCCACCTTGACCCGGTAGGTGCCCGACGCCATGGTGGGACTCTTGCCCGCCATTGCGCGGGGTCGCAAGTGACCTTCCCACCTTGGGCAGCGCACGAGGGGATCGAGCCAGGTGAGCTCGGGGAAGCGGGCGAAATCGGAGTCGGCGCTGACCACAGCCAGCCCATGGTCAAGTGCCAGCGCGGCATCGCTGATCAAGTTTGGCGCGCCCCGCCCTTCTCGACCTTCGGGCAGCGGGCTCAAAACGCTGTCATGCCCCCGTCGACCGAGAGCACCGCTCCGGTGACGCCGCTCGAGTGGGGCATGCACAACCACGCGATCACAGCTGCCGGTTCCTCTGGCTCCAAGAGGCGCTCGAGCAGCGACTGGGAGGCAAATTGCTCGCTCGAGGCAAGGCCGTAGACCGAGGCGGACGCGTCCAGGACCGGGCCCCGAGTGGAACCCGGGCAGACGACGTTCGCGGTGATCCCGGTGCCAGCCAGATCAGCCGCAAGGGCTCGCACCAACCCGATGACCGCGTGCTTCGAGGCGACGTAGCCGCCGAGGCGTCGAAGCCCGAGCAGCCCGGCAGCCGAGGAGACGGCGACGACACGGCCCGAGCGAGGTGCCGGGCGGGAGAGAAGGGCGGGAACCGCAGCGCTCAGCAGCCGCCTGAGGCCCACGACGTTCACATCGAACAGGGCCTGCCACAGGTGGTCGGAGCACTCCCAAACCGGCTCTCCACCGGCGATGACCCCGGCCGCCGCTACGACGGCGTCGAGCTGGCCGAAGCGCCCGGTCGCAAGCGAGACCGCGGCATCCATGTCGCGCTGACGTCGGACGTCTGCAACCAGGGGCACCACGGACGCGCTCATCGCTGCGACGGCGTCGAGCTCCTCTTCGCTCCCCAGGTGGTAATCGAGGGCCGGGTCGTCCCGACAAGCATCGGTGGCGATCACGCACCAACCTTGCTCGGCCAGCAAGCGGACCGTCGCCGCGCCGATCCCACGGGCGGCCCCGGTCACGACCGCCACCTGCTTCATCGCTCACCCCTTGACACACCACCGGCGGCGGTCCTGAGCCACAACTCGCGGAGCACGGCCTCGAGATCCGATGCCATGGCGTCCAGCATGTCCTTGCCCTCCAAGGCAGAAGCTCCCCTCGGATCGCCCAGGACCCCGTTGGATGAGACCGCCTTCACGCCATGGCGACGCAACTCGGGCCAGAGGACTTCGAGAGGCTCTCTCCTCCCCGGCTCGATGGCCTCCTCGCGCACCGTCGACGGATCGATCGCCAGCATGAGCGAGGTCTCGGTTCTTCCTGCGTGGGCGTCACCCTTCGGGCACGCCCACCAGACCCCAAGGGTGTCCCCGTCGCGGCGGCAGCGCTCCTGGGCGGCCACCAGCGCGTCGGCATTGCCGCCGTGGGCGCACACCACCACGACCGTGCCGAAGGCTCCCCGAGCAGAGCGCACCAGCTCGACCAGCGCGTCGGCGAGAACCCCTGTCCCGATCGACAACGTGCCCGAGAAGTCGGCGTGCTCTCCGCTCGCTCCGTAGCCGAAGGGCGCGGCCACGTGCACGAAGCCGAGGCCCGAGATCCGCTGCACCAGCGCGCAGGCGATGCGGGTGTCTGTGTCCAAGGGGAGATGCGGCCCGTGCTGCTCGTAAGACCCGAGCGGGACGACGAGAAGCGCTCCGGGGGATCTAGCGACCTCTGTCCATGTGGTCATCTCCTCTCACCCGCGAGGGATCAGCCTGATCGGGACGCGACGCGAGTGATCGGACCACAACGGCGGCGGCTCCCAAGGTCCACGCTGATCCAAGCTCGTGGCGCCGTGACCTAGCACGCACTCGGGGTCTGGCCCCGCGAGATCGAGCCCGGTGAAGAACTTGGCCGCCAGGCAACCCCCCCGGCAGGCGTCGTAGGAGCCGCAAGACGCACAAGCGCCAGCGCTCTTGGTGGAGCGGAGCTGTGAGAACAGCACCGATGCCCGCCAGATCTGACCGAACCCCCCTGAGCGCACATTGCCCGCGCGGAACTGCTCATCGATCACGAAGGGACAGGCATAGACGTCCCCGACCGGGTCGACGAGGCAGACGACTCGTCCAGCGCCACACATGTTGAGACCGGCGAGCGGCTTCCCCAGGGCCGATAGATGGAAGAACGAATCCCCTGTGAGCACCTCTTGGTGATCGAGCAGCCAGGCGTGGAGGCTGACGAGCTGCGTGGATGTCGGACGCAGGTCGTCCCACGAGCGGATCGCGCGTCCCGAGGGACGCAGCCTTGTGATTCGCAGCTGGGCGCCGTATCGATCGGCAAGCGCAACGAGAGCATCTAGCTCGAGCAAACTGTCGCGTGTCGCCACCACGCTCAGCTTGAACGGCCCGAAGTCGGCTGCGGCAAGATTGTCCATGGCGGCGATCGCTGCGGCGTAGCTGCTCTCTCCGCGCACCGCGTCGTTGACCCCAGCCGTCGCACCGTCGAGGCTCACCTGGATATCTAGGTTGTCCATCCGGGCGAGGCGCCGGGCGGCCGCTTCATTGAGCCTGGTCCCGTTGGTGGAGAACTTGACCCCGATGCCACGGCCCGTGGCGTGCTCGATCAGGTCGAAGAAGGAGGCCCGCAGCATCGGCTCGCCCCCACCCACGTTGACATAGAACACACCCATCGCCGCCAGCTCGTCGATGAGGGATACGGCCTCGGCATCGGTGAGCTCCCGAGGATCCCTGCGTCCCGAGGCGCTCAGGCAGTGCACACACGCGAGGTTGCACGCGTAGGTCAGTTCCCAGGTGATGCATATCGGGGCGTCGAGGCCCCTCTCCAGCTCGTCCTTCAAGCTGGGAGCCGCCTCAGCGGGCATCGACGATCCCCGCGTCGACAAGACGGCTCAAGGCCCGCCGAAGCTGGTCCCATTCGCCAACCGGGGCGCTAGCCTCGATCGCCTCCTGGGCGCTGCCGAAGTCCCCAAGCACCTCCAAGAGAGCCACCAGTCTCTGGGAGCGAAGGAAGACGAGGCGTCTCGTGTCTCTGTGGTAGATGAGAGCACCGAAGCGCTCCCTGCGAAACGACACCCTTGGGCTGAGGCGTATCGACAGGGCCTGGTCTGGGGTGCCGGGTCGGCAGTCACCGTGCGCAACCACCTCAGTAGACGCCGCACATGCCGTCGATGGAGACCTCCTCGATGGTCAGCTCGTCATCGTCGCGACCTGCCTCGGACCTCTCCTCGTCCGCAGGCTCGCCGACTCGGTCAACCTCTGGCGCTGACATCTCCCCTCCTTGGCTCCGACAGAGTCTTGCACCGCGCCAAGCACCCGACAGAATCTGCGCGGCCGCCACCATCGGGCGGGCCCAGGTCTATGTCTCCTGCCATGATGTCGGGGTGCGAGCGACGGCTGGCCGTCAAGGAGCGGCTCGGCTTTCCCCCCGGAACAGCCTCATGCCGATCGGCTTGCATCTCGCGCCCGACCGCGAGCTCAAGGTCTTTGCGGAGGGCCGCGCGATCCTGGGCGGTAGCCCGCTGCGGCTCGCCCGGTTGCGGCCCCGGGCCGCCCGCGTCGTCGAGTCGTGGCTGGAAGGCGCCCCCGTCGACTACCGACGGGCTGACCGTGCGCTTGCCGGCCGCCTGGTCGCGGCAGGGATCCTGCACCCGAGACCCTCGCCGGTCACCGCGGCCGGCCTCGTGACGATCGTCGTTCCGGTGAGAGACCGGCCGTCCCTGCTGGCCAGCCTGCTCGCTTCGCTCGGCCCAACGCCGTGCATCGTGGTCGACGACGCCTCGATGCGGGCCGATGAAATCGAGAAGGTGGCACGCGATGCTGGCGCCGAGTACATCGCCCTCAGCGAACACCGTGGCCCCGCGGCCGCCCGCAACGCCGGAGCGGCGGCCGTCTCGACCCCGCTGATTGCATTCGTGGACTCTGACTGCCAAGTCCCCGAGCACTGGCTCGACCAACTCTGCGGGCACTTCGGCGACCCCAGAGTCGCAGCCGTCGCACCGCGGGTCGTTACGCCCCCCGGGCACGGACGCCTCATGCGATACGAGTCGTCCCGGTCTCCCCTCGATCTGGGAGAGGACGAGGGTCTGGTGGCCCCGGGTTCCCGGGTCCCCTACGTGCCAGCGGCGGCCATCGTTCTGCGACGAGCTGCGCTCGAAGAGCGGCCCTTCGATGAGGCGCTACATGCCGGGGAGGATGTCGACTTGATCTGGGGCCTCCACCGTGCCGGGTGGCAGATCCGCTACGTGCCCTCGGTCGTGGTCGATCATGCGAGCGATGTCCGCCCGCTCAGGTTCATCGGGCGACGGTTCCGGGACGGGTCGAGTGCTGCGCCGCTCGCCAGGCGCCATCCGGCGGCGGCCGCACCAGCCCGGGTTTCGCCCGTCACCGCCGTGGTCCTTGGGCTCCTCGTGGCGCGCCGACCGGGGGCGGCAGCGGTCGTCTGCGGCGGTGTGTGCTTGAGGCTGGGGCGCCACCTCGGCAGCCGCACGGAGAACCCGATGGCCAAAGCGACCTCGTGGGGTGTCGCTTGCACTGCTCGAAGCGTGCTTGGCGCGCTGCGGGGGCTGGCTCGAGCGTGGTCGCCGGTGCTCTGGATCTGCTGTCTCACCCGCCACTGCGGGCGCTGGCGCGTCTGGGCCGCGGCGGCGCTCCTGATCAGCGCGACCCGGGGCCTGCGCGCCCGCAATGGCCTGGGCTCCTCCTCCTACCTCGCGGCCAGCCTTGCGGACGATCTTGCCTACGGGACCGGCGTGTGGGTCGGCGCCTGGCGAGAGAGGATGGTGAGACCCTTGATGCCCAGAGTCGCCCTGCCGGCACGTGTGTCGCGAGGCATCAAGGGCCTGCTCGGGGCTCTGGGCAGCTTGCGGTCGTCGAGACAAGGGCGCCAGCGCCGGACCAGCGGGCCCTGAACCTCGACTGGCACCGAGCGTCGGCTGGCCGATCCCGGGACACGAACGCTTCGACCTCTGCGGGGCACCGGCGCCCGGCGCCGGTGGTCGTTACGTTGGTGCAGGGCCGTGGAGGACCGCTGCGTGCATCGGGCACTGTTCGGTTCGGGCACTGAGTCGGTTTGGCCGCTCCGAGGTCCTCGGGCATGCTGGACGACAGAGGGGGCTCCGTTGGCAAACCCGTGGTTCGAGACCGTCGCCATCGCTCAGCAGCGGGCGAAGCGCCGACTTCCCGCCTCGGTGTACGGCGCCATCATTGCCGGCACCGAACGCGGGCTGACCGCCCGGGACAACACGGCCGCCTTCGATGAGCTCGCCTTCCTCCCGCACGTGGCCGACCTCCCGCAGCGCCGCGAGCTGGCGACGACCGTGCTCGGAGAACAGATCGCCCTACCCGTAGTTCTGTCTCCCACCGGTGTCCAGGCGGTGCACCCAGCCGGCGAGGTCGCCGTCGCCCGGGCCGCGGCGGCCCGAGGGACCGCCGTCGCTCTGAGCTGCTTCGGCTCCAAACCCGTGGAGGAGGTTGCCGCTGCGAACTCAAAGGTGTTCTTCCAGACGTACTGGTCCGGGACACGCGAGGAGATGGTCGACCGCCTCGCCAGGGCCAAGACAGCTGGAGCGCGCTGTCTCATCGCAACCGTCGACTGGTCCTTCTCGCACGGACGCGACTGGGGCAGCCCGGTCATCCCCGAGAAGCTCGACCTCGCGACGATTGCGCGCTTCGCCCCACATGCGTTGGCGCGGCCACGCTGGCTGATGTCCTACCTGCGCACCGGGCACCTCCCCAACCTGAAGGTGCCGAACATGGCTCGGGCGGACGGCACGGTTCCCAGCTTCTTCAGCGCCTACCGGGAGTGGATGGCTACACCAAAGCCCACCTGGGAGGACATCTCCTGGTTGCGCGCCCAGTGGGAAGGGCCGTTCCTGCTAAAAGGGGTGGCCCGCATGGACGACGCCAAGCGTGCCGTCGACGCCGGGGTGAGCGCGATCTCGGTGTCCAACCACGGGGGTAACAACCTCGACGGCACCCCGGCCGCCATCCGCCTCTTGCCAACGATCGCGGCCGCCGTGGGATCAGACGTCGAGGTACTGCTCGACGGCGGGGTGCGGCGCGGCAGCGACGTGGTCAAGGCGCTCGCCCTGGGGGCCCGAGCGGTGATGATCGGCAGGGCCTATCTGTGGGGCCTGGCCGCCAACGGCCAGGCCGGTGTCGAGAACGTCCTCGACATCCTTTCGAGCGGGATGGACTCGACCCTCCTAGGACTGGGTCGTGCCTCTGTGCATGAGCTCACGCGGTCCGATGTGGCGGTTGCGGTTGACTTCACGCGCTTCTGAGGACTTCACACGCTTCTGAGACCGCAATGGCACGCTGTGATGCGTCCCCCGCCGGGAGTCAGACCCCGGCGAGCTTCAAAACTCCGCGCACGTTGCGCCCGGCCTCCAGATCGTCGTAACCCTGCTGGAGCTGCCCGAGGGGGTACTCGCGGGTGATCAGCTCGTCTATCTCGAGCTGGCCCGACGCATACAACCCGAGCAACCTGGGGATCTGAACCCGCGGGCTAACGGAGCCAAAGACGGTTCCGAGAAGCGACTGGTTGTACATCGCGAAGTTGAACAGGTTCAGCTTCACGTCGTTGTGGGTCATGGGCGCGACCGCCGTGCAGACGATCCGGGCGTCCTTGGAGCCCAGGGCACAGGCCGCGGCGATCAGCTCACCGTGCAGGACGCCTGGCGTGAGCACCACCACGTCGGCCATCCTGCCATCGGTGACCTCGGTCACCAAAAGGACAGCGTCCTGAGCGGACGACGCGGCGTGCGTCGCGCCGATCTTCTTGGCCTGGTCGGTCTTGAACGAAAGCGGGTCCACCGCGATCACCGCCTTCGCGCCCAGGAGCCGGGCTGCTTGGAGCGCGCCGGAGCCGACACCCCCACAACCGATCACGACCACCACCTCGCCCGGCCGGGCCTTGGCACGCTCTGCCACCGAGCCGAAGCCGGTCGCGACACCACAACTGATGAGGGCCGCGGCCCTGAGAGGGGCGTCGGGGGCCAGCTTCACGACGGAGGCCTCGTTGACCACCATAATCTCGGAGAACGTCCCCAGCTGGGTCATCCGGCCCAAGGGCGTGTCGCCGAGGTGGTGCCGCCAAGATCCATCGCTGATCATGGGACCAGCGAGCGTGTAGAGGCCGTAGTC
>JBOGFX010000082.1:0-10572 GCA_050743805.1 Acidimicrobiales bacterium
TGATCTTGAGGCCGCAGGGCGCGTGCAAATACCGCTTCTTCCGGGTGGCTCGGCCCTGGCCACCACGGTCAAACGCCGATGATCTCGATCAGTTCCCCGAGGCCGTCGAAGTCGTCGGGATTTCGCGTATAGAGCGGCAGCCCGTTGGCATGTGCCGTAGCGGCGATGAGCAGGTCGGCAATGCGGCGTCGGTGGGAACGACCGACCTCAACGACAGCAGCGACGATCTGGCCGTAGCTGCGGGCAGCGGCGGCGTCGAGCGCGATGGCGTCGAAGGTCCCTTCGACCTGCTGCAGGCGAGCCTGCCGACGAGCTCGTTCGTCACTGGCCGCGGCGAGATGCGGCCCAGCAGTCAGCTCGGCAAGGGTGACCGCCGAGATCGCGGCCTCGTCTGGAAGCGCCGTCGAGACGGCAGGGTCATCCCAGTCGATGACGACGGACGTGTCGAGCAGACCGACGGACATCTACAGGTCCTGATCGACGATGCGATCCAGATCGGCCTTGAAGTTGGCAAGGTCGACATGCGGTCCGGCAGCGCCGAGAATCACGAGCTCTTCCCTGGCGACAAACCTGCGGCGGGGTCGCTCGATCGGCCTGAGCTCGGCCACCGGGACGCCGCTGCGCGTCACAACGAAGGTTTCCCCGGCTGCTACGGCGTCAATCACCTTGGCGTTGTCGTTGCGCAGCTCCCGCTGAGCGATGGTCTGAGCCATGGAGAAGAGTGTAGCACCAAACGCTACGATTCGCTACGCACCAGGTAGAACCGATTAGTTCCCCGTTCGCAGATGACGAAGGGAGCCTCCGCCCTCATGTGCAGATAGGCAGCGCGTTCGTGGCCTCCGCTTTGGCGCGGGGCATGTGTCCTGTGCCTGGCCACGGGTTGTGCGTCGCTTCGGCTACGTAACTTGGAGGTGATCCAGCGCCGCGCGGGCGACCGCACGAGGAGCGGAATCGCGCTCGATCAAGGAGTAAATCTCCGCACGACGAGCAGCAGCGTCCGACCGGCCGGGAAACGCCGCCCGCCGGCACGAAAGCTTCAGCGCTTGTGGCCTCAGACACAGGAGGTGTTGAGTGGCCCCCCGACGTGGCCACTTGGGCCGGTAGGGAAAGCTTCACGAACCGGCCCCAGGCTGTGTTGCCAAAGCAGCCAAACGACATTGCGAACAGAGCCTCGATGATGTCGTAACCGATGGCCAGACCGGTGACGGTGCCATTTGGGCTGAACACGATTCCCGCGACGATCGTCTCGGCCATGAACGCCGCGGTGGCGAGCCCGAGAGGGCCAAGCACCCAACGAACAACGAGGCTTGTCAGCAGGTGGTTCTTGCGGGCGACCGCGATGGCAACAGCGCAGATACCCACGCCGATGGCCGCGATGACGCCCGAGGCCATGGCCGACCCCTGGCTGGAGGTGCCGAAGGAGATTCCGTAGCCGACCCCGAGCATCACCAAAGCCAACCGCCACGCCGAGCCAAATTCCCGATGCTTGTCCTATTCCTGTGTTCGAGGCCGCCCGACGGGCTGAAAGGCTCTGTGAACCGGCGCGGGTCAGTGCTAGAAGACCCCATAAACTCGGCCCCCACTGCTGTCAGCGTGTCGCCGCTCGACTTCCCGCTCGAGGTTCCCGCTAGGAGCTCGCCCGGGACAATGAGGAGGGCAGCGATGGTGGCTCCGCCCAACTCCAGGGCCTCGGAACCCCCAGTGCCCGCGATTCGCTGGTTTTGGACGGTCCGCTCCCAGGTGGCCGACCCGACGGCTGCCAGAACCAAGAGCGCGCCGTCGAACAACAGTCAGCCATAGGCGTCGCCCACGTCACAGGCGACCCCGCTGTTGTTGGTGTCCGACACGGCGAAGGCGATCACACCCATGATCTCGCCCAGCGCAGCGACCGGGGCACCCAGCAGGGCGAGCAGCATCGCGTTGCGTGAGTGCACGATCTCGTTCATGAGTCCCCCGGCGTCGATCAGGCTATTTGACCTCTGGGGACCAGACAGGGAGCTCCTCGTGCGGCGAAGCCGTGATCCGGCTTCGAGCTCTCGTCGACAAAGCCGCCGAAGATCGTGCAACGTGCATCCCGAGAGGCGCCGCTACCGTCGGGCCGCCGAGCACCTCGTTCACGGTCTGCTGCGCATCCCTGAGTCGTGGTACCAGAAGTGGGTTCATGGATGGTATGACGTGGCCCGAGTTGACCGGTGCCCGTCGCAGCGGCAGGCCTTGTTGGTTGCCACCGATGCTCCAGTCCCTGCCGCAACGCGACATCCTCACATCCTCACATCCTCAATTGTTGGCGGTACGGACGGGCAGAGCACTTAGTACACGTTGTTCCTTCCTGGCGACTCGCACTCGGTTTGAGGGCGCGGAGTCCTAACCGCCACTGGCCGTCGGTTCCGATTACTACAGCGATCCGGGACTCTGTCGAAGCCTCTTCGAGCGTATGCATGGCAGCATCGTTGTGGCGTCACTGCGGGGCCCCGGCCGGGCCCCCTTTGTCCCGACTCGCTCCAGCCGGGCATTGCCTGGCGCCGCTACACCATCCTGCGGACCGACCCCATTCAATAGGTGCGACCAATAGGGGCGACGATGTTCACAGCAGGACCACTGAGCGCAGAACTTCACCTCGTTGCATCTTCTCAAAGGCACCCTCGACATCCTCTATCGGAACCACCTCTGTCACAAAACGCTCCAGCGGCAGCCGTCCTTGAAGATATAGATCTATGAAACGTGGAAAATCCCGATTAGGGAGGCAATCTCCATACCAGCTCGGCTTGATTCGCCCGCCGCGACCGAAGATCTCAACGAAAGGAAGGTTGACCCTCATGTCTGGGGTGGGTACGCCAACCTGGACAAGGGTGCCAGCGAGATCGCGGGCAAAGAAGGCCTGTTCGAAGGTTTTTGGGTTGCCGATCGCCTCAATGCAGACGTCCGCTCCAAAACCCGAGGTCAATCTCTTGACCGACTCGACAGGGTCTACAACTGAGGCATTGACAGTGTGCGTCGCACCGAAGTCCCTCGCCCAAGCCAGCTTCTTCTCGTCGATGTCGATCCCGATGATCGTTGTAGCCCCAGCAAGCTTGGCTCCAACAATCGCTGCATCGCCGACACCTCCACAACCGAATACAGCGACGCTGTCACCCATTCGGACTTCGCCGGTCAACATCGACGCACCCAGACCTGCCGTGATGCCGCATCCCAAGAGTCCCGCCGCAGTGGCCTCTGCTCTGGGGTCCACCTTCGTGCACTGGCCGGATGCCACCAGCGTCATCTCGCTGAAGGCACCGATCCCGAGGGCGGGCGTGAGAGGCGTTCCATCCATCGTCATCTTTTGACGCGCGTTGTGCGTCGAGAAGCAATACCAGGGCCTACCCCTGCGGCACGAACGGCACACGCCACAGACGGCCCGCCAATTGAGCACGACAAAATCTCCTGGAACGACGTCGGTAACCCCGTCCCCGACGGACTCAACCACACCAGCAGCCTCATGCCCCAGCAGGAATGGAAAGTCGCTGCTGATTCCTCCCTCGCGATAGTGGAGGTCTGTGTGGCACACGCCACACGCCCGCACCCGCACCCGGGCTTCCCCCGGTCCAGGATCTGGTACCTCGATGTTTACGACCTCGGCTCGCTCGTGGGGGCCGAGGGCGACGACTCCCTTGACTTGAGCAGCCATGATCCTCCTTGGCGCCTCTTCTCGGTCTTTGCGCGGCTGCGACCCCGTCAAGCGGACTCGAGTACCCGAATTTTCCGCAGAATGGCTACTTCCTCGCTAGAAGGTTTCCTCCACCTGTATCTCCTATCTTTTGCCCGATCTCTGCGCAACTGTGAGCATGTGAGGTGACCTCGCCTGTCGCGCAGCGAGACGGCCAACCCGGTTCCCCTCAGTAGTCTCAGGGCTTCACCCGGCAGGCCGCGACCAGGGCACTCGGCGGGCGACCTCACGAGCCCGCGGTTTGCTCCTCGGCGCTCGCCCATCTTGGCGGATCGCGATGACGGCCGAGCTTCGAGCTGGTGGATCGAGTTCGAAGCGAATCTTGTGCACGAGCATCAGCCGGCATCGGCGTTCTTCGCCGTCGTCATCGCGCTCCCTTGAAGAACCTCACAGGGCCGGCGTCAAGGTCGAAGAACTAGAGGGCAGCCAAGACGGCATGAGCTCTTTTGAAGTCGGAGTCACCAGTCCAGAGCCTCGAGAAGCCCAGCCAGCCAGTCGGCTGGTCACCTCGGCCATTGATACCTTGGTTCGTTGTCGGACTGCTCGCTTGGCCGGCCGGGGGAGTGGCGTCCTCGGCAGCTCTGGGTGATCGGTTGAACGGATCTGAGCAGATTCCTCTCCGCGCAAAGGCTCAAGACTTCGCCCATCACGATTCGATCGGTGCCTGGCTCTCGCCGCAGGAGGTACCCTGGTCGAGGTTCGCAGCGGCGTCCCAGAAGGCAGCTAAGGTCGCTCGTAGTCGACCCCCAGCGGAGATGGCACCGCAAGTGCAGCACCAACCGGTCAGCTCGCGACGGACCGTTGGCGTCGATCAAGCGTCGGGCGGGGTAGCTCGCACTCCTCTGTCGAGGCACAGCTGACCCGCGTGGGCCTAGCACTTCAGGATCTGAGTGGTGCGAGCCCTGGAGCGCCAACGCGCTCGAGCAAACCGTTTGGGGGAGCGCAAGATCCTCACATTGCGTCTTAAGGGTGAGAGCCACGTTCATGTTGCATGCGAAAGACCTTGAGCTGATCGTCGGAAATCGACGGCTTTTGGACCCGACGACCTTTCAGGTCGGGCCCGGAGACCGGATCGGCCTCGTCGGGCGCAACGGCGCAGGGAAGACGACCCTTGCAAGAGTGCTCGCGGGTGAGGCTCTCCCAGCCGGCGGCTCTGTTCGAGGTGCCGATCCGGTCGCGTATCTTCCTCAGGATCCAAGGACAGGGGATCTCGATTCGACCGCCGCTGATCGGATTTTGGGATCGAGGCAACTCGACCAGATCTTTGCCAAGCTAGAGGCAACTCGCGAAGCGATGGGCTCTGACGACCGACAGGTTGCCAAAGCTGCCATGGCGCGTTACTCACGACTCGAAGCCCGCTTCGAGTCCCTGGGAGGCTGGGCGGCCGAAACTGAGGCGGCGTCGATCGCCTCCAGCCTAGGTTTGCCGGAACGGGTGCTGGGCCAAAGCCTCGGAACGCTCTCAGGTGGCCAGCGGCGGCGCATCGAGCTCGCCCGAGTCCTCTTCTCTGGTGCAAGGATCCTCATTCTTGACGAGCCGACCAACCACCTCGACGCGGACTCGATCATGTGGCTCAGAGGATTCCTGAGGACCTATGACGGAGGCCTCGTTTTTATCAGCCATGACGCGTTTCTGCTCGAGGCGGTCGCCAACAAGATCTTCCATCTCGACGAGACCCGAAGCGCGCTCGACCTGTACAACCTGGATTGGCGGGCCTACCTGGATCAACTGAGCAGTGACGACCGCCAGCGAAGACTCGAGCGCAAGAACGTCGAGCGTAAGGCTGTCGCGCTGAGGGCTCAAGCAGACCGAATGCGCGCAAAGGCGACCAAGGCCCGAATGGCCCGTAACCTCGACCGTAGAGCAATGAGGCTCGAGTCCGGACTCGAGGAAGTTCGTCGAACCAGCAAGGTTGCACGCCTTCGATTTCCCACGCCGTCGCCCTGCGGGCGTACACCGCTCAGCGCTACGTCACTGACCAAGTCCTACGGATCGCTCGAAGTCTTTACCGGCGTGGATCTCGCCGTCGACCGTGGCGCCAGGGTGGTGGTGCTTGGCCTCAACGGGGCAGGCAAGACGACCCTGCTACGCGTTCTGGCTGGGTTGGATGTGCCGGACGCTGGTGAAGTGCGGTCGGGCCACGGGCTTCGCCTCGGTTACTACGCGCAAGAGCATGAGACTCTCGATCCGTCTGTCAGTGTCTTTCACAACGTTCGTGGAAACGCGCCGGCAGCCGTCACCGACGCGGAGATAAGGCGCATTCTCGGTTCCTTCCTGTTCGGCGGGGGGAGGATAGACCAGCTGGCGGGGACCCTGTCCGGGGGCGAAAAGACACGCCTTGCCCTCGCAGCTCTGGTTGTCTCAACTGCAAATGTCCTGCTGTTGGACGAGCCCACCAACAACCTAGACCCGGCAAGTCGAGAAGAGGTCTTGAAGGCCCTTCACACCTACGAGGGAGCCATCGTCCTCGTTACCCACGATTCAGGCGCCGTCCATGCGCTGAGCCCCGATCAGGTAATCCTGATGCCAGACGGTGTGGAAGATCGCTGGAGTGAGGACCTGTCGGATCTGGTGGCGCTGGCTTAAGCATCGATGCGTGGTTCCTGGGCGTCGCCCTTTCACGCCATTGGGGGCGCTGGCGTCGACTATCCAAAGCCACAAGGCCGCCCGAGCGCCGTCGACAACAACAACGACTCGCTGGCCAACTTGCGGGCACCCAAGCGGCGCCCATTGGGTAGGGGATCTACCTGAGCTCCAGGTTCTGTGGATGACCCAAGTACAGAACACAAGGGTAGGGGCTCCCATCGTCGATTGGCGTATTCAGCCAAGCACGATCGGTGTCACCCGGTAGTGGTGTTGTGAGCCCCTTGCAGACTGTCACGCCGGACGTCAACAGAACCAGTCGAGAGCTCGGAACCGACCCACCTCGCGCTGGTACAAAGTCGTCTGCCAACGTCGCTGTGAGAGGTACTGCATTGGTTCCACCAGGTCCGGGGCTTTCTCGAAGCTGAGCGCCTCGTAATAGCGGCGCAGTTGAAGGTTGGGGGTCATTACATCAAGGCAGAGGTAGGCACGCCTCTCCAGTTCTGAATGGAGGTCCGCCCAGTCGATCAAGCGACGACCCAGCCCGGCGTGGTGCCGACGGACGGCCAAACGGTGGAGGAACCCGGCATCGCTTCGGTCTCCCCAAAATGGCGGGTCGGACCATTGCAGAGTCATCGTTCCCACCACGTTTTCGTCGTCAACCGCTATGTACAGCTCGCCTCGCTCTGCGCTCGAGGTTATCGGGCCCTGGTCGAAGCTTTCCGGCCACTGGGCGATGCCTCTAGAACGCAGCCACGTGGAAGCGCTGTTCAATACCTCGATGACGGCCGGGACCTCGGTCATCGAAGCTCGTCTGATCTCCAGTCTCATGCATGCGCCCGGGTGATGGTGAAGCCAAGGTCTTGTAATCCATTTTGAGCAACGAGGAGGGACGATCTCGCCAGATCCGAGGAGTTGAGCCCGCGATGCGCGGCGTTAGCTCGGAGCAGTCCGAGCGTCGAGAGGTCAGCTCCGTTGCGAACCATGTGCCTGCGCGACAAAGAGTGGTGGCTCGCTCCAAGGCGGATGCTCGCCGTTGCTCCCGATCCCAAATGGCCAACTCCTTGACGGGCGACACCGGCGCCGGAAGGCTCCTCGAAACAACAACAATGCCGCCACCACGGATCGGTTTGCCTCCGGCTTGTGGATTCCCTGCAGCTGCACCGGACGGCGTCGAGTCGAGCCCGTGGCACCGGAGTCAGGGAGTCTGTGCTGCGCACCCCGGGACAACTGTCCTGAGCGCGTTGAGAGGGCCGCGCGCCGGGAGTATCTTGCAGGGGCTGCCGGGATCTCATGAGGAGCGCGCCGTGCTCATCTGATGATCCGCTCGACCCACGACCTGCGCGCTTGCAGCGCCGCTTTGGTCAAGCGTGCGTCCGGGCAGAAGATGTCGAACCCGTGGCACCCGCCACTCCAAATGTGCAACTCGGCCTGACCACCGGCGGCCCATATCCGTTGGGCGTACTCGATCGACTCGTCTCGGAAGAGCTCGGCCGACCCCAGTTCGATGTATGCAGGAGGCAGGTTCGACAGGTCCTTCGCGCGGGCCGGGGCTACGTAGGAGGAGACAGCCTCGCCTCCCACCTCGTCACCTAGAACCGCCCTCCATGCGACGAGGTTCGAGTGGCGATTCCAGGTTCCGATGTCGTCGAACTGATAGCTCGAGACCGTTGTGTTGCGGTCATCTAGCATCGGTACGAGCAGGACCTGACCGCGAATTGTTGGGCTACCACGGTCCCGCGCCAACAGCGACATGGCAGCCGCGAGGTTTCCGCCCGCGCTACCGCCCATGACGAGCAGTCGGTCAGGGTCGAAACCGAGCTCGTCAGAGTGACCGACCATCCAAAGAAGCCCTGCATAGCAGTCGTCGGCTGGTCCGCTCCCGGGGGTCTCGGGTGCAAGTCGGTAATCCACGTTCACCGCGACAAAGCCGAACTCGACCACCATAGGCACCAGCCTGGCGGTGTCCATGTGCCGAGTGCCCATGATCAAACCTCCGCCGTGCATGTTGTAGATGGCGGGCGCGCCTGCTTTGGACTCCTTCGGGCGCAGGATCGTTATCTCCAGCTCGGGGGCACCGGGCGGGCCTGGGATCCTTCGGTCCTCGAAGTGAACGGGCAGGTCGCCGACCACCTCGGCAACCGAGGGCCACATCGCGTTCATGGAGCCTCTCGAAAGGGCGATCGTCTCGGCGCTCAGAGGGGGGGCCTGACGGTCTGCCATCATGTCGGCGAGGACCTGTTCGACCTCTGGGTCAAATGGGACGGGGACGTACGTCATCGGCCTCCTCAGTGGTCTCCGCGAGCAGGACCGGCGTGTTCGCGGCACACGCCGTGCCCTTTCGGGCGCCCAATGTATTCTCAGTGCGGGTTCTGAGTGGGGTTGGTCTGGGTAGCGCCTCTCGGACCCTCGGCCAGAACGGCGACAAGTCGTTGCCGTGGCAGGGCCGGAACTCGATGGCCCTCCTTGCCGACCATGTCCTCGTTGGCTATCAGGGAGTCGACGACCGCTTCTTCGGTAGCCTGTACTACCGCCGTGAAGAACGGGTCCATGTCCCCCCACGGGATGAAGGAAAGCGTGTCGTACGGACGTGCCCCGGGGCGTCGAGACGCAAGGCCCGGGGTGATCGCGCCACGATTTCCGGTCGAGCAGGCAAGAAAGATGTCCCCAGAAAAATGAGATCCGCTCGTGCCCGTCCGCGCTAGGCCGAGGGTCACTCGACGAGCCAGGGCCTTGCATTGATACGCCAGGAGGGGAGCATCGGTCGCTACGAAGCCGATCACCGACCCCGCCCCGGGTGGGGGGGTCACGGTCCCGCGCACGGGGGGATCGTCGGCAAAGGTCTCCCCGACCCGCATTCCTCCTATGGTCAGCTCGCGCCGTCTCCCGAAGTTCGTCTGTAGGAACACGCCAACCCGGTACCGGTCGTCGTGATGCTCAACGATCCTTGACGAGGAGCCGGACCCACCCTTGAACTGATAGCAGCTCATGCCGGTGCCCCCGCCGACGGAACCCTGCTCGATCGGTCCGTTGCTTGCGGCGTCCAGCGCCGCGATAACAGCTTGTTCGTCGACGTGGCGTCCGTTGATGTCGTTCAAGAAGCCGTCCCAGGTCTCGGCAACGACGGGAAGCAGCCAGCCAGCCCCAAGCTCGGGATGGCGCGCAAGAGTCCAGGAAACCACGGCCGCGTGCGCCGTGCCCACCGAGTGTGTGTTGGTGATGACTACAGGTCCCGAGAACGTGCCCGACTCTTCGATCCAGGGCACTCCCGTCATCTCCCCGTTGCCGTTCTGGGAGTGGAAGCCAGCTGCAACAGGGTCGCCGGAGCTCGCCGAACCACGCGGGTGGATTGCCGTCGCTCCAGTTCGCACGTCCTCGCCGCGGATGATGGTTTCGTAGCCCACCTCGAGCCCGGGAACGTCGGTGATTGCGTTGAACGGCCCGGGTTCGCCATCGAAGCTCAGACCTAGGGCACGCGCTCGGGGTTTTCCGGCTGGCGTCGTAATCAGTGGGTTGGACGCTGCGTCGGATCCGCTCATGCCCTGGATTCTTGCACCGGGTCAACGTTGGCTCGCTTCAGTCGCATCAGCTGGTCCTCGGAGCCCAGGCAGCGGGATCAGCGATCAATCCCGCCAGCCGCCTAGGGAACTTGCCCGCCGCCAAGTCGGCGATGGTGACGCCTTCGAGAACAGCGCGCAGGTTCGCCCTGAGCGCGATCCACAGGTCTTGCAGCGATGTGGCGGCTCCGCTGTAGGACGTCGACTCGGGCCGCAGTCCCCGGACCTCGGCGAGTGGCCCCTCCAAAGCGCGCATGACATCGGCAGGGGTGAGCCCGCTCGGATCGCGCAGGAACCTGTAACCCGCGTCCGGTCCCCGTTTGGTCGTGATGATCCCGGATCGCCGGAGGTCGAGGAGAATCGCCTCCAGGTACTTGCGCGGGAGCTGCTGATCGCGCGCCAGAGCCTCGGCCGTGGTGGGCTCTCCTCTGGCAGCGAGCACCACCAGGGCCCGGAGGGCGTAGTCGGCACGAGCGGACACGTACACCTCAACATTGTCCCAGCCAAGGCCTGCATTTGGCAATGGTCCACAGAGAGTAGATAAAGTTGATCGAATCAGTCGGATTTCGAGGGGGAGATGAACCCTGAGCTAGCGCTAGCGAGCGGCGCAATAGGACTTCTCATCGGTATGACCGGGGCCGGTGGGGGAGCGCTCATGACTCCCATGCTGATGCTGCTGTTCTCGGTGAAGGCGGCCGATGCCATAACGGCCGATCTGGCCGCCAC
>JBOGFX010000083.1:0-2440 GCA_050743805.1 Acidimicrobiales bacterium
CGCTCGGGGTGTGCACCCAACTGGTGGTCGATCGCGGCGACAGGGCCGCCAAGGATCAGCACGGTGGCCGCGGTGTTGGAGTCAGGCCGTCCTCCGGTGCGCCTCCGGTCACTTGCAGATCGTAACCATGCCGGCTGGGTGCGAAGATCGCCCACGTGGTCGCCGACGTCGAAGGGCGATTGCCTCGAGAGGACGCGTTTCGCCGAGACATGGAGGCACAGGGCTGTGCCGTGTCGGGGTGGGGCAACGCCCAAGGCGACCGGTACGCGCCGCATTCACACCTATACCGAAACATGCTGTGCTGCCTCGAGTGATCCATCCTCTTCCAGACGCCCGAAGGCGACACTGACCTCTCGGCGGGCAAGCGCATGGTCATCCAACCGGGGACCGCCCGCTCAGCGATCGTCGGTCCGCACGGGGTGCGGTGCAGCGAAGCGCGGTTCGATTGAGCCGCTGTCGGGGCCACGACCCACTGCGTAGTCGCCTGAGCGCTCATCGATTGTGAGCGAGATCACAACCAGCCGCGCGAGCCGACGGTCGCTGATGTCTGGCGCGCGCCCTCCATTTTGGGTGCAGCGCCCCCTCACGCTCTACATCTTGTGGTCGCGACCTCCACGCGTCAGCGACTCTCGTACAGAAGCCGTCAAGTTGGGAGCTGAAGTGGTCGATCACTGCACGTGGTTACACGTCCAGTGGACAGCGGCAGTGCACTTTGCTGCGGTGAACAATTTCAAGCGGTGACACCTCGTGTGCTATCGTGGTGCCGGGAAAGTCCCGGTGTCAGATGGGAGCACCGGAGGGGAACTCGTGGATGCAAACGAACGAGCATCCGGCGTCCGGTCCTCAGCCGAGGCCGGAAGGATGCCCTTTTGGAAGTCGAGTCTCATTGGCTTGGTACTTGTCGCCTTCGCGCTGGCCGTAGCCCTGGGCGAGATGACCGCGATAGGCGAGCTCGTTCATGCCTTCAACCCGGCCAAGCACTTCGACATCTACTACGCGCTCCATCAGAGGATCGTGGTGGCGGGCTTGGTCGGCGTGTCGCTGCTCTGGATCCTTGCGCTGCACCCGTGGGCGAAGGGTCTCGTCGACCCCGCCCAACAAGACGAACCCAGGCACGAAGCCGGAGGAGCGGGAGACCCTTCTCCTGGAAACATCGCGATCCTCTCGCTGCACCAGGAGCGAAAGGCGGTACGCCAGCAAGACGTGTCGCAGGGGGTCGGCGGATGAGATGACCCAGCCAATCTGACAAGTCTTCAGTAGTGCAAGCAGTTCGAGTCTTTCATCAGACAAAGGAGAGGGAAATGAGTCTTCCGAAACTCAAGAAGCGGTACTTGGTGTTCGCGCTGGTTGCCGGTCTTCTCACCGGTGCCGGTGGGATCGCGGCCGCGTACTTCATTGCGACAATTACAGGGGGCGGCCATGCGGTCGTCGGCACCTCGCCGACGCTCACGGCGGTCTACAAGTCGGTCACACCGGCAGACTTGTACCCGGCAAAAAGCCAGACCGTGACGCTCACGCTCAAGAACACAACGGGAAACAGCGCTCACTACACAATCAAGACAAGCGACTACGCAATCGTGCCGACAGCAACAGACGTGAAGAACTTCGCCGCATCCACAGCGAAGGTGGCTACATGCAAGGCGTCGTGGTTCTCGTTCGCCACAGGCACTGCCACCGGGACAGTTGCGGCCAATGGCACCACGACAATCACGGTGAAGGTGGCGATGAGCAATGGCACAGGGACAACTGGGTCGCCCCAGACAACCTGCAAGAACGTCCAGCCGTCGTTCACGCTGAAGTTCGCCTCGTGACGGTGACTCGCACCTGACCAGGTGCCAAAGCCCAGAGGCCGGACTGCGGAGTTGTCGGAGCCGTAGTCCGGCCGGCTGGCGTTTGGTCAACTTGCGAGGCAGTCGGAACGACACCCTCGCCGTCGTCAATACGCAATCGACAATCCAGCCCACTTCGACGTCACGGAGGACGCCGTCTCGACGAAACGATGATCTGGCCATGAGGAGGCGCCCGATGCTCGCTGCAACGTAAGAGCAGTGTGATCAGATGACAATGCCCTCTCGGGGGGAGCGTCCGGGCCCCGCCCACGCTCGTCGCCCCGCGCACGCTCGTCAGCCGGGGCGCACCCGTCACAACGACCACGCGACTCATGCTCGTGGGTGGACGCTTCGCTTGCCGGACGGGTCCGAGCTTCACGCGGCGAAGATTCGCCTCACGACGCACGCCCACGGGTGGACGCTTCGCTGGGCGAACGGGTCTGAGCTTCACGCTGCGAAGGTACGCACCAGCACGCAACGGGCTCATCGACGGCCCCTCGCCTTTGCCGTTGCCGGAGGCTCCGCTGTCCTCATCGGTATCGGGTCCGGTGCGGCCTTCGCGTACTTCGCCGCCGCGGGGACAGGTTCGAGCTACGCCACGGACGGGACGC
>JBOGFX010000084.1:0-7117 GCA_050743805.1 Acidimicrobiales bacterium
GAATAGGAAAGCCGCAGCTCTCGAACAATACCGACGGGGATAGAGCAGGAGCGCGCCATGCCCTCGTACAAGGTGCAAGACGAAGCGTTACACACCATGCGCATGGGCCTGAACTCGTTCACGGCCAAGATGCAGGTCGCCACGGTCCAGACGAGGGTCCGGTACAACCAGGTGAAGTCCCAGGTGGATGAGGTACTGAGGGCTCGGGACCGGGATCTGCGCAGGCTGCATGAGGCGTCGGCGAGGCCAAGTGATCCAAGTGAGCAGCGGAGCCTCAAGATTGCCATCGACCGTGCAGAGGAGGCGCTTTCGGCCGCCAAGCGCGCCAGAGGATTCATAGAATTAGCTGATGAACAGCTTGGGAGGGCGGAACGCGGTACCACGAGCTTTCTGAGCCAGGATACGGCCGACGCCCACTCCTCGCTCAATCGAAAGCTCGACGCGCTGGGAGGATATCGGCGGTGGTAGTTGTGATCGTGGGTCACCGCGAAACGGACCTCACCTTGTGAGTACGTCGGGAGCTGCTGCGGCCGCGGAGGCACTGCGTGATCTCAGACGTACCTGCGAAGGGACGCGTAGTCGATGGAGCGATACAGCCAGAAACGAATGGGATCGTAACTACTACGACCCCGTAATGGTAGACGCCGGAAGAATCGTCGACTCTCTCTCGGAGGCGGAGCGGCAATTGCAGGCTGCTGTGAAGGTGTTGGGGCGAAATTAAGAGATGTTTGGATTGAAGAAGTGCCAACCACAAGTCCATTGATGACAGGTGAAGGGAGAGAGAAGTGGGATTATTTTCGAAGAAGGTTGTGTCGTGTCCACTTTGCAGTTATGAATTCGACAAGGGGGGAGTCTCGCCGATGCACTTCCTTGAACATGTCAGCCCTGCCGACGACGGTGGAGCAGGATACATATTTGTGTGCTCGCTCTGTGGTGAGAAGGATGGGGTTTGGGACCAGAAGACTGGTGGCATGGCCGGAATAATGATTCATTTACAGCAGAGGCACGGCTTGCCCGTATGACGCTGAAAGAGCTGAGAACACCGGTGTCGTTGGATAACCCAGCGCGAGACTATTCACCTGCACATGGCCCGAGCGGCACGAGGGAGAAAGTGTGATGGCAGACTGGGATCAACTTAAGGAGTTCATCCACTCGAACTACCAGGCGACCGACGTCAGTCCTCGCGCTGTCGAGTTGGTGTTCCGAACCGCAGAGACACGCACGCAGGTTGTATGGGTTAGCTTCGCAGAGGGTCCGAATGGGGAGCCTTGGGCGCAAATCGATTCGGCCATCGGACCTGTTCGGTCGATCGACCTAGTTCGCGCACTCCATCTCATGGAAAATGCGGTCTGTGGAGGGCTCTGTCATCTGTTCGCCCGGGGTGAGGACCTCGTGTCGATCCGGCACTGCGTACCGCTCGGCAGCCTTGATCCGGACGAGTTTACGGGCCCTCTGCTTATGGTTACCGGAGCTGCGGATGCGTTCGAGAGCGAGCTGACGGGTCAGGACAGCGTCTAGATGCAGCAGCTCCCGGAAGAAGTGACGCGCCTGGGACAGGAGGCTTTCGAGGCCTGGAGCCGATTCGGCGAGTGGCTGTCCGCACGGTTTGGCGATGTACGAGTTAATTCGGTCGGTCACCTCGTAGTTCCCTCAACCGATCGCCGACAGGCATTTATGTTGGGCGTCGACGATACCGATCATGGGATCGTCGCAGACCTTCACAGTCCATTTCTGATGCAAGTCCCAGGCGATGCTCAGATGATCGAAGTGGTCGCCATGAATACGGGTCTCGCGACACTCGGCTCAGTGCGTCTGGTTCCTGAGGAGCAGACCGGAACGCTTTACTCACTTGAGCTTCGCCATCAAGTGCACGCAGCCATGCTCACCCAGGAGTGGCTGCACTTTTACGCCGATCTGATTCCTCGTCTCAGCGGGGAGCTGGTGGCAATGCTCCAGCCGGCGTTCGGTGGCGCGTGCGTGCCGTCAGCTTCGCAAGAAGATACTGGTCCGACGGGATCGTCCGATAGTCAGGGACCCTTTAACACGCAGTATTAGGGACCTCACAGGGGGGCAGAGCAAGTGGGACTTCGCTAGGGCAGGAGGTATTGGTCTACGGCGGCGCAGACGGCTTGTGCCACCCTCGGGGTTCCCACCTGTAGCTGGATGATGTGCTCGTACCTTTGGGAGTCCTGAAGATTGAAATCTAGTCGTGACTTCTTGGATTCAATCTCGACCAGGCAGTCACCGTTAGGCATCTTCCGGATGGTCGTCTCAGCAACCTCTCCGTGACCGAGCTGTTGCTTGATGGAATCCTTTTTTAGGGTCAACGTGCGCTGGTTAGTGACAACTACAAGCATGTTCCCGCCCATCATGCCCATGTACCAAGCGCTACAGATCGGGACTTCGCCCTGCCCAAAAATGCTATGAAGAGTGGCCTGGCTGTGCCCGAGTGCATCGAGAGTGGCCCTGTGGGTTTTGTCGGTCGACGCTACGACCGTGTCGGCTAGCGCCGTGTCCACGTCCGGCGACTTGCTGCTGAATAGACCCACGCTTCGTCCTCCGATGGTCTTCCTGGGGGCGCCCTGTGAACTCTAGTCGGCCCAACCACGGTGGGCCACGGGAGCCGGGGACGGAGGGAAGAACCCTCCCACCGTGACTGCGACGATGCGGCGTCCGGCAGCAACCAACGACCGTGATGCTGGTACCGATGCATCGTTCGTCGAGACTCTCACCGGTCGCCCGGTCCTCTCCTGACCACTGCGTTCCGTTCTGGCAAGAGCAGGGCGACCCCGTCTACCTGGGCAAACGGTTTCGCCTTATGCCACCTCAAGACCACGAATTTCGACAGGGCCGTCGTCGGGCGGTGGATGTGGATGTCTATCGTACTGCGATGTTTTTCCGCCCTCTCTGTGCGTGGCTCGCCAAGGAGAGTTGTGAACGGTTTCGGGGCGACTTCTTGTCGGAGGCCGACCGATCGCCCGGCGGTGGGCCTTGAAGACCCCGCCCAGCCGGGCGATGGCGAGCCTCGACGACTCGCCCAGCTCTCCTCGACCGATCGCCCAGCACGCCTCGATCGACCGCCCGACGGTGAGCCTCGACCGATCGCCCAGCACGCCTCGATCGATCGCCCGACGGCGAAGCCTTGACCATCGGTCGACGGTGAGCCTCGACGACTCCGCCCAGCACGCCTCGATCGACCGCCCGACGGTGAGCCTCGACGGCGTTCCGCCCAGCTCGGCCACGAGGGCCGGCCCGCCGAGGAGAGCCCCGGCGGCGAGCCTCGCCGCTTCGCCCGGCTCGGCCACGAGGGCCGACCCGCCAAGGAGCGCCCTGAGGAGAGCCTCGCCTCGAAGCGGCCGTTCACGGGTAGTCCAGTCCCACGAGAGCTGCGAGGGCCTCCCAGTGCATCGAGTGTGGCACCCGGGCTCCGGCCCGCCAAGCCGACGCCGTGCTCTTCGCCACACCGCAGGCGGCTCTGATCTCGCCCAGCCTCACCCCGGCGAGCGCCGGCGCCAGCACGCTCCTCGCCCAGCTCGCATCTACCGGGCCGCCAGGATGGTGGAGCGACCGGCCCTGATCGCCTCTGATCTTGCCTGGCGCAGCGCAGGTGTCTGGCGAGGGTTGGCGTCGATGCACGAGGCGCAGCGGACATGGCGAGGGTTGCTGACCTTCCCGCCGCAGTCGGGGCAGCTCCACCCACGAGGCTCCCCTGTGGCACTGCTCACGCCCGCCACGGGGCGAACCCTCGCCTCGGCCCGGGACAGCCTTCGCGCCGGTTAGTGAGCGGTGTGGTGGCCTCGACGCCACCATGGGCGCCGACCCTGCGGGCGAGGGCCTCGGCGACAGGGGCGAGACGCTCGGCGCAGCGGGGCATGACGGCCTCGGCGAGCTGGTGGGTGAGCGGTGCCCGCAGGCGTACCTGTCCGTCAGGCGCCTCGGAGAAGTCGACCTTGCGGAAGCTGGCCTCGCCCGCCAGGCGCAGCACCTGTTCCTCGACCACGCCCCGGGCGGTCTCCATCAAGTCGAGGGCGGCGGCCGGCCGGCCCCGCAGGGTGGCATGTCCCCACCCGATCCCCGGATCGAGGCCGACGCCCAAGAGGGCGATGGAGGCCTCGATCTCGGCCAGCTTGAGTTGGCCCGGCCCCGCGCGCCCCTCTGGGGCCCCCACCGGGGCTTCTCCAGGCCGCTACATCACCGGAGGGAGAATCCCACTCGTGTGACTTTTTACATCCCCTGGGCGTGCACGGCCGTAGCCTGGCGCAGTCGGCGGCCGCGTTGTCAGCGGCAGGAGTCCGGAAACGGAGGGCACCCCTCTTGACGCGTTCTCCGGGCGGGGACTAGTACTAGCTGCGCAAGGACAGTGACCGATCGTGCACCGGGGAGGGTGACGTGGACAACCTTTCTGCATCTCTACAAGCACGAAGGCTAAGTCGCCGGACGGTTCTCAAAGCGGCAGGGATCGTCGGTCTCGGCGCGATTGCCGCTCCGATCGCCGGTGAACAACTGGTGCACGCGTCGACGCGGCGTCCGCGACGAAGAGAGATTCCTCTTGATCACATCGTGATCGATTGCCAGGAGAATCACTCCTTCGACAACTACTACGGCTTTGCTCCCTGGATCGGCGACTACGGAGTGCCACGCGGGTACTCACAGCCCGACGGCAACGGCGGGAGCATCGCCCCTTACCATCTCACCACCCTGTCACCGGGAGACCCGAACGAGGGTTGGGACGTCTACCACGGCGAGTACGACAACGGTGCCATGGACGGCTTCTACACTTTCGGGGGATCCAACGCCCTCGGCTACTTCACCGGCGTCGACCTGCCCTTTTATTATGGCCTTCACGAGCGCTTCACACTGTGCGTGAACTACTTCTGCTCGGCGATGACAGAGACCTACCCGAACCGCTTCTATTGGGCGTCAGGAACATCGGGCGGCATCACGGACAACAGCGTGTACGGGTTCGGTGTCCTTGACTATCCATGCATCCTCGATCTCCTCGACGCGGCCGGGGTCACTTGGAAGGTCTACAACCTCGGAGGCTTCGACAATGTGCCGGCCGGAGACAGTGACAACATATTCGTGTTCTTTAAGAATTTTGCCAACGACCCGCGCACGCGGGCATCGGATGCCGACTTCCTGGAGGATGCGTACAATGGCACCCTGCCGAATGTCTCCTATATGATCCCGAGCTACACTCACGAGCTTGACGAACACCCACCGGCTGACGTCGCTGCGGGCATGGGCCTGCAGGAGACGCTGATAACCGCATTAATGGAGTCGCGGCTCTGGCAGCAATCGGCCTACATCGTCACCTATGACGAACACGGGGGATACTTCGAGCACGTGCGACCGCCACAACTCGATGCCTACGGGCTCGGCATGCGCGTCCCCACTTGGGTGATCTCTCCGTATGCGAGGCCTGGGCATCTTGAGCCGACGGTCTACGAGCACAGCTCGATCCTCAAGTTCCTCGAGGCGGTGTTCGAGCTGCCTACGCTCGCCTCGGTGAACCACCAGTTCGACAACAGCACTCCGGGTGGACCAAACAATCAGGCTGCGAACGGTGCTGCGCTAGGGCCACCTGCACCACCTCGTGACGGGCGCCAGGACATCGGCGACCTGATGGAGTGCTTTGAGTTCGGGTAGGTCACCGCTAGCGAGCGACCGTCCGGGCGAACGCGCTCGCGCACACCCATGCTGTCGCCTGCTCGACTGGGAGAGCGGCTCGCCGCACATGGCGGCGACGAGGCGGGTCCCTCGAAAATATCGACACCCCGTCGCCAACCGTCCCTGACTGAGCGCCACGAGCCCGGTGGCGGTCTGCGGTTCGGGGCAGCCGCATGGATGGTCACCGCGCGTAGCTAGTTCTTCTTAGCGTCTTGACTCGGCGAGTTCGCCACCGCCCTCCGGAGCCTGGTCGAGCCGGTTGAGGACGCCGGCTTCGCCACACGGGACGAAGCGCAGTCCGGCGTGGCGATGAGCCTGGGCCTACGGCTCGTGTAGGCGGACCGCAGAGAGTCGTTCCCGCAGCTCAGATGGGTTTGAATACGACATCCCTTCCCGCTGCTCTATCTGCCAGATTCTATGGCATACTGGGTCGTGAGAACGACCCTCGAGCTTGACAACGACCTCCTCGCCTCGCTCATGGCGCGCCTTCCTGGCGTGTCGAAGACCGAGGCGATCCAGCGAGCGGTGCGCTTCTACCTCACGCACGACGCAGTCGACCAGCTTCGGCAACTCGCAGGAACGGTGGAGATCGACGACGTTTCGCGTTCCCTGCGTGGGACCGATCGAACGACGTGACCGTTCTGGCCGATACGTCGGTCTGGGTCGAGTATCTGCGGCACGGTAGAGCGTCCAAGGCGGCTCGATTGGATGACCTCCTCGTGGCGGGCGAGGTGGTCGTATGCGGCCCTGTCGTGGCAGAGTTGCTCGCCGGTGCAAAGTCCCTCGAGAGAGCGAGGCTCTGGCTATCGCTGACCGGGTTGCCGTGGGCGGACCTGGGCCCGGTCCAGTGGCAGAGCGTTGGCGAAGCCGCGGCACGTCTACGAGAGCGTGCCGAAACCGTCGCTCTGACCGACATCGAGATCGCCGTGGCCGCCGTCGACTCGTCCTCGAGGCTATGGACGCGCGACTCCGACTTCAAGCGAGTTTGTGCTGTCTTGCCAGCCCTTCAGTTCTTTGATCCTTGACGGGCGGCCCTGCGAAGGTAGGTTCCGGCGCCACGTATTCGGTCCCGGCCGCCAAGCGCGACGTCGCGTGGGACCATGTCATTCACAAGACCAGGAGCGTGCGAGCGGCTCCGCGCCGGTGAGTGCGTTCGTCGACACGAATGTCTTGGTCCTCCATCTCACCGGCGATCCTCCGGACGTGGCACAGGCAGCCACGAACTACCTGGGCACGGAGACCGAGCTACTGCTCACCGAAGTCGTGGCCGCCGAAACCGTGTACGTGCTGGCATCCTTCTACGAGGCTCCGCGCGGTCAGGTTGCCCAAGCGCTCCGCTCGCTGGTCGCCTTCGACTCGGTTGTCTGCGTCGACCCTGCACTGCTGCTGAGGGCTGCCGAGGTGTACGAAACCGAGCGAGTCGACTTCGCCGAGGCGTATCTGGTCG